>CAJXXT010000010.1 GCA_913063495.1 uncultured Gammaproteobacteria bacterium | reverse complement strand
AGTTCAAAATCAAATCGACCCACAATACTAATGGTGAGTTCTGCGTTGTCGCTGGATAATGCACTTTCTACCGGCATAGTGTTGCTCCGTCTTAATGGTTAGTCATGTTTAAAACAAGTCGATATCACTATCGGAATCCGAACCTTTTGAGGTTTCCACCATATTTTGATGTTGATGGAGTACCAAGCTTTCAAGTTCACCAAGGGTGCTTTTTGCTTGCTGGGTAAAGTGACTCTCTGTTATAAGGTTGTCCCATTGCTTATTAATAAGCTCTAGTTGATTAAGCTTAGCTGTTATTTGAGAAACTACCTGGCCCGTAATATCACCAAATTGTAATGCTGTAATCGCACGGTTAACGTCTTGGTTGACGTGTTGATTAAGGCCGTTAAGTTCATTCATTGTGTTGGAGATGGACTTGTTCATATCTTCTAAACTAACGAGCATGGTGTCCACATTACCTTTAGCATCAATGGCGTTATTAAGATCCATGGAGGCTATGTCCCCAACAATGCGTTTGACTTCGGTGACGGTGCTTTGTGCAGTTTCTGCGCGATTTCGAATTTGATCGCTGAGGTTATTGGTGTGTTGAGATAGGTTGCGAACCTCATCGGCTACAACGGCAAAACCTCTTCCTGCCTCACCGGCTCGAGCGGCTTCGATCGCGGCATTGAGGGCAAGTAAATTGGTTTGCTCTGCAATATTGCGAATTTCGTTAAGAAGCCCAAACATTTGCTCTAGTTCGGTGACCATGTCCCCAATATGGTGAACGGCCTGGATGCTTTTGTCGCTAACGTCGACAAGTAGGTTGACGTATTCAGATAATGTCTCACTGACTTCTCGGGCAAATTTTTCAACCGTTACAGCTTCTTCATCGGCGTTCCCTGTGTTTGAATCATGAGAATGCCCAGTAACCAACGCCATAACTTTGTTTATTAACTGATTGGTTTCATTGGACGTTGCAGACATACCAGAGAAACTGCTGGTTAATTGAGAGGTGCTATCGTCAATCGCATTTTTTAGAAAGCTTAGATCTTTTTGGATCTCATCATGGCCTTGATGCATGATACCCATGGAGTCTTTGAGTGGTTTGGTATCCTGGAGGGGTAAAAATTCAGGTTCTTCGACGATATCAGTTATTTTGGGGGGTACTAGTTGCTCTTTATGAATGAAAATATAAGCAGCGATAACGGTCGCGAATAAACCAAGGCTTGTCCACAGCTCTGATGGCGATAGCTCTAGTAGCAATGCACTGATTGCTGCACTCGCGATGAGTAACAGCAGAAAGAGGTGAAACTTGTTCAAAATGCGCATATTCCCAAAGAAATCGAATAGAATGGTCTGTAACTGATTGTTTTATAATCAGTTTAGACCAAAAGCGCATTTTTTCCAGTTAGAGATGCAAAAACGTCTAGCTGTTTCCCTCTTGCTTTGCTTCGAGTTCTTCCCAGCGAGCAAAAGCGGTTTCTAATAAAGATTCGACCTTTGCTAATTCTGTTTGTAAATCGCTGACTAGGTTGGGATCTTGCTGATATAACGTAGGGTCAGCGAGTTGTTCATGGATTGATGCAATTTGAGTTTCGTATTTCTCGATGTCCTTGGGCAGTGACGTTAATTCTTTATTTTCTTTGTAGCTGAGTTTTGTTGTTGTGTTGTCCGTACTTTTTTTTAGTTTGACTGCTTTTTCGGGGGCCTTTTTCAGTTTTCCCTTTTCCGGTCGTTGGCGTATCCAGTCGTCATAGCTACCGATGTAATCATTAACATCTCCATTACCTTCAAATACTAAGGTGCTGGTTACCACGTTGTTGATGAATGTTCGATCGTGACTAACCAGTAATAGGGTGCCGGTATAGCTCGATACAAGCTCTTCTAACAGTTCGAGGGTTTCTATATCTAAATCGTTAGTGGGTTCATCCATAACCATTAGATTGGAGGGCTTAGAAAATATTTTGGCTAATAGTAAGCGATTTTTTTCACCGCCTGATAATGCCTTAACGGGTGTGTTAGCTCGATCTGGGGTGAACAAAAAGTCTTGCAGATAGCCAATAACGTGTTTGGTTTGACCATTAACATCAATGGAGTCACTACCTTCTCCGATATTCTCTCTAACGGTTTGCGTTTCGTCTAATTGATCTCGAAGTTGGTCGAAATAGGCAATTTTTAAGTTGGTACCAAGATCAACGCTACCGGATTGAGGCTCAAGTTTACCCAGTAACAGGTGCAGCAAGGTGGACTTACCGACACCGTTGGGGCCAATTAACCCGATTTTATCCCCACGTAAAATTAACGTGGTTAAATCATTAACGATAGGTTTATTGCCATAGGTAAATTGAATATTCTTTGCATCAATAACCTTTTGGCCGCTGCGATCAGCAACTTGTGTTACAAAGCTGGCTTTGCCTTGCACGTTACGACGATCGGATCGTTCTTGACGCATTGTCTTTAGCGCGCGAACTCGACCTTCATTTCGGGTTCGGCGGGCTTTGATACCTTGGCGTATCCAGACTTCTTCTTGAGATAGTTTTTTATCAAAAAGAGCGTTTTGCTTCTCTTCAGCTTCAAGCTGTTCTTGTTTGCGGCGTAAATAATTTTGATAGGTGCCGGGCCAGTCAGATAACTTACCTCTATCTAGATCGATGACGCGGTTAGCCAATTTATCAAGAAAGGAGCGGTCATGGCTGATAAACAGCAGGCTACCCTGGTAATTGGCAAGAAACTCTTCTAACCATTGTATTGACTCGATATCCAGGTGGTTGGTCGGTTCGTCAAGTAATAATAAATCAGGCTCTTGAACCAATGCTTTGGCAAGTAATGCCCTGCGTTTGATTCCTCCAGAGAGGTCAGCAAACATCATATCGCCATCCAAACTTAGCTTAGACAAGGTGCTTTCAACCCGTTGTTCGAGCTCCCAGCCATTTTTTGCTTCTAACTGACGTTGAGTGACTTCAAGTTTGCTGAGATTTTCCTCACTTGGGTCTTCTGTAACTAAGTGGATGACCCTGTGGTATTCGTCGAGTAAAGGGGCGATATCACCTAAGCCTGAGGCAACAACGTGGAATACTGAGCCCTCTCCAGTATCAGGTACGTCTTGCTCTAAACGGGCAATTCTGACATTGCCGCTGGATTCGATCAGGCCTTCATCAGGTTTTATATCACCGGATAGCACTTTTAATAATGTTGATTTTCCCGAGCCATTACGCCCTACAAGACATAACTTGTCGCCTTTTTCGATCGTTAGGTTGAGGTGGTTGAGTAGTAATGGGCCACCAAAACTCACAGTGATATCACGTAATCGAAGTAGGGACATGGAAACTTCCTTTAAAGCGGGTTGAATCTAGAACAGGTAATAGAACAGGGAATGCGCGGCAGTATACCTGAAGTGAGGGAAGTGTGCGTTGAAGAATGAAGGGAAGAGACGTTTGGTGGGAGAGGGGGCTATTAGCGAGATTTAAAATCCCGCTAATAGCTGTAGACCGTTAAAATGTTGTGATACTAATCCCGAGACAACAAATCTTTCGCTATATGCGTGATTTGTATCTCATCGGTGCCGCCATAGATTTGGAGGATTTTTGCATCCCGTGCAAGCTGTTCAACATGATATTCGGCCATATACCCGTTACCGCCATGGATTTGTACCGCCTCTAATGCCACATCAACCGCTGTTTTTGCCGCATATAACTTCATTGCTGAGGCTTCTGCCAATGTTGGTTTTTGCCCTTTACCTGACAGTTCAATATAGCGAAATACCATGTTTTGCAGGTTCATTCGCGCAATTTCCATCGCTGCAAGCTTGGCTTGGATTAATTGAAACTGCCCTATGGGCTGACCAAACTGAACACGTTCTTTGGAGTATTGTATGGATAAGGCTAGGCAACGTTCAACAATACCTAAGGCCATAGCGGCAACACCGGAACGCTCAGAGGAGAACGTATCCTTTGCCCCGGATCGTGCGGATACTTCCTCCGTTTCACCTAACAATCGCTCAGGCCCGACTTTGACATCTTGTAGGAATAACTCTCCAGTAGGCGAGGAGTGAATACCCATTTTTCTAAACGGTTTACTTTGCTCTAACCCTGGCATACCAGTATCTAGAATAAAGCTAAGCACTTTACGTTGCTTGGGTTCAACGCCGGGTTCGTCTAATTTACAAATAAAGACAATAGTGTCAGCGTAAGGGCCGTTGGTGATAAAGGTTTTGTTGCCATTTAAGACATAACCACCGTCATCCGTGCGTTTACAACTTGCTTTCATTGAGCCAAATGCGTCGGATCCTGAGTTAGGTTCGGTAATTGCCCAGGCGCCTACTTTTTCAAGTGTTAGCAGCTCAGGCGCCCATCGTTCCTTTTGGGCAATGGTTCCTTTGGACATAATGGCACCAGCGGTGAGCCCCATGCTTACCCCCATGGCGGTTACCATTCCTGGGCAGTACTTACAGAGTTCGATGATAGGGATAAGGCTCATGGCGGTTTCTTCGCCTCGCATCATCTCTTTATCTTCATCGGTTTTGCTAGAGGTTTTTGGCTCGTACTCGCCGGCAGCGATTGCCTTCTCTTTGCTGATGGCTTTTTCAAACTGCGCTCTGGCCATAACGTCAATGCCAAAGGTTTTGATCATTTTACGTAAAACGTCATAGGGCGGCGTATCGCCGTGTTCTAGCTCTTCTACCTTGGGGGCGATTTCTGCTTCCACAAAACTGCGCACGGCATCTCTCATCATGCGCTGTGGTTCACTCCAATCTATCATAGGTGGCTCCGAGGTTGTTGCGTAATGTGAATAAGAAGACTATCGAAATCAAGTGGTTCTAGGAATGACCAAAACTACGACTTTACAGTCACTTTTGGTCAGGGGGCTGTAAACGGTATCTATGAAAAACTGGACTGTAGTTCGTTTGCCATACTCTGAAAGCGATACGCATCATCAGACTGCCCTTGGCGTTCCAGGGCGCTGGCAAGAGTATTCAGTGCTTTTACTAACATGATGTCTTTTTTGGGGTCGGTAATAAGGTGTTTTGTGAGTTTTCTAGCGGTATCCAATTGACCGATATTGATAAAAGCTAGAAGTAGTTTTATATCGAGTTCATAAGGGACTGGGGCAGGCTCTTCTTGAGATAAGTATTCACAGTACAGGTCGTGAATTTGCTGTAGGTAATGTGGTTGGTGAATACCTTGATGAAATATTTCGAATGCCAATCGATTGATGCTTTTTTGATTTCGAAAGAGTTTTTCCAGATGATAGTGCTGGATCTTAACGGCGATATCATCAGGATACTGCTTTGATAGTGCAATAAACTTCTTTTTTGCACTATCAAAATTAAACGTTGCCAATTGTTTTAACGCATCGTTAAGTTGCTCTCGATATTCCTTATCTTCATCCGTTGCCCCTGTTTCAAGAGCGGCTTTATCGATGCGAATAAGCCAGCGTTTAAGGGAGAAAATAATACCGCCTCCTGCAATGAGCCCACCGAGGTGAGCAGTATAGGCAATGTGGGAGCCTGGGTTTAGAACCCACTGTACAATTTCAATACCAATCCATACCGGCAATATCAACAAGGCTGGTGCCGTGAAATAACCAAAATAAACAATCACGGAGTAAAAAAACCGTATTTTGCGCAACTCATAGATGGCGGCGTACATGCCCAGTACCGCGGAAATTGCACCGGAGGCACCCACCAATGGCATGGTGCTAGCACCATTAAATAAAGTGAACGTCAAACCTGACAATACTCCACAAACGATATAAGCAATTAAAAAATGGAAAGAGCCGATTGCTGCTTCAACCCCTAAACCAGCGATCGCTAGGAATACCATATTGCCGATAAGGTGGCTCCAGTCTCCGTGTAGAAATTGATGAGTGAAGTAGGTGATAGGACGGTTTTCAGTGGGTGTTAAACCGTATTTAATAAAACTCAGCTCACGAATTTGTTTTTCAACAATTTGGTGTTGTTTTAGCCATATATCATATTCCTCCCCGCCCCAGAACGAGATGTCCGTGCGGTTGAGTGTTTGGATAAAACCTAGGTCAGAGATGATATAAGGGTAAATGGCTTCTTTGTCCCCCTTATCCCAACGAGCTTCAATGTCTTTGGCAAGCTCCGTTTGACGAGACTGATACAAGTAGCTGATGAAAACGGAGTATTCCATTCTTGGTAAATCACTGCTTCTATAATAGGACGCTATATCCTCAAGTTTTTGTGCATCCTGAGATTGCCATAAAGAGAAAATCAAGAGGTTAAACACAATCAATAAACCCGTCACCACCGGAGCTCGACGCCAGTCTAGACTTTTTTCAGCAGGGATAATGATCATCGTTGGGCTCTTTTAGGCTAATTAATTGAGCAAAAGCACGAACTTAGCGGTTTTTTTAGATAATTTTGTTCTTAATATGGCACAAAACCAGCAAATTACACCTTTTTGGACGGATAGTTTGCTATATTCGAAACTTAGGTTATCTTAATAAATACAAGGTTCTCAATTGGTTAAGTACAAAAGAGGGTTGAGTTTTGACTAAATCAGAATTGATTGAGCGTGTTTCCATCCGGCAACAGCAGCTCTCTCAGAAAGACGTCGAGTTGGCGATAAAAACAATGATTGAGGAAATGTCTCAAACATTGGCGACTGGCGGGCGTATAGAAATCCGCGGTTTTGGTAGCTTTTCATTGCACTATCGCTCTCCTCGAGTGGGGCGTAACCCAAAAACAGGGCAGTCGGTGGATTTAACCGGTAAATATGTTCCTCACTTTAAGCCTGGAAAAGAGCTTAGAGAACGGGTTAATGAACACCCGATGCCACCGATGGCTAACTAAGCGGTCAATCGAATGGCTAAGCCTGTTGAATAGTTGTAAAAAGCCTTGAATTGTATTTGAGAAAAGCGGCATGATTGCGTCATCATGGCGCTTTTTTTTATGTCCGTTTTATTTAGGTATTGTTGGGCTTATGGGTAAATTGAAATTTTTGTTAATTGTTTCTGCAGTATTAATTTTTGGTGCTGTGGGAGGTGCCTTTATGATGGCGAACGACGGGATTACTGTTGCCATCGATTTGTTATTTTACGGCCCATTTTCGTTGCCCCTTGGTCGGTTGATCCTATATTGCTTCTTTTTAGGATTAGTCTTTGGTGCGTTGCTGTGTGTTACTTATGTTTTTGTTCAATCAATAGAGCTTCGCGGGGCGCGCAAAGATGCCGACAGCTATAAAAAGCAGCTTGACCATCTTAGAAGCCTATCGCTGAAAGATGCACCCTAGATGAAGGACTTAGTGGTTGGCTCATTATTATTTCTAGCCATTGTAATTGGTTGGTTTTTGGGCAAAGCAGAAAGAAAGAAAAAACCTGCACACTTGGGGGCGGATCCTATAACACGAGAATACTTTCTTGGCTTGAATTTGCTGTTAGATGATAAGCAAGATGAGGCGATG
Organism: uncultured Gammaproteobacteria bacterium; assembly: GCA_913063495.1. Classification (GTDB taxonomy): domain Bacteria; phylum Pseudomonadota; class Gammaproteobacteria; order Pseudomonadales; family Ketobacteraceae; genus 42-54-T18. The sequence goes on along the minus strand of CAJXXT010000010.1, from coordinate 45,486 downwards.
GAGGTATTTATGCGCACCCTGGATGTGAATCCAGATACCGTGGATACGTACTTAGTGATGGGCAGTTTGTTCCGTAGAAGAGGAGAGGTCGATCGCGCCATTCGTATTCATCAAGACCTGTTGGCTAGGCCAACGCTTTCAAAGTTACAGCAAAACACCGTCCGGTTTGAATTAGCTCGAGATTATTTAAAAGCAGGGCTGTTAGACCGTGCTGAACGTATTTTAAAAGAATTGGTAACGGAAGATAGTGTTTATGTTGTGCGCAGCCTGGAACTGTTGTTGTCAATTTATGAGCAAGAGAAATCCTGGGATGAAGCCGTCGAAACAGGCAATGTGCTCATTGGAAAAGGTAAAACAGAAATACAACGCCGGCTAGCCCATTATTATTGCGAAATGGCAGAAAAATCTCATAAATTAGGGGATATAGTGGATGCGCGCCGCCATTTGAAGAAAGCGCTGCAAGTGGATAAAAACAGTGTGCGAGCAAGTTTATTGCAAGGGAGCTTTGAGTTTGATGCTGGTGAATACAGCGATGCGATTAAAAGCTTAAGAAGAGTTCGCCATCAAGATAATGATTACTCTCCAGAGACGTTAGAACTGTTGGAAAAAAGCTACGAAGCGCTGAATGAGCCGAGAGAATATATAAAATACCTATTCACGCTACTGGAACAACATCCTGCTATATCGATTGTTATTGCACTTTCAGAAAAACTTCGCCAGCTGGAGGGGGATTATGAAGGGGCCTATGTTTTATCGGAATACCTCAAAAAGCGCCCATCGGTAAGAGGCCTTCATCGGTTGATTGATTTTCATCTTGCCAATACAGAAGGCCCCGCCAAGGAAAATTTGGCATTGTTACAAGCATTTACGCAACAAATGATTCACAATAAACCTATCTACCAATGTAAGACTTGTGGGTTTGATGGCAAAGCCCTGCATTGGCACTGCCCTAGTTGTTTAGGGTGGGGTACAGTAAAACCTATCCACGGTTTGGAAGGAGAGTAAAAGCCTACCAAATAAGACTATTAATTAAGTGTGTGAACGTTATGACAAACTCTTCTACGGCTGTGCCGCCTGCTATTCCTCCTGTTATGTCCCCGGTTATTGTTGCTTTGGATTACCCTTATCTAAGTAATGCATTAGAGCTTGTTGATCAGCTCGACCCTAATAAATGTAGAGTCAAAGTGGGCAAGGAGCTATTTACGCGAGAAGGCCCCGCAGTGCTTAAAGCGCTTCATGAGCGGAAGTTTGAGGTGTTCTTGGATCTCAAATACCATGATATTCCCAATACCGTAGCAAAAGCCTGTGGTGTAGCAGCGGACATGGGAGTGTGGATGATGAATGTTCACGCATCCGGTGGTGCTCGTATGATGGAGGCGGCGAGAGTGGCTGTTGAGCAATCGGGCTCTGGCGCTTTGCTGATAGCGGTAACCGTATTGACCAGCATGGATGCAGATGATTTGAAAGGTATCGGTGTTAGCGTTGGCCCAGAAGAGCAGGTTTCGCGTTTAGCGAGATTGGCAAAAGACAGTGGATTGGATGGCGTAGTCTGTTCGGCACAAGAAGCTGAAATGCTTAAAATGCAGTTAGGGTCAGATTTTGCACTGGTTACACCGGGAATTCGGCCTGTTGGGGCTGATGTTGGGGATCAGCGTCGGGTAATGACACCCCCCCAGGCGTTACAAGTTGGTGTTGATTATATGGTGATTGGACGCCCAATAACACAAGCAGAATACCCGCAGAAAGCGTTAGATGAGATTATTACTTCATTAGCCTGACTTTTCTTGTGTGCCTAGTGTCTCTATATTGTGCATTAAGCACATGATTTTAATGCTATTTATATAATAGTTTACAAAATGATCATAATGGAGATCAAACAATGACATACCTAAGGATAGTAGTTGCTTCTTTTTTGCTTTTTATGGGAAGTATGGTTAGTACAAGTTCAGTAATGGCTGAGTCCGCTGAACCTTCAACACAATCTTCAACGCAACTTTCAACACAACAAGCAGTCAATATAAATACAGCCGATGCGGAAGCATTATCAGCAGCGCTAAAAGGCATCGGCTTAAAGAAAGCTCAGGCAATTGTTACGCATCGTGAGCAATATGGGCAGTTTAAAACGTTAAATGAACTGACAGATGTTAAGGGTATTGGGGCTGGAACGGTCGCTAAAAACGAGGCAGTTATTGTTATCGAATAACGCGTTTTAGTGCATCACATATGCGTTGTATCGTAGTATTATAGGGCTATATAGAGCAATCTGTATGGCCTTATTTGTACCCTAAGCTCCACTTAAGGTCATATGTGAAAAATACCATTCCAATAATGTGATTCGCATCGAATGATTGGAATGTGTACAATGCGGCTTATTATGAATAGGGAGTTTTAATGTGAATAATCATCGTTTTTTACCTCGTGTGTTAGTCGCGGTTTTGCTCGGCTGGATAGTATCTCTGGCGGGTGTTGTTCAAGCGGCTGATGAAGTGCCCCCAGGTACGTTAGTTGAAAATTTATTCAATGAAATGAATGAAAAGCTTCAGGCTGATAGGGAAAAAATCGAAGCAGATCGGGGTTATTTGTTAGCTCTAGGCAATGAAGTGCTAGCCCCTTATGTAGCATTTGATAAAATGGCCAAGAAAGTATTAGGTAAGCATTGGAAGAAGATCAGCGAAGATCAGCAAGAGCGTTATACCAAAGCGTTTAAAGAGCGTGTCAGTTTAGCGATGGTGTCTCAGTATGACCCGAGTAAGAGTTATGTATTAAAGGTGACGGGTGAGCGACGTAATAAAAAAGGCAATCTTGTTTTGGTTAAAAGTGCGGTTAAAGAACTGAGCGGAGCAAGCTCTTACTTGATTGACTATAAACTGTACCAAAATAAGAAAACACATCAATGGCAAGTGTATGATGTGATTGTTGAAGGTATTAGTGTGCTGCAAAGCTTCAAGTCTGCCAGTGCTGAAGAGATTAAGAAAAATGGTATAGAGATGTTAATCGAACAACTTGAGGTTTCTCCAGAAGAAACCGCAGTTAAACCAGCGGATGATATCGTTGCTAATGTGGTAGTGAAAGAGGCGGAGTAATTCATTTTTCAAGACTTTACAAACAGGTGCTATCTGTCTGGAAAACCACTAAAAAACTTGCGTGTTTTAACCCTAAGGCCAATACTGACGAACATAATGTAAACGTGTTTTGAAGGTTGGTCTTTTTTGATGATTGAAAATGTAAAGCTAGCGGTAATTGGGTTGGGTTATGTTGGGTTGCCGCTTGCGGCGGAATTTGGGAAGAAAATACCGACACTGGGTTTTGATATTAATGCTGAACGTATAAATGAATTGGTTCATGATGTTGATAAAACACTAGAAGTTTCCACTGAAGAGTTAAAACAGGCTGAGAACCTATCGTTTTGCTGCGATCCTTCACAGCTTGCTAGTTGTAATGTTTATATTGTTACCGTCCCAACCCCAATAGACCACCATAAACGCCCCGATTTGACTCCTCTTGTAAAAGCCAGTGAAATGTTGGGTAAGGTTTTATCTAAAGGGGATGTGGTTGTTTATGAGTCAACTGTCTACCCTGGGGCAACGGAGGAAGTGTGCGTGCCTCTGCTAGAAAAAACCTCTGGTTTACGCTTTAACGAAGAGTTCTATGTAGGCTATAGCCCCGAACGCATTAACCCTGGCGATAAGACGCATCGAGTGACCAATATTTTAAAGGTGACTTCAGGGTCAACGCCAGAAATAGCGGAATTTATTGACCAGCTTTATCTCAGTGTTATTGAAGCGGGAACACACAAAGCCAGCTCAATTAAAGTGGCGGAAGCAGCAAAGGTTATTGAGAATACCCAAAGGGATGTAAATATCGCGCTAGTCAATGAATTGGCCCTTATTTTTGATCGGTTAAATATCGACACTGAAGCCGTGTTGAAAGCTGCGGGTACCAAATGGAACTTTTTACCGTTTCGCCCTGGGTTGGTTGGTGGTCATTGTATTGGTGTGGATCCGTATTATTTAACGCATAAAGCTGAAGAAATTGGTTACAGACCGGAAATCATTCTAGCAGGGAGGCGGCTCAACGATGGGATGGGAGAGTATATCGCATCTCAGTTAGTGAAGTTGATGCTGAAAAAGCAGATCCATGTTGGGCAATCAAAAGTGTTAATCCTGGGGCTTTCATTCAAAGAGAATTGCCCAGATATTCGGAACACTAAGGTTGTAGATATTATTGATGAGCTAAAAAGCTACGGTGCCTGTGTTGATGTGCATGACCCATGGGTGAATGAAGCAGATGCTATCCATGAGTATGGCCTTCAACTTGTAGAAGCGCCGAAAGCGAATCATTATGACGCAATGGTAATTGCGGTTGCACATAGGCAGTTTAAAGATGCTGGAGCGGGAGCGATTCGGGCCCTTGGTAAAGTCGATGCGAGTGTGTTTTATGACATCAAGTATTTATTTGATGCTGATGATGTGGACGCCCGTCTGTAGCTGCCATTATTTCGTCTAATTAGTTAAGCTGTATGCCTAAACAACGTATCTATCTGAAAACTCAATAAAAAACTTGCAGGAATCAATTTTCAGGTCGATACTCAGCTAGGTTACTTAACTACATAAAGTTACAAATTAAAACATTTGATAGATATAAACGTTAAGCCGCAAAGACGGTAGTTTTCATCGATGTTTTGGGGAAATGCCTGATACGGCAATAGGCATGTGGTGATACTTCATTGGTATCGCCCTTATTACTATTTGACCAAGCTGAACACGTTATATGACAACCCACGTATTGAATACCCTGTTCAGGGTAGCCGCATCAAAGCGGCTGTTTGTTTGTTTTTTGTTTGTCCTGTTTGGACATCCTCTTTCTGCGAATGCAATTTCACCAACACCTCAACAAATTGAAATGTTTAAACAGATGCCTGCTGCCGAACGTAATCGATTGGCAAAGCAATTTGGGGTGGATTTGGGAGGAGGGGCTGGTAGAGCTGCTTCTGCGCCGGTTCAGGCTCTTGAAACGGTAAAACCTCGCAAACCAGTCGCAGCAAAAGATACCGCAATCCAAGAGAATGCTAATAGCCAAGTGGTTGTTAGCGAGAAGAAAGTAGAAAAAGCCGCTAAAGCTTTGAAGCAATATGGCTATGATTTATTTGCAGGTACTCCAACAACTTTTGCCCCTGCTACAGACATACCGGTCTCTTCTGATTATGTTGTAGGCCCAGGTGATAGCGTTATTGTCCAATTGTACGGTAAAGACAACGCGACACATGAATTAAGTGTCAACCGTGAGGGTGTTATTGCGTTCCCACAGCTAGGCCCTATGCACGTATCCGGCATGATGTTCAGTGAGCTTAAGGCTCATGTCAAAAACTCAGTTAATCAGCAGATGATCGGTGTGAAAGCTACGGTAACGATGGGGGCGCTGCGCTCTATACGTATTTTTGTACTGGGTGAGGCATACAGACCGGGTTCTTATACGGTTAGTGCACTATCGACGATTACCAATGCATTGTTTTCAAGCGGAGGAATTACCAAAGTAGGATCATTGCGCCACATCCAGTTAAAACGCAAAGGAACGCTTGTTGGTGAATTTGATTTATATGACCTGCTGTTAAATGGGGATACGAGTAAAGACCAGCGGTTGTTGCCAGGGGACGTGATTTTTATTCCACCTATTGGTCAGACGGTAGGTGTTGCAGGTGAGGTGAAGCGTCCTGCCATCTATGAGCTGAAAGCTCGGGCCAGTGGTAATACAGTAAGTGACCTGATTCAATTGGCAGGTGGTTTTCTACCGACTGCTTACCCATCTGTATCTCGAATTGAGCGAATTGGATCAAAAGGTATTCGAACAGTTGTTGATGTGAACCTGACTAAAGCTAACGGCAAAAACAGTAAAGTAAGAGATGCCGACGTTATTCAAGTGTTTTCGGTATTGGATACTGTTGAGAATACTGTTGTATTGAAGGGGCACGTAAAGCGCCCTGGTGGTTTTGCTTGGAAGAAGGGTTTGCGTGTTTCTGATTTATTGCCCTCTATTCAAAATTTATTACCGAACCCTGATTTACATTACGCATTGATCAAGCGAGAAAAACAACCCAATCGAGACATTGAAGTTATTAAGGTTGATTTGGGTCGGGCGATTCAGCAGCCTCAATCAGCGGCGAATATTAGATTAAAGCCAAGAGATACTCTTTGGGTTTTTGATGTCAGCAATAAGCGTGGTGAAGTGATAGCTGCGATAAATAATCAGATTAAATTTCAGGTGAAAGCAGGGGAATACGCAAACACCGCGATAGTGAAAGGCAATGTTTATATTCCCGGTGAATACCCTATATATAAAGGCATGACTGTAGCTGGACTTTTGCAGGCTGCCCGTTCATACCGGCCAGAAACTGACGTGAATATGGCTGTTTTAGTGCACCAGACGCCGGTTACAGGCAAAACAAGCGTCGAATTTATTTCGTTAACGAAAGATGACTTGAAAAGAGTTGTTTCACCAAAGGATGAATTGATTCTATTTGGTTTGAATGAAAATCGTGCAAAGACATTGGCATATGTTATTGCGCGTTTACAGCAACAAGCCGATAAAAAAGAGGACTTAAATGTTATCAGTGTGTCAGGGTACGTGAAGTCACCCGGAACGTACCCACTGATTCCGCAAATGACTGTTAAGAATTTAATTTCACTTGCAGGTGGGTTTAAGGAACAGGCTTTTGGTTTAGCTGCAGAAATAACTCGACTGGATACAAATGAGAATCAATTTCAAACATTTGAGAGATTGGCGCTTGATTTGACTGCAAAGGACGGTGGCGTAAATACGCTGCTAGCATCACGGGATCAGTTATATATTAAGCGAATTCCAAATTGGAATGAGAAAGAAACGGTTAGCATTAAAGGTGAAGTTAACTTTCCCGGTGTGTATCCTATTTATAAAGGAGATACTATTTCTGATTTGGTATCTCGAGCTGGTGGTTTGACTGAATATGCGGAACCATACGCTGCAATATTTTTGAGAGAAGGTCTAAGAAAAAGAGAGCAAGAGCAACTTCAACGTTTCAAGCGGCAGCTTGAACGTGATGTTGCAGAGTTAAAACTGGAGTCTTCCCAAAGCGCGAATGGAAAAAAAGAAAGCGAAGCTATGGGCGGCACGTTGTTATCTCAATTAGTTGACGCAAAAGCAATGGGGCGTTTAGTAATTGACTTGCCAGGTATTATAGGAAATAAAGCTTCAATTGACGGTTTAACCGCATTTAATATTGAGCTAAAAGATAAAGATCAATTGATCATTCCTCCGAAAAACCCAGAGGTTTCTGTTTTAGGGGAAATTCAGTTTCCGACTTCCCATGTTTATGACAAAGATAGTGATGTGTTTGATTATATCGATATTAGTGGCGGTTACTCTTCTCGAGCAGACGATGGTCGAATCTATGTGATTCGGGCGAATGGCCAAGTAGCTGCAGTTAAAAACGGCTGGTTTGTGAAGCATAATACCGAGGTAGGCCCAGGGGATACGGTTATTGTTCCGTATGATGTATATTCAGCAAGTCCCATGGTGTATTGGTCTAGTGTTAGTCAAATTTTGTTCCAGTTAGCGACAACTGTTGCAGCACTAAATACTGTTGGGGTTTTTTAATGAGCGAGACGTTAGCGGTAGACTCATCTGCAGAAGAAGTCGATTTTTTAGAGTTGTGGTTGGTTGTTTGGAGAGGTAAATTGCTTATTCTCGGGGTGACGAGCATTTTCACTGCTGCAGCAATTTTTTATGCGCTTTCTAAGCCTGATATATACCAAGCGACAGCTATTTTAGCGCCAGCTTCGATTTCTAACACATCATCGTTATCGTCATTGGCTGGGCAATTTGGTGGTTTGGCGTCTCTGGCTGGGGTTAGTTTGGGAGGGGCGAACGGAGGCGATAAGTCGGTCGTAGCGATGGAGCTGATAAAGACATGGGGCTTTTTAGAAAATTTTATTAATAATAATCATTTGGAAGTAGAAGTCTTTGCAGTTAAAGGTTGGAATAAAGCAAAGAACACTCTGATTCTTGATGATAAGCTATATGATGAAGAAACATCTCGTTGGGTAAGAAACTTTGATTCCGAAACTAAAGAAACCTCCGCTCCTACAAGCTGGGAGTTATTTGGAAGAATAAAAAATAGAATTAATATAAACCAAGATCAGAAAACTGGACTTATATCACTATCGGTGGAGCACTACTCTCCTTTTGTAGCAAAGGAATGGGTTGATCTTTTGGTAAATGCAATTAATCAACATATTCAAGCAGAAGACAAAAGGGAAGCAATGGACAGTATTGCTTACCTAAAAGAGCAAGTTAACAGAACTAGTATTGCGGAAATGCAAACAATTTTTTACCAACTAATAGAAGAACAAGCAAAGACGCTTATGCTTGCTGAGATTACGAGTGAGTATGTTTTTAAAACATTAAGCCCTGCTAAGGTTCCTGCTGTAAAACATAAACCAAAACGAATTTTGATTGTTGTGTTTGGTATTGTGATGGGTGGTTTTTTGAGTGTGTTTTTTACACTTGTACGATTCTATCTTGGGAAAAGCAAGGGTTAGAGTAAAGAATGGCAGCTCTGTATTTATATAGTTATTGTAAGCTTTGAAATTCGGGATATTTAAGTTGAATAGTGACGTAGTCAATCTTCTTGGGGATGACTTGTTTTGGGAGTGTTGGTATGTTTGAAAATAAAACTATTTTGGTTACAGGTGGTACAGGGTCATTCGGCAATACATTTGTTCCTATGACATTGGATAAGTATAACCCGAAGAAAATCATAATTTTTTCGCGAGATGAAATGAAACAGTGGGAGATGGCAAAGAAATTTGACGGTGACTCTCGCGTCCGCTTTTTTATTGGTGATGTTCGCGATAAAGATCGCTTGTATCGAGCGTTGGATGATGTTGATTATGTTGTTCACGCAGCAGCAACAAAAATAGTACCGACCGCCGAATATAATCCTTTCGAATGCGTGAAAACAAACATTAATGGTGCTATGAATCTAATAGATGCCTGCATAGACAAAGGCGTCAAGGGGGTTGTTGCATTATCAACAGATAAGGCAAGTAGCCCTATAAATTTATACGGTGCTACGAAATTGGCTTCGGATAAACTATTTGTTGCAGGAAACTCATATGCCGGTGGACACGGGAGCCGCTTTTCTGTGGTTCGCTACGGCAATGTAATGGGCTCTAGGGGGTCTGTTATCCCGTTCTTTATGTCTATTAAAGACAAAGGGGTTTTACCAATTACTGATGAACGTATGACACGTTTTATGATTTCATTGGAGGAGGGAGTTGAATTGGTATGGCATGCTTTTGATGATATGGAAGGAGGAGAGATTTACGTTAAAAAAATCCCTTCTATGAAAATGACTGATTTAGCTAGAGTTGTTGCACCGTTAGCGAAACAGGAAGTGATAGGCATTCGACCTGGTGAAAAATTACATGAAGAAATGATTAGTGCAGAGGATGCATATTATACATATGAATATTCTGAACACTTCAAAATCTTACCAACAATTAATAATTGGGCCACAGATCAAAATCGTATTAAAGACGGAGTGAAGGTGCCAGAGGGATTTGTTTACGCGAGTGATAATAATCCTGAGTGGATGAGTGATGATGACCTGCAGACTTGGCTTGAAATAAATCATGAAAAAATAGGGAGCATTTAAATTCATGATCCCTTATGGACGCCAAGATATTAGTCAGAATGATATTGATGCTGTCATTGATGTTTTAAAATCTGACTTTTTGACTCAGGGGCCAATGGTTCCTCGATTTGAAAAAGTAGTTGCTGAGCATGTTGGGGCTAGTCATGCGCTTGCGGTTAATAGTGCAACATCAGCACTTCATATTGCGTGTCTTGCACTTGGCATTGGAAAGGGGGATTGGCTTTGGACTACGCCTATCACTTTTGTTGCTTCTGCAAATTGCGGGTTATATTGCGGAGCAAAGGTTGACTTTGTTGATATTGATTCTCGTAGTTACAATATTTGCCCAGAATCGTTAGAGCGAAAACTCAATCAAGCAGAACTGGACGGGAAACTCCCGAAAGTTGTTGTTGTTGTGCATTTATGCGGTCAACCTTGTGATATGTTTGCGATCCGAGCATTAAGTAAACGCTTCAGATTTAGTATAATTGAAGATGCCTCTCATGCGATTGGTGGTAAGTATAGAGACGAATTTATTGGTGCTGGTCGATATAGTGACATTACCGTGTTTAGTTTTCACCCGGTTAAGATTATTACGACGGCTGAAGGTGGGATGGCATTAACTAACAGTGATTTACTAGCCGAGAAGATGTCTCTTTATCGTAGTCATGGTATTACTCGTGACCCAGCCCTCATGATTGGAGAGCCGGATGGCTCTTGGTATTACCAGCAAATCGAGCTGGGTTATAACTACAGAATGACAGAGCTACAAGCAGCGCTGGGTATATCTCAGATGGATAGATTGGATCATTTTGTATCTTGTCGACACCAGATTGCAGATCGTTATAACGAATTGCTTAAAGTTTTACCCATAACTCTGCCATGGCAACACTCTGATAGCTACTCAGGGTTGCACCTTTATGTTATTCGATTGAAGCTAAATGCTATTAATAAGACTCACAAAGAAGTATTTGAAGAATTAAGAGCGCTGGGAATTGGTGTTAATTTGCATTATATCCCAGTTCACACGCAGCCATACTATCAGAAGATGGGGTTCAAAGTAGGGGATTTTCCAAATGCAGAATCCTATTACACAGAGGCAATTAGTTTGCCTATGTACCCTTTGTTGACACTAGAGCAGCAGAGGGATGTTGTTCTTGCCCTTGCGAAGGCAATTGAGAGTGATGTTGTATGGGGGTGACAGTTGTACTTCAGGCAAGAACGAATTCGTCGAGATTGCCGGGAAAGGTGTTGCTGCCTATAAATGGGTTGCCGCTGGTTGTTCTGGCCGCACGCAGGGCCGCCAATTCAGGCCGACGTGTTTTAGTAGTGACTTCCAATCAAGAATCAGACGATACTTTATGCGATGAGTTGGCTCGCTGTGAGGTCGAATATTTCAGAGGGAGTCTTGAAAATACATTGGAGCGCTTTGTCAAAGCTCTCAGTGGAATGGACGATGATCAAATAGTCGTTCGCCTTACTGGAGATAATGTTTTTCCAGATGGAGCGTTTGTAGATGAAATGGTTGAAGCTTTTTTGGTTGAAGACAAAGGGTATTTATGCTGTATGGGTGATGAGTCGGGTTTGCCATATGGATTGACCGCGGAGGTAACTAGGCTTGGCCATCTTAGATATGCTCATCAACAAACCAATTCACAATATGATCGAGAGCATGTAACTCCTTTGGTAATCAATCGTTTTGGAAGAAGCTATTTTACTGCCTACAGAAATTTCAATATGGGGCATTTTAGATGTACAGTTGATACTTTTGATGATTACCTGAATATGAGTTCCGTTTTTAGGGGGGTAGCTGAGCCAGAAAATGTAGGTTTTTTGGCATTAGTGGAACGATTAAAGGGGCGATCATCTCAACCGACAACCGGCAGATCTGCGCGGAAATTTATTCTCGGTACTGCACAGTTAGGGCTGGATTATGGTATATCGAATACATCAGGAATACCAAGTCAAGGTGAAGCAGAAGAAATTATAAAAACGGCGATTATTCATGGTGTTGAATGGATTGACTCGGCCCGTGCATATGGAAAAAGTGAAGACGTAGTTGGTAAAGCTCTGACGAAGGGCTGGGGATCACGAGTTTGTGTAGTCACAAAACTTTCTCCATTGGATGAATTAAGTAAAGACAGTAGCAAGCAGCTTGTTAAAGCATCGGTTCAGAAAAGTATATTCCACTCATGCTACGCATTAAAACAAGAATCCCTTGAGGTATTAATGCTACATCGGGCAGCTCATTTGACCGCATGGGGTGGTGCTGTTATCGATTGCCTTTTGGGTTTTCGAAATCAAGGTTTAATTAAGCGAGTAGGGGTGTCTGTTCAAAGCCCTGAAGAGTTAAAGGTGGTATTGGATAGTGAGTTGGTGTCGTTTGTTCAGTTGCCTTTTAACCTACTTGATCACCGTTGGCTTGAATTGATCCCTAAGATTAAGCACGCTCGTGATAAGCGAAATCTGATTGTGCATGTGCGTAGCACCTATCTTCAAGGGTTACTTTTAAGTAAGTCGCATGAGCTTTGGAATAAAGCAAATTGTACTGAACCTAAAAAGGTCGTTGATTGGCTGGATAAAGAAGCTAATAGTTTGGGCTTGGATATTCAATCATTATGTTTAGCTTATGTTGCCGCTAAAAGTTGGATTGATGGAGTTGTTGTTGGTATTGAAACCCATAGCCAACTTATGGATAGCTTGAGTAAGTTTAATGTTGCAGCACTAACTGTTGACCAGATGGCTCATATTGAACAACATCGCCCAATTCTTAGTGAAAATACGTTAAACCCCTCACTTTGGAGGTTATAAGTACACTTATGTCTGAATCGAATAATCTATTTACGCTAACGGATAAGTGCATACTTATAACCGGAGCAACTGGATACCTCGGCACATCCATGGTACGCGGTCTGTGTGAGGCTGGAGCGACAGTTCTCGTAAATGGCCGTAGTCTTGCCCAAGTAGATGAGTTGGTGAAAAAATTGCTCAATGACGGACTCTCTGCTCAGTCGGCGGTCTTTGATATTACTGACTCAAAAGCAGTGGAAAAATATTTTGATGCATATGGAAACGAACCATTGCATGGTCTAATCAATAATGCGTACTCGGGTGTATCTGGAGCAGTTGAGACATCTAATGGTGATAGCTATAGAGCGAGCTATGAAGTTACAATGATTGCAAGCCACACTGTATTAAATGCGGCTTTACCTGCTTTGCGCAGATCGGTCGAGTTAACAGGAGAGGCCTCAGTCGTAAATGTAGCGTCTATGTATGGGGTTGTGAGCCCAGATCAGCGCATTTATGCTGACAAAAAAAATGCCAACCCTCCATTTTATGGGGCTGCTAAAGCTGCTTTGATTCAATGGACAAAATATGCTGCATGCGAATTTGGGCGGGAAGGAATTAGAATTAACGCAATTTCACCAGGCCCATTTCCGTCTCTTAAAGTCCAACAGGATGCTTCTGATTTTGTGAGTATTTTAGCATCAAAAGTACCCATGGAAAGAATTGGGCTGGCTAATGAGTTAAAGGGACCTGTCGTATTTTTAATGTCAGGCGCTGCAAGTTATGTGAACGGTGCCAATGTAGTTGTGGATGGTGGTTGGACATGTTGGTAGCTTTTCGTGTAGATGCATCTATACAGATTGGAACAGGGCATGTCATGCGATGTGTTACATTGGCTGATCACCTTGTCAGAGAGGGGCATGAATGTTTTTTTATCATGCGTGACCATAATGGCAATCTTAATGACTTTATTAAAAGTAAAGGTTATAAGTCTCATTTATTGCCAACAAATATTGCAGGATTGAACACATCCATTGATGATTCGTGTCTTGCTCATTCATCTTGGCTTGGCTGTTCCTGGCGAGATGATGCGCAGCAGTCTAGTTTGATTATGGAAGAAATGAGACCGGATTGGTTGGTCGTAGATCATTATGCTTTAGATGTGCATTGGGAGGAGGTCGTGAGGCCAAAGGGGTGTCGATTAATGGTAATTGATGACATTGCTGATCGCTCTCATTGTTGCGAACTATTGTTAGATCAAAATTTGGGGAGATCAGAGAGTGATTACACTGACCTAGTCCCTTTGCATTGTATATGCTTGATCGGTCCCCGTTTTGCTCTTCTGAGACCTGAATTTGCTGAGCTACGCGAGTTTAGCATGGCGCGCAGGGCCCCCCCCAAGTTACGCAACGTACTTGTCAGTATGGGAGGGATTGATAAAGATGACATGTCAGGGCAGGTATTGGACGGGTTGATCAAGTGCAATCTTCCAAAAAATTGTAGGATATCTGTAGTGATGGGAGAAAATGCACCTTGGCGGGCTAGAGTTAGGGATCAAGCTGCGGATATGCCATGGATTACTGAGGTTTTAGTAAATGTTACCAATATGGCGAAAATTATGGCTGATACTGATTTGGCTATAGGTGCAGCAGGTAGTACATCTTGGGAGCGTTGTTGCCTTGGGTTAACGACATTGGCATTTTCGTTGGCCGATAATCAGTTGTCAATATCTCAAGGGTTACATGATGCTAAAGCGGTAATCTACATATGTCACACTCAAACCCCTAATTGGAAAAATAATTTTCAAGATATCGTCGATACTATCGTAGATGACCCTGGGAAATTAGCCAGTTACTCTAGAAATGCAGCAAAATTAACAAACGGTATAGGTTCAACGTTAGTAGTTGAAAAAATGGCATTTGGAGAGAGTTTTGGAAATTAGTATCCTTTGCGACAGTGCGGAACATCCGATTAATCTATGGATATCGCAGTGGGTAAACAAACATAGTTCAACGCATGAAATCAAAATGTGTAGAGATAAGAGTGAGTTGGTCGGTGGCGATATTCTTTTCTTAATTTCATGTGGCCAGATTATATCAAAGCCTTTACGCGACCTTTATATGCACTCGTTAGTGATTCATGCTAGCGATTTACCTGAAGGACGAGGATGGAGTCCTTACATATGGGGGCTTTTGGAGGGTGATGAAGAGGTTACTGTAAGTCTGTTAGAGGCGGAGGATAGCGTTGACACAGGAGCAATTTGGTCTAAAAAGAGCTTCGAAGTCCCGCCGCATCATTTAAATAGTGAAATTCATAAGACGCTTTTTGAGACGGAAATGTCCTTGATGGATGAGGCGTTGGTTTTAGCAGAAACAAATATAGTAGGAGTGCCACAGTCTAAACTGAGTGGTTTAACTTATTATCGGAAACGGAGTCCGAGCGATAGTCGAATAGATCCTACAAAAACACTGGAAGAGCTTTTTAATACAATTCGGGTCATGGATCCTGACAGGTATCCAGCTTTTTTCTATCAGCATGGATATAAATATACAATTGAATTAAGGAAGGTTGAACCAAATGAAAATGATAACGATTAATGGGCGTAAGATCGGTTCAGCGTATAAGCCATATATTATTGCAGAGCTTTCGGCTAATCATAATGGTGAGCTTGATAAAGCATTGGACATAATTACTCGAGCTAAGGGGGCGGGGGCTGATGCAGTTAAACTTCAAACATACAGGCCTGATACCATTACTTTAAATTGTGATAAAGATGATTTTCGCATAAGGGGGGGATTATGGGATGGCCGGACTTTATATGACCTATATCAGGAGGCACATACCCCCTGGGAATGGCATAAACCTCTTTTTGAGCATGCTAGATCATTAGGTATAACCATTTTTAGCTCTCCATTTGATACTACTGCTGTAGATCTTTTGGAGGACTTGAATGCTCCAGCATATAAAATCGCTTCTTTTGAGGCGATTGACTTACCCTTGATAGAGTATGTTGCAAGCACTGGGAAACCAATGATAATTTCCACTGGTATGGCTAATGAGCAAGAGATTCAAGAAGCTGTAGATGCGGCGAGAGGTGCTGGTTGCAGAGAGTTGGCATTATTGCACTGTGTGAGTGGCTACCCAGCTCCTCCCGGAGATTATAACTTACGTACAATTGGTGATATGGTAGAGAGGTTTGGTTTGGTTACTGGGCTATCTGATCATACAATTGATAATGCAACAGCAATAACAAGTATTGGGTTAGGGGCTGCTATTATTGAGAAACATTTTACGCTTAATCGAAAAGGCGGAGGGCCTGATGATAGCTTTTCTATAGAACCCGTTGAATTGACTGCTCTTTGTAAAGATACAAAAACTGCATGGGAGGCTATGGGAAGTGTGGACTATGGACAAAAGTCTAGTGAAAAAGGAAACGTACAGTTTCGAAGATCCTTATATTTCGTGAGGTCGTTAAATGCTGGGGATGTTATTACTCAAGATGCAATTCGGAGTGTAAGGCCTGGGTATGGTTTGCCGCCTAAATGGTTGAAACAACTGATAGGTGTAAGCGTAAATAAACGAATAGAAGCGTTTTCACCAGTCAAGATGGAAGATGTGAAGATATAACTTATTATCTGATGTCGCATCAATGCGGCCCTGAAAGTATGATATATGAATAGCTATTGCATGGACTCTCCATATTCCCCTTTTCTGATTGTGCAGCGTGAATTGGATCAATTTAAAGTGATAGTTTTGCGATGAATTTAGACAGAAGGCTATAAATGTTGAATATTTACAAAAATAAAAAAAGTGTATTTTATGTTGATTCACCATTTCAGCTGTTGCAGTTTTATGAATATAAAACATTGTTTGATGTGCAAAACTATCATCTTATAGTTAGATTAAATGGAAGTGTGGAAAATGACAGGCAACTTACAGAGTTGATTAAATTGTTTGAGATTGATTCTGTAAGTACTTTTGATATGAGTAATCGTTTTAAAGTATGTGTTGGGCTGGCATTGCTTTTTTTTCCATTTCTAAATGCAAGCCATGTTTTTATCGGAGATGCAAATTCAATTGTTTTTAAAGCATACCGGTATGTAGTACCTACAGCAAAGGTGGTTTTGTTCGATGATGGTGTCGCTACACTATTTGACGAGCATGAAAATAGTATATATACGCGTTTTAGTTTGTTTTCATCCAAAATAAAAAATGGAATTAAAAATGATTTTATATCATTAAGGGAGTTTTTGAACGTAGATGCGAAAAAAGACGTTAATATTGTGGTTGGGGGAAAGCTGGTTGAAGAGGGTATTTGTAGTAAAGAGGCATATTTTGGTTTGCTTGAGAAAATGTTAGATAACTTGAGGTGCTCAGGGGGTGATGAGGTGGTGTATATAGCCCATCGAGGTGAAGCTTCAGAGAACTTAAAGGAGATTGGTGAGAGATTTTCTATAACAATTAAACGGCTAAATTATCCCATTGAGCTTGTAGGGGCAGAGCTTGATATCAATCCGGTAACAATATCAACTGTTGTTTCAACTGCGGTATTTAGTATGTCCAAAATATATGAAGGAACAAAGGTTTTTTTGTTTAGGCCTGACGAGTCCGATTTGATGGAAAGGAAGGCGGTTATTGTCAAATTGTTTGAGTATTTTGAGGATTATGCTGTGGGCGACATAATCTGAATAGGAGGCTAGAATGGCTTTTTTAATTTCAATCTTAAAAGAAATTGCGGAACTTATGTTGAGGAAGTTCCGGATTATCAAGGCTGGAAATAAGCCTGAGGTTCATGTTGAATCACAGGCTTTGAAAAAGGAAGGGCTATATGTTAGGCCTGACTTTTTATCTAAAGAAGAATGCGAAGGGTTTCGAGAGGCAATTGATTTTCATATTGACGGAGGAGGGGGCAACGTATGGGTTGACGAGGCGGGGGCTGATCAACGGGTTTATTTTATCAATGATATAGATGAAAAATTCCAAAATTTCTATGAAACCTCATATTTTAGAGATGTCTTAGCCGCTTGCACAGGTACGACATCCCCTTCCGGCATGTTGCTTGCTGCACGTATCAATTGTAAGGACAATAATAAGGGTTCGGGAGGGGGGTGGCATCGAGATTCGCCAGTCACGCATCAATTTAAAGCTATATGTTATTTGAATGATGTAGAGGAAGAGAACGGTCCATTTCAATTCGTTAAGAGGTCTCAACGTAAATGGGAAGTGATAAAGTGCTATGTCAGAGGTGTTTTTAAACCAGGACAATATCGTTTTACGGACGAAGAAATAGATCGGTATCTATTAGAAACAGGTAGTGAGATTTCATCTGTCATAGGAAAGGCTGGAAGTTTGGTTTTTGCTGATACGAAGGGGGTGCATCGCGGAAAGCCCCTCTCGGGGGGCGTTAGGTATGTTTTGTTTTGCTATTTTTGGCATGGAGATATACCCCCTCACTTTCAAAAACTGAGGCAGTAAATTTTGGTGGCGAAGTATAGCAGTAGTTTTTTTGTAAGAAAATTCAAAGCTTTTTTTTTGTTGATATTGAGCTCGCTAGGTTTTTCTGTCGGTCTCGTTTTGGCTAGATTGAATGGTGATGAATCATTGCTGCCCAAAATATTGGATTTTCAAAGTGTAGTTGTATTGGTTAGTTTTGTGTTACAGCTAGGAAGTCGGGCTGCATTGAGGGTGCACCATTACAATAATAGGCATAGATTAGTTAATGTCTCTGAAGATTTTTTATATTTGTTGTTGGTTCCATTGTCCGTATTAGGTCTTTTTTTTGAGACTTATTTTGATCGTGGCTTTTATATAGTGGCATCGTGCGCATTAACTCTTGTTACATTGAGGCTGGCGTTGAGTGTGGCACGGCAAGATTTGAAGGCGCAATTTAAATATACAGTCGTTAATTTTTTGTTATGTATTTCCGGATCTTTGTTTTTTATTGTTGAGGTTGGTGGTATTAGGCCAGATATTTTAATAGAATTGTTATCATTGTTAATTATTTTGACACTCTATGAAAAAATCGATATATCAATTGTTATAAAATATAGGAAAGCTATTTTCTCGATATTTTATAAGGCTCAATCTTATCAGTTTGGCTCCGGTGCTATATCATTTATGGTGTTTGTACTTACACAATCGATGATTCTTAATTATTCCGATAGTATAGTTATGGTTGCGTATACGGATATTCAAATCGCCAGTGGTTTCCTTACTCTTTTTATAGGCCAGGCTCTTCTCCTTTTTGAATCAAAACTTTATGCGGAAGATGAGGCAAGATTGAAAGTTTTTGGTGGTATATTACTGCTGCAGATTTTCTTGGCGATTCTGTTCTCATCAATAGTATGTTTGGTATATGAAGTGAGTTTTAGCTTAATGTTCGTGATTAGCTTTATATTGTCTTCTAGGGTTGTGTTGGGCTATATTGTGCAGTATGCGGCTGGTAAACGGTTGTGGTTGAATTTGTTTTTTTGTTTATTGCTGATGTTTTATCTGACGTATTATCTGTTTTTCTTGGGTAATGATATTGAATTTCAAATAGTTCCGGTTTTTCTTTTTGTTACCTTCGGTTGTTGTTTGTTTTGGGTTAGGCGGCAGAATGCAAAATAGGAATGTTTTCATATTAAAGTCATTTGTTCTTATATTGATAGTGTTTTATTTTCCTGGGCTTGCTTTATATCCATTTTTTGAAGCGGAATTCCAACAATACTATCATTATCAAGGTTCGCCTTATGCTGCTTTTTTGCTCGCATTTTTTGTGTATTTTTTCTTTTTTAGTATGGTCTATTATTTTTTAGATAAATTGCCTTATGTAAGGGTTCGCAGGCTACCCGCTCGCTGGGGGATGCTTGTGGTAGCTGCGTTAGTAGTTCTATATTTTGTATGTTGCCTCTATTTCTATGTTAATTATGATGCAGGATTTAGACATACAAATAGATTGGCGAATACAGGGCTTTTAGTAAAAGGAATGTTTGTTGTTCAGCCGATGGTATACATATATATACTTTTTTGCATTGTTCATGTGGTGAATGGCTTTTCGATTGGAAAAATCAATCGTAAGCTTTTATTGGTACTTCTCGTTTCCCAAGTGCTATCGCTTAACTCATCTTTGCAGGTGTTTTCAATGGTGTTTTTGGTGTTGTTGTTGTTTAAGCCTGAACTATATTGGCGGAAGCTTAGAGGCGTTAATATATACTATACTCTAGGTGCGGTATTATTACTCCCACTTGTGCTAGGGGGGGTTATTATTATGGGTGTTGGAAATAAAGTTGGTTTTGGGTTTCTGTTTACAGAAGAGGGGCTGGCATATTTAGTTGGTAGTATAGGGCTTATTGTAGCCAGGGTATCCTCTTCCCTTTTTTCGTTGGCGACTTTGTTTGATTGTTGTATCTTTGATCCTACTCCTAGTTTTAATGCTTTTCAGGGTTTTATAAATACAGTTATGAATCGACTTGGATTGATATTACCTGGATTGAATTTTGAGACGGGTTTGATTAATACTGTCAATCGATCGAATTTCCTTACGGTTTTTCAAGGTTATATAGCAAGGGCTGGAGCTTCTCCTGGGCCCCTGGCATCTATGTTTTATATGCCTATTTTTCCATTTGGTGTGATAATGCTTCCTTTACTACATGTTTGCATAGCTAAAACGATTTCTTATCATGTTGAAAATGGTGTGCGTTACAATGTACTGTCTATGGTGGCCATACCCTACTTCATTTTACCGTTTTTTGAGGCACCACTTAACATATTTTATATTATTGACCCAGTGTTTATAGCATTTCTCTTTTTGTTTCTATGTCGTTTTTTTCTTTCAAAGAAGGTGTTTTTGCTTTAGCGACGGGATGATTGAAGGAGGGGGGGATAGTGTTTTTGTGGTCGTATAGTGGGTGCAGTTTTTATGTGTTATTTGAAAGTTGGAGGTGTGGCCGATGTTAATATCTGTAGTAATACCTTTTTATAATGAAATAAATTTGATAGATCGAGCTGTTCGTTCTGTGTTAGATCAAAAGTTGGATGTTACTCTAGATGTTTCTTTTGAAGTAATAATTTCAAATGACGGGGGGTTCGACAACGCAGAAATATCAGCAGCTATTTTGAGTGAACATCTTGATCTTGTCACCATAGTCGCTAATAACTATGTTTCCGGCCCAGGAGGCGCTCGTAACACTGGGTTAGATATAGCGAAAGGAAAATACATTGCTTTTCTAGATGCAGATGATTATTGGTTAGAACATAAAATGTCTAAACAATTAGCGTTGCTAGAAAATGGGCGGAGTTTTGTTTGTTCAGGGTATAACTTTGAAGATTCAAACATAACTATAGAGCCTGCTTCTGACGTCGGTGATGCAATTCAGGTATTTTCAAAGCTGGGTATAGGCACCTCAACAGTTGTGATTAGTCAGGCATTACTGGGGCACGATAGATTTCGTGATATAAGGTTTTCTCAGGATATTGATTTTTGGTACAGGCTCGCCATTAAAGATGACTTCAGTTTTAGCTCAATTAATGAAGGCTTGGTCGTTTATTCTAGAGGTGGAAGTACTAAGAATAAGCTTGTGCAGGCAAAATACCTCTATAGGGTTTTAAAGATCAATTCAATTCCTTTTGTTTCGAGATTGTCCATATTATTTAGATATGCGTTCAGAGGAGTTTATAATCATTATCTCAGGGGGATTTTGGGATGACGACATGCGATAGTTCTAGGGCGATTTGGTTTTGTGGCAAAATCATTCCAGCAAATAAGGCGATGGTACCTGCACTGTCACCTACCGCTCAGTTTGGACTGAATGTTTTTGAAGGTGTGAGGTGTTATTGGAATGGCGACACGTCAATGTTATATGCTTTTCGATTAGATGAACATTTGAAACGACTTGAGGAATCTTGCAAGCTAATAGGAATAACATTACCTTATGATAATGCATATATCCGCCAGGCAATTAAAGATGTGTGTGTTGCGAATAATTATCGATGTGACATTGCACTTCGAATAACGATATTTATAGGGGGCGAGGGGTCTTGGCATTCTAGTGATCCTGTTGATATGTTTATTGCACCCATTCAAAAGGCTAGAAATATATTATCTGATTCCTCTGGGCGCTCGGCATGTATTTCCACTTGGGAGCGTATAGCTGACAGCGCGTTACCCCCTAGAGTTAAAGCTGGTGCAAATTATATGAATGGAAGATACGCACACCTTGAAGCTGTTAGGAATGGTTATGATTTACCGATCTTTTTGGGAGCTAATCGAAAAGTATCAGAAGGGGCTGGTGCTTGCTTGTTTATGGTAAAAAATGGAGTGCTGGTTACTCCAACTGTAACAAGTTCAATTCTTGAGAGCATAACTCGAGATACCTTAATTGAGCTAAGTGAGAGTCTGTCGCTCACGGTTGAGATTAGAGATATTGATCGAACTGAATTATATCTAGCCGAGGAGGTTTTTTTGTGTGGTAGTGCTGCCGAGCTTACTCCGGTGACATCAATTGATCGAATATCCATTGGAAGTGGCAGTGTAGGGAAGATAACAAAGCAGTTATCAGATTTTTATTTCGGACTTGTTGATGGTTCGAATCAAGATGGTGCTGATTGGATTACGTCAGTAAATGATCTATAAGGTGGCCTGGTCTATGAGTATAAATAGTGTGATGAAGAGGCTGATGGATATTTGTATAAGTATTGTTGCCATTGTTTTACTTTCTCCTCTGCTACTATTGATTTCGCTTCTTATCAAAGTTGACTCTAAAGGCGGAGTTATTTTCTCTCAAGAAAGAATAGGGAAAGATGGGGCTTATTTCCTTATGCGAAAGTTTAGAACAATGGTTAAAGATGCAGAAGAAGTGGGCACTGGATTATTTAGTTATGAAGATGATCCAAGAATAACCAAGATCGGGAGAGTGTTGCGTGTCACCAGTCTAGATGAGTTGCCCCAACTTTGGAATGTACTTTGGGGGACGATGTCCATAGTTGGGCCGCGCCCACCTGTTACATATGAACTCGGTAATTATGCTGAGTTTTCACCTAGGTTAAAGTCCCGCTTTCAAGTGAAGCCGGGAGTGACAGGGCTAGCCCAAATATCAGGGCGAAATGATTTGGACTGGCCTGAAAAGATTGAGTTTGACCTTGAATATATAAGTCTGCTTGAAAAATATGGTTTTGTATTCGACCTATTTATCATACTGAAAACTGTAGGGGTTGTCTTTAAGATGAAAGACACTGTTGAGAAAGAGAATAAGGAGTAACGATTATGAATTGGTCTGAGATAAATGCGTTGTCGGAAATACACGGAGATTCTTTTTTTGTTTTTGATAAGGATCAATTTATAGATAATTTTCACCGGTTGAATGATGCATTTAATGCAAAGTACTCAAATACAACAATAGGTTATTCATACAAAACCAACTATACACCCACTATTTGCAAACTGGTGAATGAGCTTGGTGGTTTTGCGGAAATTGTGTCAGAAATGGAATTCGATTTGGCTGAAATGCTTGGGATTGCTTATGAAAAAATTATATATAACGGCCCTTATAAGTCTGATAAGTCTCTTCGAAAAGCCTTGCTAAAAGGCTGTATTGTAAACCTAGATTCACAGCGGGATCTTAACATTCTGTTGGATCTTGCTGACACTCATAGTACTACAAAATTTGAAGTTTCTATTAGGTGTAATTTTGCCTTAGATGATGAATTAGTATCTAGATTTGGGATGGATATAAACGAAGATTTTTTCGGCTCTTCAATCAAAATGATATCTGATACACCTAATGTTGAGTTGACCGGGTTGCATTGCCACTTTCCGAATAGAGCTGTGGCCACCTATCGAACACGAATCAATCAAATGCTTGACTTGATAGATGAGCATTTCACTGTTCCGCCTAAATTTATCAACATTGGAGGGGGGTTCTTTGGCGATGTTCCAGAGGAGCTTTGGGATTTTTTCGGCGGGTCTCCACCACCTTCTTTTGATGACTACGCAGAAGTGATTGGCTGTGCTTTGAGTAATGCATTTCCTAATGAGGAGCAACGCCCAGTGTTATTTATAGAGCCAGGTACGGCTCTTGTTGCGAACACTTTCCGTTTTTATACTAAAATAATTAATACAAAGACCATAAGAGAAAGAAATATTGCTACCGCTTCGGGTAGTATATTTAATATTAGTCCTAGCGCTCGCAATATTAACCTTCCCTTGACGTTAATCTCAAATTCAGTGGAAAAGCGATCAACGGACAAAATATTCGATATAGGTGGGTTTACTTGTATAGAAGGAGATTATTTATCAAAGAACGTTCGTGCAGATATAAGAGTTGGGGATTTTGCTGAGTATCAAAATGTTGGATCATACTCAATTGTTATGAAGCCGCCTTTTATTCTCCCGAGTGTGCCAATATTGATGACAGAAAAAAATAAGGATCAGTTTAGGGTTATCAAGAAAAAAGAAACGACTGAATATATTTTTGAAAATTTTGTGGATATCTAATGGATCTTATATATATAACAAATGATATTTTTCGCGCGCGTTGTGCTGATGAGGCCGGTGTTGATAGAGTAATGGTCGATTTGGAAATAAATGGCAAAAACGAACGCCAAGGACACTTAAATACGGTGATTTCCAATCACAATCTAAATGATGTAGCGCGAGTGAAAGAAAGTTTGAAAGACTCTCAACTGTTGGTTCGAGTGAATCCTTTGTTTTCTGGTAGTAAGAATGAAATCACTAGTTGTGTTGAGCGTGGAGCAGACATCTTGATGCTGCCGATGTTTAAAACAGCAACTGAAGTTGATGCTTTTGTGACATTGGTTGCCGGAAGAACGAAGGTTTGTCTATTGTTGGAGACGCCTCAGGCTTTGGCAAGAGCTCATGAGATACTAAAAATACAAGGTATAGATGAGGTCCATATAGGGTTAAATGACTTGCATCTTGGTTTGAACCTTCAGTTTATGTTTGAATTGCTTTCTGGCGGGTTAGTTGACTACTTATCAAATATTTTAAAAGAGAATGGTTTAAAGTTTGGTTTTGGAGGGGTTGCAAGACTTAATACGGGGGCTTTGAGTGCAAACCTGATTTTATCCGAGCATTTAAGGCTTGGCTCGTCACAAGTTATTTTATCAAGGGACTTTAATAGTGTGTTTTCTTTAGGCAATAAAGCTGACTCAGGCCTTCTTTTTAAGAATGAAGTAGAGAAAATTCGTAGCTATATTACGGAGCTTAATGAACTTGATGCCTTGGCTTTGAATAACAACAAACATGAGCTTACAAAAATCGTTGATAGCTTTGTTTTGAGTGCAAGCTAGGCAAAAATATGTGGTTTGAAATAATGACGAAAAGTATAACCGCCATTATTTCGATTTATTTTGTTCGTTAATTCGCCTGATTATCGCTAGAGCTGCAATCCTAGACCCCCGTGCATTAAGGTGGCCATCGTAAGGGTAATATAGAATATCATTTGGGTTTTCGTGTTTATACTTAGTAAAAGACGTTTCGAAATTTGGTAAATCTTTACCAAGGGCTCGCGCGAGTTCTTTTGAAATACCAAGGGATGTGATTTTGCTTTTAGCATGAAGGCCATATGCCGCTTTAAAAAAGGGTACTTCGTCTTCAGCGAATGTGCCATTCGGCATGAAGTACCACATTATATTTACATTATTATCTTTTGAGTATTTTTCAATGTTTTGAAGAAGGGTTTGAGAAATTTCAATATTCTCAAGCAGGTTGTTGTCGTAGCAGTTTTTACTATAAGCATGCATTAGTAGTGACTCTGCAAGGGGAAGGAGTTTGCCTTTGTTATTCTTCAGCGCTTTGCAATCAGCTGAGGTTACGTTACTGTCGACGTCAATAAAGGTGTTTGTGTGTGTTCCGTCGGCTATGTTACTTTTACTTTGTTTGAGTGCGAAGTTTTGATAAACAAATGAAAAGTTAGATAGAAATCTTTTGAATGTATCGCGAGTTGTTTCTTCTCGATTAGGCCAGCGTATTATCCCTTCTTTAATTTCGGAAAAACGATAGTAGTTCCGTATAGAGCCGCCATAACGAGAGTAGAAATCATTTGCCATTAATAATATGTGTATTGTTGCGCCTGGTTTGAATTGTTCGCTTAGAATGAAATTATGATAGCTAAGGAAATTCCAGCTTCCTGCCCCTACCTGGACGGTATTGATTTCTTGGGCGTTCATAATTGCGGACATACTGTCTTCATATGCAACTTGGCGTTGAGCACCAAATGAGTCGCTAATTAGAATGTGGTCGTAGTTCTCGAAATTTGTTGTGCTGTTTTTTTCGTTTATGTGCTGGACTTGGATGCTAGATTGATTCCAGTAACTTTCGAATGTATTGCCGCCGTCTTCTTCTACCATGTTATAGGTGCGGGTGCTTCCTGGACAATATTTGTGATGCAGTACAGGGTCTTTACAAATGTATGCGACAGAGTCATTCAATACATAACCTACAGATAAATCTGCGATTATAAATAGTGCTATTATATAAATTAGACCACCCAGGTATCGTATCATTTAGTCCAATTCATATTTTGATTTATAATCTTCTGCCAGGGACGTGTTTTGTTTGTCTTTGTACAAAACCGTATTTCCACATACTAACATTTCAATTTCTGTGCCCATAAAGCAGCGAAAGGCGTCTTCGGGAGTGCATACAATAGGTTCGCCCCGAACATTAAAGGACGTGTTAACTAAGACTGGGCAATCAGTGAGGTCTTTGAATGCTTTTAATAAATTGTAGTATTTTTCGTTTGTTTTTGAATTTACAGTGTGAATTCGAGCGCTGTAATCAACGTGTGTAACAGCCGGTATTTCTGAACGTTGAATGTTTAATTTTTCTATTCCAAATAGTTTCTCAGCGCTCGGAGAAGCCTCTAGTCTACGACGTTTGCTTACCCCTGCGACCATTAGCATGTAGGGGCTGTCTACGTCAATTTCGAACCAATCAGCAACGTCTTCCTGAAGTACGGAAGGGGCAAAGGGGCGAAAGCTTTCTCGATATTTCACTTTTAAATTAAGCGTTTTCTGCATTTTTGCAGAACGAGGGTCTCCTAATATTGCTCTGCATCCTAATGACCTAGGTCCAAATTCCATGCGGCCTTGAAACCAGCCAACAGCCTTACCATTAGCTAAAGCGTTTGCTGTAATGGAATTGATTTGGTCTTCGCTGTCAATAACATCATATACGGCCCCTAGCGAGCGCAAAGCGTTTTCTATTTGAGTTTGTGTAAATTCAGGTCCGAGATAGCTGCCCTCCATTCTGTCTGATGGGCAAGTAGTGCGAGGTTGCTCGAATTCTATATGCCAGGCAGCGTAGGCGGCGCCGATAGAACCCCCTGCATCCCCGGCAGCGGGTTGTATCCAGATGTTTTCAAAAGCGCCGTCTTTTAATATTTCCCCATTGGCTACGCAGTTTAAGGCTACTCCCCCTGCCAAACATAAATTGGGGATGTTATGTTCTGTAGCAAGAGAGCGCGTTATCGTTAGCATTATTTCTTCGGTTACTTTTTGAATGGAGGCTGCCATGTCCATGTGGAATTGATCTAATGCGTCTTCTGATTCTCTTACAGGGTGACCAAATAGTTCACTAAATTTCTTATTGGTCATTGTAAAGCCAGTTGCGTAATTGAAGTATCGCATATCCAGCCGAAAGGAACCGTCTGCCTTTAGATCTATCAGCTTGCTAAGTATTAGTTCTGTATATTTGGGGTCGCCATACGGGGCGAGCCCCATTATTTTGTATTCGCCGCTGTTTACCTTAAAACCTAAATAGTAGGTCATAGCCGAATACAGTAATCCAAGAGAGTGAGGGAAATGCAACTCTTTAACAATTTCCAGAGTCTTGCCTCGGCCAATTGCGACGGAGCAGGTGGCCCATTCACCGACGCCGTCCATAGTTAAAACAACAGCTTCATCATAAGGGCTCGGATAGAAGGCGCTAGCAGCATGGCTAAGGTGGTGTTCTGAAAATAATAGCTTTTCCTGGTCAGGGAATCCACCTGCATGGCGACGGAGTTCCTTTAATATCATGTCTTTTTGAAAAAGCTTCTCTTTTAACCAGATTGGTATCGACGTTAAATATGAGCGAAAACCTTTTGGGGCAAATGCTATGTATGTCTCAAGTAAACGCTCGAATTTAAGAAAAGGTTTGTCATAAAATACAACAGCATCTACCTCGTTAAGTGAGATATCTGAAAATTCCAGGACAAAATCAATGGCTTTTCTTGGATAGGCCGCATCTTGTTTTTTGCGTGTGAATCGTTCCTCCTGCGCTGCGGCAACAATTTTTCCATTGACAAGCAAGGCTGCAGCACTGTCATGATAAAATGCGGATATTCCAAGTATTACAGACATATTAAACTCAAAATATAGTGTATATGAATGGCGCTACAGCTGAACCTTGGCTCATAACGACAAGCCCACCAAATAATGCCATTACCGCAAATATTGGTAATAACCAAAATTTCTTTCTCACTTTCATGTATCGCCACAGTTCATTGAGAAGGGACATAGATTCTCCTAAAATTGATCTTTCATGCTGTTTATAGGTGCTTTACGTTCGACCCAATAGCTGTTTGCTTTTTCGTCGTATTTTAAGCTCAAAATGTCTTTTCTGAATATCCTGACGAGTATGCTGGTAGGAACTAATGCTATAATGTAAATCATGAAAAGTATAATTGGTGAAGTCACGGCTCCGAGTATTATCCCAAATTTAAACCAGAGGAAATTTAACTTAGATAACAACGATGGTTTTATGAGGGCAGTGAAAAGCAATAACGCGCTTAAAATGAACCAGTGGGTTTCTATTGTTTCGTAGTAGTACCAGCGATATAGGCCTAAAAGTAGAAAAATCAAACAAAAAACAACGCCGAAGCTTTTATCTGACCCCTGTTCGACTTTTGAAAATGACTCCATTACTTCTCCTGTGTAGAGTTTTGATTTTTATATGCCATCATTTCTTGATCTAAATTTGCAGTAATGAAATGTTTGGTTTAGGGGGAGGCCGCTTTGGTGCGCAATTGAAGGTCTTTGGATCACGTAGTGATTCGACTTCCGGTCATACTAACTCAAGCGCAGGTTCATTGCTAACAAATAGTGCCTCCAATCTGTGAAGGGCGGGGAATGATTGGAACAGTTAATGAATAGGCTCATTGAGTTGTTTTAGTAGTTTAGATTTGATATTTTTTCTATTGTATTGTTCTTCTGGTGAAATGATTTTGCAATGTAATAGTTAAAAATTGAATATCTATACCCGGTCTCTATAGGCACTCCGGTATGAATACCACGTACATCCGCTAGGATGACTGAGCCTTTTGGTGCGACGAATTTGGTGATTTCTTGATTGCATATATTGCATATAGTATCTATTTCAGATTCTGAGTACCGAGCGTCATTCGCATTTTTCCTTTTTGGTAGGGAGAAAAGTACTTTTTTGATGTTCGACATTTTATGTGAACCTTTGATGTATTGGAAGGGGCCATTATTTATGTCAACGTCATTTAAATAAGCGACGGCCTTAAATTGTCTTGAAAAACTGTCCCTGTGCCACCCCCCGCCAGAGCCAAATTCAACATTTCTATCGGGCGTTATTTTTGCGGCCATAGTGGTCTGTAAGACTGCTTCCTCTCCAAGGTACGCCTCCCCTATTTCCTTGAACAATTCATTGTCATGGAATAATTTCTTGTGTGGAGTGCTTAGAGTGTGTATTCCGAATACCCTTCGGTCATTCTTTTCTGTTCTTACATATTTATCATCGATACCAGTATATGCATTAATAAGTTCTTTACATTCTTGTTCATTAAAGAAACTCGGTAGTGCAACCACACCATCCGAGCGTAGCGTGGCTAATAGCTTTGCGTGTTTATTTTTCAGTTTGGGCGCTTCGTTGCTTTTTTCTTTAATTGTTAAAGCGAGGGAGAATAGGTATTTGTTCTTCTTTATATAGCGGCTGATCATGATGAACCCCTTGAAAAGCTAATGATGTTAAAGGTAGTAGTGTAGGTGGCATCCTGTTGGGGAGGCTTGATGTAGGTCAAATTGGAGGTAGACCTTATCGGGTTGAGTTAGGGAAATACAATAATTCCCTTGAGGTTACCTTTGCTTGACCATTACTAGCGGGTGACCGGTCATGCGCTGAGTGTTGGTGGTTGCGAGTTGGGTTTTCATATATTGTTGCTGCCATCGAGGTATTTTTGTTTTTTCCTGCTAAAATGAAATACTTAAGTATATCTACAGTGTAATGTGATATTTTGTGGTTTTTTTCATCTATATGATATAGGGATGTTGTTCTGGGAATGTTTGATTACAGCTTATTGAATGCCTCAAGGGGCGTTAAGCGGATGATTATGCTATCCGCTGATTTGATTATTCTTCCATGTTCGATTGTTTTATCTGTTTTTGCTAGCGGAAGAGGGGGGGGAGGTTTATTGCATGGTGATACTCTTATTGTTATTGCCATGACTACGTTGGTTAGTATTGTTGTGTTTGCACGGATGGGGCTATATAGGGCTGTTGTGCGATTTATGGGGCGACAAGCTTTGTTTGCCGTATTTCGAGGAAGTTTAGTGTCTGTTTTAGCTCTTGCACTCGGCCTGGCATACTTTTTACCTGACCTGCCTCGCTCTGTTCCACTGATTTATGGGATGATTGTTTTGGGCTTGGTTGGGGGGAGTCGCTTTTTGGTTAGGGAGTATCTTTTTTCTCAGGCTAGACCAAACAAGAAAAAGGTTGCGATATACGGTGCTGGGGCTTCGGGATTGCAATTAATGTCTGCACTTAATAATAGCCATGAATATGAACCAGTTGTGTTGGTTGATGATATGCGGGAGCGTGTGGATGCGATTTATCATGGGGTTAAAGTTAGTTCCCCAGCGAAGCTTCCATTTTTAATAGAAAGGCATAAAGTTGAACAGGTTTTGTTGGCAATTCCTTCTGCCCCAATGTGGAGACGGAAGGAGATTCTTGCAGATCTTGAGCCGCTCCCTGTTAGGGTGAAAACAGTTCCTACGTTTGAGCAATTGGTTAGTGGAGAAGCCTCGGTAGAGGAAACGCACGATGTTGCGGTGGAAGACCTGCTAGGCCGAGATGCTGTCGAGCCAATAGCAGCGCTTATCGAGGGTTGTATATTAGATAAGGTTGTGCTTGTTACTGGGGCTGGCGGATCAATTGGATCAGAGTTGTGTCGGCAAATATTAAAAGCCAAACCGGCTAAGTTATTGTTGTTTGAGCGTTGTGAATTTGCGTTGTATCAAATCGATCGAGAGTTGCAGGAGGCTGTATTTAGTGAGGAGTTAGTTGCGTCTGTTGTGCCTTTGTTAGGATGTGTTCAAAAATTCGATAGATTACAGACGGTTATGGATGCATTTTCTGTTGATACCGTCTATCACGCAGCTGCGTATAAGCATGTACCGATGGTAGAGCAAAATGTTGTTGAAGGTGTACGAAATAATGTATTAGGTACCTTTAATGCGGCCCGAGCGGCGTTGGATGCAGATGTTTCTACCTTTGTATTGGTCTCTACTGATAAGGCGGTAAGGCCGACGAATGTTATGGGAGCATCCAAGCGATTGGCTGAGTTGGTATTGCAAGGCCTTTCCCAAGAAAGCGAGTCAACAACCTTCTGTATGGTGCGCTTTGGTAATGTATTGGGCTCTTCTGGTTCTGTTGTTCCTTTGTTTAGAAAACAAATCAAG
Source organism: uncultured Gammaproteobacteria bacterium (assembly GCA_913063495.1). Taxonomy (GTDB): domain Bacteria; phylum Pseudomonadota; class Gammaproteobacteria; order Pseudomonadales; family Ketobacteraceae; genus 42-54-T18. The sequence goes on along the minus strand of CAJXXT010000010.1, from coordinate 14,349 downwards.
GCCGGTGGCCCTGTTACCGTTACTCACCCAGAAATCATTCGGTACTTTATGACAATCCCTGAAGCTGCTCAATTGGTCGTGCAGGCGAGCTCCATGGCTTCTGGAGGTGATGTGTTTGTATTGGATATGGGAGAGCCAGTAAAGATCGCAGAGCTGGCAAAAACCATGATCCGCTTGATGGGGCTCGAAGTTCGGGATGAGCAAAGCCCTGATGGGGATATCGAGGTTGAATATACAGGGCTTCGACAAGGCGAAAAGTTGTTTGAAGAGTTGCTAATTGGTGAGAATGTTAGCGGAACAACTCATCCACGGATTATGCGAGCTGATGAGCTTGCGCTTCCGTGGTCTGAGATGTTGCAGATCTTACAGAAAGTTGAAAAAGCCTGTGAAGCTGGGGATTGCGAGGCGATTCGAGATTTACTGCTTTGTACGGATACAGGTTATGCACCAAATGAAGGGCTTAATGATGTTGTTTGGTGCCAAGGAGAGAAGGTGAGGAGCCTAGGAAGCAATGTTGTATCCATGGGGCGTCGCAAGGGATAAGGCTTAATAAGGGTGGTTGTACCCTAATCTAGAGCTAGAACTAAAGGTTTTCGATAAGCTCTAGGAATGCATTGATATCGTTAGAACACAATGTGTGAATGTTTTGAGAAATTGTATTTTCAGGCAGATTCCACCATGTTGTTGCTAGTAATCGTTGCCGGGTATCTGCATCAAACCGGTATTTAATATGTTTGGCAGGGTTTCCGCCCACAATTGAGTAGGGTTCTACATCCTTTGTAATGACCGCGCCGTTGGCTAGTACCGCGCCATGGCCTACGGTAACGCCTGATAGGATGATTACATTGGCGCATGTCCATACATCGGAGCCGATGGTGACGTCCCCGTTGGTGCCTCCGTAATCTTTAATGTCTGAATCGGGTAGAAATGCAGGGAACGGGAAGGTTGTCACCCAGTCGGTTCTATGGTGCCCACCCAGGAAAATCTGTACGTTCGAGGCAATCGAACAAAAAGACCCTATACGCAATGTACTACCTTCGTCCCAGTCGTGAACTAATGGTAGGCCGTAGGTGCCAATGCCAATAGAGTAATTGGGGTATTTCTCAGTGAATTTCTTGTTTGTTCGAAAGCATTTGTTTTCAGTGTTTTTTGGCGTGTTACGCTTTAAGATTTTTTTACGGATGAACTGTTCAATTGATTTCATTTGATGGCACTACGCTCTATTCAGGTGCTTTTTGGGCTGGGGTGAAATATGGGTGAGATTCTGTAGGGACAACCCACTCGTTTGGCCAAAGCGTGATGTTATTTGTTTTGTTGTTTCTGAAAGCTTGTAATGCAGAGTCCCACTTTGCCCATTGGGTAGAGTAAATGCTTTCGTGTATATGCATTGGGAAATAGAGGGTGTTTGCTATAAGTGAGGTTGTTAGGATGAACTGGGGCCATTTGCGAGATTCAGGGAGTTGTCGTAGTAGAAAGAATATTAATATCAGTGAAGGGGCATAGCCATAGCGTGGTGCGCCCTGCATTTTAAGAGAAAATAAATGACTGAGAATGGATAGAAAAAGAAATGCCCCCAATAGGATTTGTGTGTCGCTGTTTTTTCTCGATGTAATGAATGCGTATGTTAAGTATAAAAAGGTTCCATAACCCAGTATGTTGTAAAGAAGCTTCGCTGAGTGTTTTAGGTCTCCAGTAAATGGTACCAGCACGTTATATTTTAACCATCGCGATAGGGCATCGACGCGAAAAGCGATACCTCGATCTCCAATGGACTCATTGAAATGCCCAGTAATAATAAGGGCCTGGCAAAGCGTTAAAGTTATCGTAATTGCGCATAATAAATACGACTCTTTATCTTTCTCATTATATGCCCTATAGATAAAAATAGGGCACAAAAAGCATGAAACAGGGCCCGTGAGTAAGGCTAACACAAGGATAAGTCGAGATACCCATTTTAGTTGCGAGCTTGATTTTGTCGTATCGTTCATCAATACAAAAAAAGCACATAACGCCAGATAGAATTGTACATTGATAACGTTTAGCCATATTTCCGCATTTGAGAAAATGACGATCGATATTGCAAGTAGTGTTTTCTGTTGTGTGGTTTCTATTCCTCGCATGGGTAGCCAAAGCGCTAGGGATACCGTTGCCATGATGGCAAGGAAGGAAAATGCGACAGATAAGAGCGCAGCGTATTTAAGGTCAAATAAAGTAATGACACTGTAGGATAAGTTATTGAAAAGGGAGTAATAGCCAAGCTTAGTAGTAAAGAGGTTGTGTAAAAAACCTTCTTCTAGGGCTTGCGGTAGATAGACTGAGCCGCCTTCTGCCCATATTCGGGGGTCATAAAATAGGTCTGGGGCCCGGAGATAGCATAAGAAGGCGGAGGCTAAAAAAGCCAGCCATAAATAGATATTGTCGTTCTTGGTGGTTTGCATCGGTTCTCTTAAGGGGGGGGGGCATTAAAAGCGAAGATAAATCAATAGAAAAGATAAATCAATAGAAAAGGAAGTATACATGATTGCTTGTTATAAATGGCAGCATTAGCCGGAGAATTGAGGCTCTAAGCAATCATGTATTCAAAAATATTATATAAGGCTTATTTATACTGCAAATAAGCCTCTCTCATACGTAACAAGTTACCATAGACATATGATGGGGATAGCCTATCTCTATTCAGGTATGTTTGCTCTGTTTCAAAGGTCATTTTGGGTACGATACCTGGGCCAAATGCAATGTCATTGGAATCGTTATTAATCATGGTCTGTATGCCATAGGTCCAGTCTGAATTCCCTTTGACTTGGCCCCATGGGCTATTGAAGTCTTTTCTGGGAGTTAAGGGTAGATTCCAGGTAATGGCGATAAACTCTTGATCTGTGTCTTTGTAGATTAGCGATACTGCATTGTCTCCAAACCAGAATTTTGATTCTACTCGATAGCCATCATCGCCTTCCCAAAACTTGCCGCCAGTAATTTCAGTAGATGCATTAAAACGTTGGGAGTAATAGCGGTAGCTGTATAGAGAGAAATCTTTTGATTCATCGGTGGTATCGTGTGTGTAATCACCAAGCCGTACGGTTGCTTTGTGAGTGCCGGAGGGTGATAGTAGGGTGGTTAGGTTTTGGATTCCCTTGTAATCATATTGTCTTCTGCCCACATACGTCGTATTGAATAAAGATTTGTATTTTACCGTTTGCTGTAAGGTCATGTTTTTGACCTCATCCCGTTCTCTGAATTCGTAAAACACCCCGTCTTTTTTAAAGGTGTCATTGCTGACGATCTCTTGGTTAAGTGAGATGCTGGCAATAGCCCCTTTCCATAAAGAAAGGGATGCAGTGGATTCTAACCCCCATGAGTAACTGTATACGCCATTCTCATTAGCAATGACGTTGGTGATGCTGGGGGACAGCGTTAAAACCGGTTTGTAGTGTGAATCGGGGGCGGATTGATGATGCCATTCTGTATTGGTGTTGCTAGGATATTTTACGCTAATCTCTGCGTTGAGAACCTGAGGGTTGTTGGTATATTTTGCGTACTGCTTGTTGGAGATAATGACCTCCAGTACTTGGATGCCTTCGTTGGTCAAAAATAGTCGGGTTTTATCGAACGCTTCTTTTGCTAAATTGGCTGCAATGCCGAGTGTTAAGCCGATGGCATCTAGTTCATTGTGATTAAATATCGTATTTTCAATGGAGACATTTAGAACCCCTTCAGCATCTACACCTGTCTTAATACGTTCAAATTCATGTTGTTGGAGTTTTCGGAATAGATTTTTAGCGATGGTGTTGTGTTGATCTTTGATGCCTGTGGATTTTGTGTGGAGGGTGGCAGCTTCACTTGACGGGTAATCAGTCATGGTGCGTGTGGGAGTGGCCTTTTTTCGGTATCGGTTTGCTGCAAAATACTGTGGCAAAGGCGCTGTGTTGGCTTTTTGGTGTCTATTTGGGTGTGTGGGTAGATTGTTTTGGTTGGCTGCAATCGGGGTACGTTTAACAGGGGAGCGCTTAACAGGAGTACGCTTTGTTTTAAGCGAATCACCGTTTAGCGGGAATCTAAAGGCTAAACCAAAAAAGCGCTTGTCATCGCTTAGCTCGTTATCAGAATAAGCCATTACTGTTAAGTCGGCACGAAACCCATTGGGCATCCATGAGGAGGGGGTGTTGATGCGAAACCCTGCATTCACATCTCTAGCGTCATATTCACCGATAAGGCTCAACCATGGAAATGCTTGATATTCAAAACCACCAAAGGCTCCATCCAAACGTTGGTTTTCAATGCTGTCGCCATAACCCGCGTCCAATCTGAGAGGGCCGAATGAACGGCTAATAACAGCATATTTAGCATCAAAAAAACTTGCTTCACCACCAGCATCTTGCTCCCCTACGGCGATGGAAAACCAATTGTCGGGGATAAACGGTATTTTAAGTTTTATATTAGCGGATAGGTCGCGAGGTTCGTCTTCATCAGTAAATAAGTTTGTTTTTGAGTGGAACCATGCGATTCGACCACCAACTTCTATATTGGGGAATATTCCAAATGATCCTGATAAGTTGTCGTTATGAACATACTCACCATCACGAAACATTTGGTCTGAGTATTGAATAAACCCCGTTCCGTGGGTGGTGACGTGGGCGTTGGGAATGTTCAGTAACCCCGAATAACCTTGTAATGAAAGGCTATCATTTTGAGCGTTAGCGGCGGATATAGAAAAAGCGAGTAGGCTGATGTAGAAAGTGAGTTTTTTTGCTTTTGTTGACGCTATTATCCGCATTGTTGTCCCTGTTGTTATTTTTATGTATACGCTATGGAGATGTTTTTAATTGCCGAATCATCTCGTGTAAGTCAGTTTCCCAATTTGGGGTTGGGATACCCAGTGTAGACAATATTTTGTTGCAGTCCAGTGTTGAATTCTCCGGACGCTTGGCTCTGGTTGGATATTGTTCTGTTGTGATGGCATTAACAGTAACGTTTTGTTCTATCAGGCTTTCTGATTGAGCTTGAGTGAATATTGTCTGTGCAAACTGGTGCCAGGTACAGTTTGGGCTACCGCTGAAATGATAGGTTCCCCAGGGAAGGGTTTGTTTGTCGTTGTATCGTAGGCAAAGGGTTAATAACGTTTGTGCGATGCTTTTTGCCGAGGTGGGAGCGCCCCATTGATCCGCAACAACATTTAGCTCTTGTTTGTCTGCCAGCCGTAACATTGTTTTGACAAAATTATTGCCAAAGGGACTGAATACCCAGCTTGTTCTGAGGATTATATGTTTGGCATGTAGTGATCGCAGGCTTTCTTCGCCTTCCCATTTGCTTTTTCCGTATACGCTATCAGGGGTTGGGAGGTCTGTTTCTGTGTAGGGAGTGTCTTGCTTTCCATCAAAGACGTAGTCAGTGGAAATGTGCAATAACGGGATGTTTGCTTGTTTGCAGGCGTTAGCGAGGTGCGTGGTTCCGTCGCGGTTAACCGCGTAAGCGATATCTTGTGTATCTTCCGCTTTATCTACAGCGGTATAGGCAGCGGCGTTTACAACAATATCAGGTTGATAAGATGCGACTTTTTCGTTAACCGCTTCTTGTTGAGTAATATCTAACTGTTGTGCTGTTAGTGATATGAGCTCTATGTGTTGTGATGCAACTAATTCAATAAATTCTGAGCCAACCTGTCCGCCAGAGCCTCCGGTGAGTAAGATTTTCATACATTGGATTCGCTTAGCGGGAGACCGTTTTGATCTTTGTTTGATAGCGTTGGGTTTGTTGCTGGCCAGTTAATATTCAGTTGAGGGTCATCCCAACTTATGCAGCCTTCATCACTTGGGTCGTAATAATCGGTGCATTTGTATTCAAAGTCAGCAAAATCCGATAAGACTAAAAAACCATGAGCGAAGCCGGGCGGAACCCAAAATTGGCGTTTGTTTTCTGCAGATAGAACGGCAGTTTCATGCTGACCAAAGGTTGGTGAGCCAGGGCGAATGTCTACCGCAACATCAAAAACGCTGCCGGATACGACACGAACCAGTTTTCCTTGGGGTTTTGTGCGCTGGAAGTGTAGGCCACGTAAAATATTTTTGCTGGATCGAGAGTGGTTATCTTGTACGAAGGATACATCGCTACCGAGTATTTCTTGATAACGTTGGTGGTGAAAGGTTTCTAGGAAGAAACCTCGTTCATCGCCAAATACTTTGGGTTCGATGATTTTCACATCAGGTATGCTGGTGTCGAGAATGTTCATAATTTAAGAATAACCATTTAGAATTTTTTGTAGGTATTGGCCGTAGCCCGTCTTTTTAAGCGCATGGGCTTGTTTGGCGAGTTGCTTTTCGCTTATCCATTGTCGATTAAAGGCAATTTCTTCCAAGCAGGCAACTTTCAGCCCTTGTCGTTTTTCAATGGTTTGTACGAAGTGACTGGCCTCCAGTAGCGAATCATGGGTGCCGGTATCTAGCCAGGCAAAGCCTCGGCCAAGCATTTGTACATTGAGGTCTTTTTTATCTAAGTAGGAATGAATGACATCGGTAATTTCAAGCTCGCCACGTTGCGATGGGGTAATGGTTTTGGCGATGCGGATAACGTCGTTGTCGCAAAAGTATAGTCCCGTCATGGCGCAATTGGATTTGGGCTTTGCAGGTTTTTCTTCAATACTGATGGCTTTTCCGTCAGGGGAGAACTCAACGACACCGAAGCGTTCGGGGTCATGAACCGGATAGCCAAATACCGTGGCGCCGGTTGTTCGTTGTGTTGCTTTTTTAAGCTTGTCGGTGAACTGTGGGCCATAAAAGATGTTATCTCCGAGAATCAAGCACACATTGTCATCGCCAATAAAATCCTCTCCAATGAGAAAGGCTTGGGCGAGTCCGTCAGGGGAAGGTTGTGCTTTGTAACTTAAGGAAATGCCAAATTGCTCGCCGGAACCAAGTAGCTCTTGGAATTTCGGGAGGTCTTCTGGTGTTGAAATAATAAGGATTTCACGAATATCAGCCAGCATTAATATTGAAAGCGGATAATAGATCATCGGCTTGTCGTAAATAGGGAGCATTTGCTTGGATACGCCCAGGGTGATGGGGTGTAATCGGGTGCCAGAGCCGCCTGCGAGGATGATGCCTTTGTATGTCATTTATCCAATCCTCTTTAATTGGTAGTCGCCAGATAAGACGCGTTGCCACCATTGTTCGTTATCTAGATACCATTGTACGGTTTTTCGTAAGCCGCTCTCAAATGATTCTTCTGGAAACCAGTTTAGGTCATTTTGGATTTTTGTGGCATCGATAGCATACCGGGTATCGTGTCCGGGGCGATCTTTTACGAAAGTAATTAAATCTTTGTAGTGCAAGTTTGCTTGTTTGTGTTCAGGAGCAAGTTCTTCTAATAGGTCACAAATGGTGCTCACAACGTGAATGTTTGTTTTTTCATTGTTGCCACCGATGTTGTACGTTTCCCCGATGTTGCCGTTAGTTGCTACGTGATACAGCGCGCGTGCATGATCGTCCACATATAGCCAGTCGCGTATTTGGTTGCCGTCGCCATATATGGGTAAGGGTTTGCCGTGAAGTGCGTTCAGTATAACGTGGGGGATAAGTTTTTCGGGGAAGTGGTATGGGCCATAGTTGTTAGAGCAATTGGTGATAATCGTGGGTAGACCGTAGGTTTTGTTCCAGGCACGAACAAGGTGGTCGGATGAGGCTTTGCTTGCAGAATAAGGGGAGCTTGGGTCGTAAGGTGTTTGTTCGTGAAATAATCCATCAGCGCCAAGGTTGCCGTACACTTCATCGGTGGATATGTGGTGGAATCGGAATGAAGCTTTCTTATCAGGGGGAAGTTGTTCCCAATAGTGTTTTGATTGGTCTAATAAAACACCAGTGCCCATAATATTGGTTTGCAAAAAAGCGAGGGGTGATTCTATGGAGCGGTCGACGTGGGATTCCGCAGCTAGGTGCATAACAATGTCAGGTTGATGAGTTTCAAAAAGCTGTTTTATCGCATTTGAATCACAGATGTTGATGTTTTCAAATTGATAGTTTGGGTTTTCTGAAATGCTGGCGAGGGATTCTAGATTTCCCGCGTATGTTAGGCAGTCGATATTGATGACTTTGTGATGAGTTTGACTGATAAGGTGACGAACAAGGGCTGAGCCGATAAATCCAGCGCCTCCTGTAATAAAAAACGTTAGGTTATTCATGTTGATGTGCGACCACCTTGGCAAATTGAGAGGTGTGATTCTAACAGCAAGTGAGGGTGACTTCATTATCGCTGTCAGTATCGCTGTCAGTGGCTTGGGCTCTTTGCTGAATAATTAATCTGTTTGCTCTGTTAGTCGTTCTAATCCATTAAAAAATAACTAAAATTGACGTTTTGCACTGGCGCATTTTTTTGATCTTCTGCTATGCTGATTTTGTGGTGGGCACCAATATCGGGGGCCGGTATGCTATTTGATCAATTTAAGGGAACGAATATGAATTTTAGAAAAACAGCGTTAGCACTATCGGTTTTGGGTGCTGTTGGTATGTCTGGGTGTGGTGGTAGTAGTCATGATCATCCTCAGGTTTCGACAAGTGTTGAAGTTTTTGATGGGTTTGGTTTGGGGTGTGCAGTGTCGGTGAATGGTGTTGCTGCAGCTGAGTTAGGTGGCGGTTCTTACTCAGCGGTAGGTACGTTCTCGGATGGTGCTGTATTTTCTGCAACAGGTTGCACTGATGCGGATACTGATGCGAAACTTCCTGCTTTGTCGGGTGTTGCGCAGTCTGGTGGTGTTGCTATAAGCCCGATTACAACATTGATTGTGGAGGCGGCGAGAGCGGCTAACCCTGGGGCGGATACTGCAACTGTTAGTGCGACTGATTTAACAGCCGCTTCGACAGCAATTGTTACTAACCTTGGGCTGGGTAGTTATGATCCAGTAAACCCTGCTACGGCGAATTATGTTACAGCAGCGGCAGCGGCACCAACAAGTGCATCTGGCGATGTGATGAAGCAGGCTATGGCGATTTCTACTTTGTTGAAGGCATCTGAGGTGTCTGCGGGAGCTGCTGCGGCTTCAGCGGTGGCGGCAGTGGCGGAAGCTGTTGCTAATTCAACATCGGTTATTGATCTAGCGGTCGAGGGTAATGTTACACAGTTGATGACTGATGCGGCTGCAGTAGATGCAGCGGTAGCTGCTGCGCTTGCGGTGGCATCGACAGCGGCTGCGGCAAATGTTGCGGCAATTGCTAATGCGGCAGATGCGGGAGTGGCTGCGGCGGTAACACAAGCTGTAGCTGTTGTCCTTAATGATGCTACGGCTGATAATGTTGCGGATGTTGCGGCTGTTGTTCCTCCAACTGACCCGATAGACATCGGTGATACTGGAGAAACTGGTGGTGGTAGCACAGGTACTGGTGGTACTGGCGGTACTGGCGGCATCTAAAAACCTAGGCATTAAAAAGCCCGCTTTTTAGCGGGTTTTTTAATGCCTAGGTTTTAACAATCCAAATCACTCACCCACAAAAAAGCCCGCTATAAGCGGGCTTTTTAAATTTGGCTCCTTGAGCAGGGCTCGAACCTGCGACCAATAGATTAACAGTCTACTGCTCTACCAACTGAGCTATCAAGGAATTGTTTGTCTCTGTTGAGAGCGCGTATAATATGGATTATACGCGCCTCGGTCAACCACTTTTTTAACTTTTTCAAATCAACAAGTTAGCAGCCCTAAAGGCTCTTGTTTTACCCTTCGATTCCCTTCTTCAAACGGCCAAGGGCATCTTCAAGTACTTCCATGCTTGTTGCAAAGCTCAATCTTGCATGGTCCGCAGTACCAAATGCAGATCCAGGTACAATCGCTACACCTGCCTCGCCAAGTAGCTTCTCAGCTAGCTCAATATCCGTACTTATATCGTCACGAGCAGCAATAGCATCAGCCAGGCTTGGGAACGCATAGAAAGTCCCGTCACTCTCAATACACTTAACCCCTTCAATCTTATTTAATGTACTTACCACGTAGTCATGACGCTCTTTAAAGGCCTTAACCATCATGTTTACACAATCTTGTGGTCCATTTAGTGCTTCTTGTGCTGCAGCCTGTGCAATGGAGCATGGGTTGGACGTACTTTGTGATTGAATCTTCTTCATCGTGCCAATTAACTTGGCAGGTCCCGCAGCATAACCGATACGCCATCCCGTCATGGAATAGGCCTTTGATACACCATTTAATACGATGGTGCGGTCATAAAGCTCAGGGCAGGCCATGACGATATTGGCAAATGGCTCGTCGGTCCAAAGGATATGTTCATACATATCATCAGTAGCAACCAAAACATCAGGGTACTTAAGTAATACGGCTCCCAGTGCGGCGAGTTCAGCTTTTGAATACGACTTGCCTGAAGGGTTAGAAGGGCTGTTTAGCACCACAAGTTTTGTTTTAGGTGTAATAGCGGCATCTAGTTGCTCTGGGCTGATTTTATATTGCTGCTCTTGAGTGGTTTCAATAATGACAGGTACACCGTCAGCAACGGCAACCATGTCAGGATAAGATACCCAGTAAGGCGCAGGGATAACCACTTCATCGCCAGCATTGATCAATGCAAGGCTCATATTGAAGAAGCTTTGCTTGCCACCAGAAGAAACCAGGATTTGATTGGGCTGGTAGCTAAGGCCATTGTCGCGCTCAAACTTGTCAATGACGGCTTTCTTTAATGACGGTGTGCCATCAACAGCGGTGTACTTGGTCTGTCCGTCGGTAATCGCTTTAATAGCCGCTTCTTTAATGTGCTCTGGCGTGTCAAAGTCAGGCTCGCCTGCGCCAAGGCCGATAATATCGTTGCCCGCAGCGCGTAATTCAGCTGCACGGTTGGTTACCGCTAGGGTGGGTGATGGCTTGATATTTTGAGAACGATTCGATAGCTGGATGTCCAAGTGTCTACTCCGGAAATAAGTCAATAATGCAAAACCGTGCAATAATACAGGATTCATTCACTGGCTGGAATGTCTATGTCAACGAAGTCATTAAAATCGTCGCAGAAGTCATCAAAATCATCACAAAAGTTTACAGTACACTCATCATTTACCCCTGCGGGGGATCAGCCCGCGGCAATAGCGCGGTTGGTCGAAGGCTTGGAAGATGGGTTGGCCCACCAAACGTTGCTGGGGGTGACTGGGTCTGGGAAGACGTTTACGGTTGCGAAAGTTGTGGAGGCCGTGCAGCGTCCGACGTTAGTTATGGTGCATAACAAGACGTTAGCGGCACAATTATACGGGGAGTTTAAAGAGTTTTTTCCCAATAACGCAGTAGGCTACTTTGTTTCCTATTTTGACTACTATCAGCCCGAGGCGTATGTGCCATCGTCGAATACGTTTATAGAAAAAGATTCCTCAGTTAATGAGCATATTGAGCAAATGCGTTTATCGGCAACAAAATCCTTAATGGATCGCAGTGATGTCATTATTGTCGCTACTGTGTCCGCAATTTATGGTCTGGGTGATCCTGAATCTTACTTGAAAATGATGTTGCACTTGGAAAGAGGTGAGGAAATTGGCCAGCGTGAGGTTTTGCGTCGACTGACGGAGTTGCAATACACCCGTAATGATCAGGATTTTCATCGATCAACTTACCGTGTGCGTGGTGATGTTATCGACGTGTATCCAGCGGATTCTGAGCGGGATGCGGTTAGAATCGAGTTGTTTGATGATGAGGTTGAGCGCTTGAGCATGTTTGACCCATTGACAGGGGAGGTACTTCAAGTGCTGCCTCGAGTGAGTATCTATCCAAAATCCCATTACGTGACGCCTCGAGAAAAAGTGTTGGGAGCAATTGATTATATTAAGGAGGAGCTTGCTGAAAGACTGGAGTATCTTTCAAAAGCGAATAAATTGGTCGAACATCAGCGACTTGGTGAGCGGACTCGTTTTGATATCGAAATGCTACAAGAGTTAGGGTATTGCAGTGGGGTAGAGAATTATTCCCGCTATCTGTCCGGTAGAGGACCTGGTGCACCGCCTCCAACGTTGTTTGATTATCTGCCTGATGATGCCTTGCTAATTATTGATGAATCTCACGTCACTGTGCCGCAGATTGGTGCCATGTATAAAGGTGATAGAAGTCGTAAGGAAACATTGGTGGAGTATGGTTTTCGGTTACCTTCGGCGTTGGATAACCGGCCTATGCGATTTGAGGAGTGGGAAGATCTCGCGCCCCAGATGGTGTTTGTCTCTGCAACACCGGGGAATTACGAAGGTGAGCATGCTGGCCAAGTTGTTGAGCAGGTGGTTAGGCCGACGGGATTGATTGATCCAACGATCGAGGTGAGGCCCGCTACAACGCAGGTTGATGATTTGTTAAGTGAGATTCATCGAACCGTGGCTGAGGGCGATAGGATCTTGGTTACTGTGTTGACAAAGCGCATGGCTGAAGATTTGTCGGAGTACTTGCTGGAGCATGAGGTGAAGGTAAGGTATTTGCATTCAGATATCGATACGGTTGAGAGGATGGAGATTATTCGCGATCTTCGTCTTGGTGAATTTGACGTGTTGGTGGGAATTAATTTGTTGCGAGAAGGGCTAGATATGCCTGAGGTCTCATTGGTTGCGATTTTAGATGCTGATAAAGAAGGTTTTTTGCGTTCGGAGCGATCGATGATTCAAACCATTGGGCGAGCAGCGCGAAATTTGAAGGGGCGGGCTATTTTGTATGCAGATCGTGTGACGAACTCCATGCAAAAAGCCATGGATGAAACTGATCGTCGTCGAGCGCTGCAGGTTGAACACAACAAGGCGAATAACATTGTGCCAATAGGCGTTGTTAAAAGTGTTCAAGATATCTTGGAGTCGACCTATGCTCCTGGGGGGGCGCCAGGTGTTCGTCGCAAGGTTGCTGAATCAAAAGGTGGTTATCATGTAAAAGCCGAAGATTTGTCACCTAAAGCGATGGCTAAAAAACTAAAGGTAATGGAGGAATTAATGTTACAGCATGCTAAAAACCTGGAATTTGAAGATGCGGCAAGGGTGCGGGATGAAATGGCAGCGCTAAGGGATCAGGCGTTATTGAGCGGATAGGCGGAATTGTCTATGTAAATTCTCGGCAGGAGGCTTTAGTGATGTGTGGCGCTATATGTGATTTATCGCGATGTGTTTCGGATTAAAAGCCGACCTCTAGCCTGTGATCAGGTATTATATGTGTACTGCTATATGATTTTAAAAGGATGAATTGTGAAGATATTGGTAACAGGGGCTGCGGGGTTTATTGGTTCAACCTTAACTCACCGGCTGTTAGCTCGAGGCGATGAAGTTGTGGGGCTTGATAACTTAAATGACTACTATGACGTCAATTTAAAAATTGCCCGATTAGATCGATTAAAAAGCCATCCTAACTTCAGCTTTGTTCAAGGTGATCTTGAAGATCGTAGCTGTGTTGAAGTGTTATTTGCCAAGGAAAAACCGAACAAGGTGGTGAATTTAGCGGCTCAGGCGGGCGTACGCTATTCTTTAGAAAACCCTCATGCGTATATTGATTCTAATATCGTGGGTTTTATGAATATTCTTGAAGGGTGCCGTCATAGCGGTGTAGAGCATTTGGTGTATGCTTCTAGCAGCTCCGTTTACGGTGCAAATACCAATATGCCGTTTTCAGTGCATCATAATGTTGATCACCCTGTCAGTTTGTATGCAGCAACTAAAAAAGCCAATGAGTTGATGGCGCACACATATAGCCATCTCTATGATATGCCAACAACAGGATTGCGCTTTTTCACAGTGTACGGTCCTTGGGGGCGACCAGATATGGCCCTCTTTCTGTTTACCAAGAATATTTTGGAAGGTAAGCCGATCAAAGTATTTAACTATGGTAATCATCGTCGTGATTTTACTTATATAGATGATATCGTTGAAGGTGTTATTCGTACGTTGGACCATAATGCACCTGTGAACCCAGATTGGTCGGGGGATAATCCGGATCCAGCAAGCGGCAAATCACCGTATCGGGTCTACAATATTGGTAGTAATCGACCAATAGAATTGTTGCGGTATATCGAGGTGCTTGAAGATGCTTTGGGTAAGAAAGCGGAGAAGGAGTTGTTACCGCTTCAGCCGGGAGATGTGCCTGATACATACGCCGATATCGGTGCGCTTGTAAAAGACGTGGATTATCAGCCGGGAACGCCTATTGAGGAGGGGGTTGGTAACTTCGTTAAGTGGTATCGTGACTTTTATGAGGTGTGAGTACCAAATATAAGCTATGAATACTAAAAATACGTAAGAAATGGGCGTAATGCTAAAAAACTGTCGCTAGAGCTTGCACTTAGCTGGTTGTAGTGGTAATTTTGCGCGCCTAGATATAGGCACGTAGCTCAGCTGGTTAGAGCACCACCTTGACATGGTGGGGGTCGTTGGTTCGAA
>CAJXXT010000009.1 GCA_913063495.1 uncultured Gammaproteobacteria bacterium | reverse complement strand
TCACGGTATAGCTGTATATCTTTTAAAAATGTTTTTTCGTGCTGTATATACGTCAGATTATGCCGCCCACTTGTTTTGCCCTTTTTCGGTACCGATTGAATATCGCTATCCAAAAACAAAGTGGCAATAGTCGGCTTTTTCAAATTCATTGTATTAATAGCCACATGACTAGCAACCAGGCCATGAGCAATAACTATATCGATATTGTCATTATCCTCAGCTACTGAGAATACCTTTTGGATTGTTTTAAGGGCCCAACCACCTTCATATCCCTTTCCACTCAAAAAATTAACCGAATACTCGCCCTCCAATAGCCCTCTAATTTCTGCCTGCAACAGTTCTCGATGTTTTTCTGCATTTTCGCTAGCACCGTCTGTAACTATGGCAATATTGACTGTTTTTCCATAGCGACTTCCCGCATAAACAGTGCTTAGTAAAGCCACATTCAATGCACAAACAACGATTAATACGTTGACCATACGTACTTTAACGAAATATCCCCTACCGACAAATGCCTTAACGACACGTATATACCAATCCACACCATTCTCCTTAAGGAAAAACCTATTTACGCTGCATGGGTAAATAGCTGATTTAGGCCGTGCGTCAACGATTTGCTCACCTGATCTACTTTTTATCCAAAACAATTTGATTTGGTCATTCTAGCCACTAAAATGCACAATACAATCATTTACATCAGCTACTGCGCTCTTCGTTACCCTTAGTATCTGTGACCATAACTGAGATTACCTCTACCATGAAACACCTTATTACTTCGGTACGCTTCTTTCCAATACTCTCCATTTGCTTATCCATCATGGGCATCTCGGCTTGCTCAATATCCAGCCCCTCTGACAACAAATCCACTATCGATAACCTAGTTGTCAAAAACCTCACACGAACAGATGTTAAAAAAGTAGAAATACGCGTAGAAAAACTAAAGGGCCTCTTCACCTGCAACATGATTCTTGCTAACTCCTTCTGCTCCAACGGCTTTAGAGAACGAACCTATGAGAATAATCAAATCACCATTTCGTGGTCTGACAAAAAACAACGCCACACCATAGGCCCAATCTCCATCAGCATGCCGCAGGCTCTCATCACCATCAATGAGAAAAAACACCTGCCGTACACTGCGGTCATTGAACTACAAAATGAGGGAGAATTTGATGCGTATTTCGAATTACCTAATTCGAAATACTAAAAGGGGTATAGTGGATTTAACTACCGAGCTAAAAACAATACTGAAGAAAAAGAACGCAAGTTAACAATAGGTTTATAAACGTCTGAATGTATTACGAAAACATTACGACAAATTGAGCCCACCCCGCTAGAAAACCTAATCCACCACCCACTGCATACAAAATCCATTCATCCTCTTCAAACACCGGGCGAACAAAACCATCAAACTCTAGTGGTGTGAACTTCTTCATTTGTAATTCTATTTCATTTTCTAAATCAAGCGCCTGCTCTGTATACACAAGGCCATTGGTAATTGACTTAGGAAGTGAAATAGAGCTGTTTGAAAATCTATCTACAGCCGAATTCTTCATATCAATGTAACGCTGAGTACCAATCGTGGCTAACACCAACGGTTTACCATAACCCATACTATTATCGATAGTTTTTTTAACGTGCCGGTTCACAAGGTCATAAATCTTCTCCCCTGCACTGCTTTTCAATATGTACTCTGCAATATTTTGGGTATTAAGAACAGACGTTGTCATTGACTTGGCGTAATCACGAGCCACCTCGTCTTTGCGCTTTAAAAACAAACCATGAAGGGTAAAAGGCCCGATTTTTTTGGGGTTTAGTGGATGGAACATCAGCTTCACAGCAATCCAATTTGTTAAATAACCCACAAAAAAACCACCCACCGGCAATACATACCATGCTTCCGGAAACAGGTACCAAAAGATCATCTGTACGATGCCAAACAAAAAACCGAAATAAAGGCCCGATTTGACAAGAAACCCGAGCTCTTTATAGACAGTTTGGTGTGTCATATCAACTAGAATGCCTTTGTCGCTGGTTAAACGATCAATCACCATTGCTTTGGCATCAAACATCGAATCAAAATTATCACGAACATCGTTATAAATATTATCAAACAACAAAGGTAGGTCTTTTTCTAAACGCTTATAAAAACGGTTTTTAATGAAGTTCGGTGTATTTTCCCAGGCCAAAGGAAAACTATCTGAAGCAACCTCATCAATAATCTCTTCGGTTAATTCCTTCATGCCTGGCCGAATAATATTGGCGACTTCTGAGGGGTCAATTCGCTGGATCAATTCTTGAAAATCTATGATTTTTTCCACTTGCTCCATTTGTAATCTGGCAAACTTTCCTGCCCGAGCAGGAACAATCCCCTGCCAACCAAAAATAGGTTTTATCCCTACAAATTCCAGAGGAGAGAACATCATTTTGATGCCAATATAGTTGGTCACTAAACCGACAAAACCACTAAAGAAAGGGATTACTAAAAAATAAATAAGGTCGTCATTGTTAAAGAATTCAAATACTACATCCATTCTTATCAATCCCTACTCTCAATCAAACTAGATCACGCGCCATTGCCGGACACACAATAGTATGATTCCAAATAAAATCCATCAGAAATTATTTCAGTATGTTACTTTTTGTTAATGACTGTATCGTCAAGCCACTAAAACCACGACAAGAACCGTGCGCCAGCCCGCACTAACGACAATAACTAGAAATGTCTCCCTTACACGTAACCACACAACCTGTCGGCCAGCGAAGGCGCACCACTTTGGAACACTGTTTATACATTTACTGTCTGTATTTTCTCACCCTCAGTCTCTATATTACTCAATGATTCCAACTACATGACAAACAACCACAAAAGGGTTATCACATCGTGAACATAACGTTAGTAACAGGCGCAACGGGGTTAGTAGGCTACAGCATTGTTCAAGAATTACTGCACCAAAAGCGTAACGTTAGAGTGCTCGTTAGATCCTTAGAGAAAGGTAAGCGACTACTCCCCCCTGAGTGCGAAATAGTACAGGGCGACATTACCGATAAACTGACAATAAAAGCCGCTATGCAAGGCTGCGACATTGTGTATCACGCTGCAGGTTTTCCTGAACAATGGATGCGGGATCCAGGCACCTTTCAACAAGTCAATGTGAAGGGAACCCAAAACATGATAGACGCTGCACTAGAGCTAGGCGTCAAACGCTTTATCTACACCAGCACCATTGATGTATTCGAAGCCAAAACAGGCGAATCTTATGACGAATCCACCTTAGATTCACTCCCCAAAGGCACCCACTACGAACGCTCAAAGCAACAAGCTGACCAGAGAGTGACGGCGGCATTAAAACAGGGCTTACCTGCCGTTTTTTTGCACCCTTCAGGAGTCTATGGGCCCGGGCCTACAGACTCACCTGGAACCAATGACCTAATCATGAAATTATACAACAATGATGCCCCCGCACTCATTCCTGGCGGCTACCCCGTGGTATTTTCCACCGACGTCGGTAAGGGGCATGTATTGGCTGAATTAAAAGGTGGCATTGGTGAACGCTATATCTTAAGCGAATCTTATTACAACCTAACGGAATTGGCGACGCTGATGTTGGCAGCCCTCAAAATTGATAAAAAGCCTCCGATGGTGCTGCCACTCCCCTTAGTACATATCGTAGCTACAGCAGGCGAATGGGTAGCCAAACTGACTAACAAAGCCCCTCTAATCCCCAAAGGACAAGTGATTTTTTTACAATGGCAAGCCCACCCGTTAAGCACCAAGGCACAACGAGAATTAGGTTGGTCTCCCGTTAGTTTTAAAGATGGGTTAAAAGAAACTATCCCTTTTCTCATCCCTGAATAGTGGTTTTCAACATAGCTATCTCACTAATCTCGTATTTCCAAATCAAACCCCATGTCAGCCATCAAATCAGCAAACAAAACCATAATGGATCCTCCACATGAGAACCCGCAAAGCACCTGAAGAACGAAAAGCTGAAATCATCACAGCGGCAACTTCATTAGTAAATCAACATGGTTACAAAAAAGTTGCCATGATAGATGTCGCTAACGCAATAGGCGTCTCAAAAGCGGCCCTTTATGTCTACTTCCCAACCAAAGACGCCCTGTTTGAGGCCGTCGTTTTTCAATCCCTTGAAGCTCCCTTAGCTGCAATAAAAAATGCAAGTGAGGCATCATCAAACACCACCACAAAGCTAACCAATATGTTGGTGGACTCCTTCTCCCTAGCACTTTACAAGCCTAAACCCATGATTGAGTTGATCAACTCCTCTAGAAGATACGCTCAAAACATTCTTAAAGATCACACTCAGCAATCTTTAGATCTCTACACTGCGGTGTTAAATAACGCTCAGCAACAAGGTGAAATATCCTTACCTTCTCAATACCTAAACACCGAGGAAGCTGCAAAATTAGTCTTAAGCTGCGCTCATGGCGCCGCTCTCGGTACAAATATAGGTTCTCCTATATTGCCTCAAAAGCAGATGAAAACACGTATCACTGCGCTCATTCATAGCCTAATTAAGGGTTGGAATTAACTGCGCACCCACAGGCATTCCGTAAACCTGCCTTCCTAATGTCCCGCATCCGCCTATATTGCCTCATTTCACCCTTGATATTGTCTATTTTTTGCTCATAATGTCGCCATTAATGACCAATCATCACATTTGGTCATTAAGATATATTCAAATAAAAAAACAACACCCGAGAGCAATAATGTCTGCCATAGACGTAACACCCGTTCACACCTCAAAAGCCGATACCCGCCTTGGGCTAATCCCCAAGCTTCGCCAACGCTCACGCCTAACCATTAAAGGTAATAGAGCGGGTATACCTTCCGAGCAAATATTATCTATCTCTCTGGGATTAATGGTACATCTAGGCCCTGCTGTTATTTTTACGCTAATTCTTGCCTGCTTTGGTCGCTCCCTAGAGCTAATACTAGGTTCATTTATTATTCTCAGCGGCCTTAACCTGTGGCTCATTATACAACTTGAAGAAAAACACCCTTCGGTAGAGCTTGCACCACGATCATTCCAAGCCTGGTTTGAAGGGATGTCGTTAGTATTTATTAAAGGTGTAATTTGCGGAAGTATAGTGGTCGCCGGTGGGTGGCTAACATTAAGTACGCTGTTCACAGCAATACTACCAACAACATTGGGATACGTTACCAAAGAATCAACTTGGATAACAATTTTTGCCGCGGTTATGCTTACGGACTTTACCTACTATGGAAGCCATCGCTTTTTAAACCATGGCAAAGCTAAAAACATTATCAGCAAAATCTTTAGAAAAATTCACGTCACCCACCACTCGGTTGAAGTACTGGACTTTTTACGAGGTAATGTTAGTTCGCTCTGGGACACCGCAGTTACTGGCTTTCAAATTCCGCTTGCTATCATCGGAACATGTTTAGGTATGGATTTACCGTCAATTCTTATCAGTTACGGTTTGGTACTGATGTTACAAGCAACCCATCATGCAAATCACACCGTAAACATTGGGCAACTACGGTTTTTCTTTATGGACAATCATGCCCATAAATTACATCACTGCCCCCGCGGTTACATGGTAAATCACGGAGCCTTATTTTCACTTTGGGATCAGGCCTTTGGTACCTATTATGAAGATTGGAATTTATCATCCAACTATATGCAGAAACATAGGATTCCAATCCCTATCGGTTTACGACGCTAATTATTGCTCATCGGATATATCATCATATGTCTGCGCCAGCTTTTCACGCATCGCCTTCATCTTGGCAATTTTCTCTTCCCCTTCGCGAAGTTTGTCTTCCGACACCCCTTGAGATCTTGCCTGCTCCATCAACTTTTCCATCTCTACAAGCTTGTTTTTTGATGCACTATAAAAAGACCGATATACCTTCTGGTTTTGACGGCTTTCGTATTCTTGATAGAGATCAGGGTCGGCCAATTCTTCTGGAGTCGGCATCTCTCGCTCAACCGTAGTGCGCACCATGGGTGGTGTTCGAGGATCACCATTGATCCGGGCATCTGCCATCGAATTAAGAGGTACTGAAAAAGGCTCTGAAATCTCACTTTCAATAGCATTTCTGGAGGGCTTATTTACTACACTAGATTTTTTGATCTCACTAGCAACATTGATTAGCAATTTTTTTGTAACAGGCAGAGCACTCTCTACTTTTTCAAAGTGGGTGGATTTTTCTACTTGCCGAATCACATCATGTTCAGTGATTTTTTCATTGCTCTGAAACAGGTATAAAAACAGCCCTCCAACAAGAGCCACAAGAACAACAATCAGTTTTACATTTTCTTTAATAAACATGGCTACCTAACAACGTTTTGTTTATTTCAATACTGGCAGAGTCCAATAACTCACGCCGAGTCGACTCAAACTCTTCTGCCATCTTTCTCTTTGCTATATGACGTGACGCCTCATAACGTACACCTTCACTATCTGAAGCTTGATAACCAACGACTTTCTTTTTCACTAGAATAATTTCCCAATAAACGGGCTGATCGCTATTTTGAGGGCTTCGAAACGGCTTCGATATTACATTTTCCGTTTGAATAAATGCCACACCTTTTAGCCAGGAGGTGCGTTTATCTTTATTTTTTATCCAGCCCAAGTCACCAGGAACAGAAAGATTCTTATCATCACTAATCGAATAACGTGTCACTGCGGCATCAAACGACAAACCATTAACAACATCCTTATATACTCGATCGGCTAATGCCTGACTATCCAATCGAATATGTCGAGCTTTTACTTTTTCAACAATTTGAAATTCTTCCTTATGCTTCTGGTAATATTCTAAGATTTCTTCCTTGGTCACACTTCGAGCCATCGCTGTTTGTTGTAAATTTTGATGATGCATATCCACTAACAAACCTTTCCTCTCCAAATATTTTTTCTTTAGAAATCGATCTTTGAACATTACAACCAAAGCATTCACATCATTCTTTGCCAGCCCAGATTCATTGTATGCCCAATAATGAATGTATTTTTCCAATAAGAATTCACTGGTCTGCTTTTCCAGAAAAGGTCTATTCTGTTGATGAATAGCAATACGCCCTTGTAAGTTCTGACGACTATAGATATCCCAAAGTGATACGATATCGACACTGTTCTTCTTGGGCAGTTGATAGGTAATCAATGTTAGTTTCTTTGCATGTTCGACCTGTTTTTTCGTCAACACGTATTCTAGTGAACCTTCCAATACCGTTGTTTTTTTGAATTTATCCGCGTTGAGGCGAAAGGGTTGTCGAATAAGTGATGTTAAATTTTGGGTTGGTAGCTGTTTAATACTAGCTTGGATATCCCCGTGATAACGCTGAAGAAAGGTTTTTACAAAATCACGGTCTAAATGTACTTGATTGGAAAAAGCCACTTTGGTTTTTTCCACCAATATATTTCTCCCGAATTCACGCTCCGCCTCTCTTGCAAAAACATAGTTCTCTATAAGCCCTCTGACCAATCCCTCCTTCGTCAATGAACTATCACTTCGCTTTGTGACTTCAAAAATCAAATCTGCACTAGCAACGGGAATTTTAAAGCCATCTATTTGAGCAATCGTCCCCACCTCCCTTGATTGATAGTGCACTGATGCGTGTGCCACAACAGAAGAAAAAACAACAACAGAAAATAGACACAATGCTAATTTATTCATAATCAAAATCCTCTGCTACGCCCCGATAACAATAAGACGTCAACACATAATACGTTATACAGAAAAACCTGAAGACATCCTCCAGGTTTTTCTCACATCAACGCAACGTCTCAACTACATACCTTCAACGGTCCACGATTGGTTACTACCACCGTGCACAGACCATAAACCAATGTTATCGCCACTGCGAGTTCCGTACGCGTCAATCGCAATACCGTGATTAACTCGAGGGCGAATCGTGTCACCAACAATATCCCACGTCATATTATTATGCCCTGGAATACAATTCCACACCTGAACGTTGCCACCATTGGATACTTTCCCACCGGCCATATCAAGACAGTAATTGGTGTTCAAGGTACTGCGAATTAACCCTGTAGATGATTCATATTGCCATTGTTCGTTTGCACTATTTGAACAACTGTGCAAACGAACATCAGCACCATTTTTCACAACACCACCCCATAAATTCATACAAAGACCAGCACGCTTATCTCGTAACTCACCCGATGTATTGGTCGACATTTTGTCGGCTGCGTGATTAAAAATATTCACAGCCATCGCAATTGCATGAGGAATTACAACATTAGCCACTTCACGTCGAGCATTATGATCTGTTGTATTTAACACTGCACCTCCCAGTGAATAGGATATCGCGCCACCTTCGGTTAGCAACGGCCGAATATCAGTTGCAGTTGCATCAATTGGAGTAAAACTCGCCAAAGCTTCCGTTACTTTGTAATCCGCATTCAAGTCTTCACTATCGTAATAATCAGCAACCCATGATTCCCAACCAGAGTGATTCAAATCAGATGTTGTCCATGTATGATGTGGCTGCAACAAGTCCGTTGTGTGTAATACAAAACCCAATGTTTGTGCAGTAGGGCGATCTAAAAATTGCCAATACCAATAGTTACCCAAGTTGTCGATAGGTTGAAAGGGGATATCCTGAAAATCCTCGTACATACCTTTTGTCGAGTGTGAGCCTTGACGATAATTAGCTTCGGTAACACCATAAGAGTTATATTCTGAATCTTCGGAGCAACCTAAAAACCAATAACAAAAGCCGGTCATGCCGCCCGCACCATCATCCAAATGATCATTAACCAACCATGTCGCGGCTAAATCATCAACCACTCCCCACACCGTTAGTAAATCATAATTATAACCACCTAAATCATTCCCATGAGCGTCGCCACCTCGTGTATGATTTTGAAAATGCCAATAGCTAGTGTATTGAGCAATAGACGCGCCTGCGTTAAATACAGGGGAGTAAACACAATCGCCAGTGATAGCACCACAAATAAAAGTATCCTGAAAATCATCTACATCAAAAGCACCTTGACCCACGGTTTCAGCAAATTGATCAATGGTATAACCTGCGGAAGTCACCGCCGCCTCGAGAACAACATAGTTAGTGGTATCAGGGTGCGCCTTCATATAATTGATCGCATCAATCGCAATACGTTTATGCGTGATTTGTTGAAAAGCAACAGCCGGTGTTGCGATCGCCGCCGCAATTCCTGCCACGCCAATCAAAGGTAGAATTCTTTTCATTGATAACCTCTTTGTTATTATTTTTATTAGTGTTGATCTCTATATCAAACAAAGGCTTTATAAAACAATAAGTACGATCGTGCTATTTTATAGTTCGAAAATGCACAATATCGCATAAAAAAGTGAACATCAACATGTAACAACCCATTGTTTACGCTGGCACAAACCTAGGCAAGCCCTAGACATCCGTGGTTTTTTATTAAAACCCACCGACAATTATTACCTTATGTAGAAAAATCAGCGCATTACGCTTAGCGCTTAAAAAAAACAAAACAAAGTTTGTGAACTTCGCTATTCTCGCCATGTTTGCAGATCTTTTTATTTGATCTACCTTATAAAATAGTCAGTCGAAAACCATTCACTCAACACCTGAACCACCCTCCCAAGCTCTGAAGATAATATTATGAACATAACCAATTCGATTAAGAATATTGCCATTATTCTAGTTTTATCCGTATTTTCCTCTTCAGCAAATGCCGAATCACTGCGAGTCAGCACCATTGATTGGTGCCCACAAATATGCCCACAAGGTGAATTTCCAGGGTATGTAATAGAAACCGTACAAAAAATATATGCAGACAGCCCTTACGAATTATCAACAAAAACCTACCCATGGACAAGAGCAATTAAGCTGGTTGAGGCTGGCAACAACCACGCATTACTTTCTCCCGCAAAAGAAGAAGCACCCAACCTACGATTTCCAAAACACGAGATAGGAATACAAAGAATGTGCTTCTTTACAAAAAAGGAATCTACTTGGCAATATTCAGGACTGGATTCACTAACAGGACATAAAATAGGCGTTGCAAATGACACTTCAATTGAAGAGTTAAACAGTTACATGAAACAACACCAGAAACAATTCGATTTTTTACCTTACAACGATACATACATTGAAAAAAGCATGAAAAAACTTGATGCAGGTAGAATTGATACCTTTATATTTACCTATAACTCAACTATTTATGAAATGAGTCAACAAGGAATTCTTGAAAAATACCGCTCTGCTGGCTGCGTATCCGTCGCCAAAATTTATATGGCATTTACACCTGACCCATCAAAAGCAGAATCCGTTAAAAAAATGTCAGATTACTTTGACTCAAAAATGAAAGCACTCAAAGAATCAGGTGATATAAAAACCATCATGAAACGCTACAATTTAGAAGATTGGCAAACTTTCCTATAACGATAGGTAATGCGAACCTCAGGAGATATTCTATACACTCAATGAGCATTGTTTGGGAAAACGCTATGCCTGACTTTTCATACCAGCGGGCTCATGAATAGAATAACCATTTCGACCAGAACGTTTGATACGATACATAGCTTTATCCGCCAGATCAAAAAGCAAAGCCGAATCAGTGGCGTGTTCTGGATAAAGCGATATACCAATACTGGCACCAATACTTTCTCGAACTGTATCGTTAATGGCAATATCAGCGGCTAACGCTTGCAGTATTTTTTCTGCAACGACGTTTATTTTAAGATCACTATGACCCTGTCGTACCATTATTAAAAATTCATCTCCACCCCATCGAATGACAATATCACTTTTCCGAAGCGTATTGGTCAACCGATCTGCGATCGTAATTAAGGTTTGATCGCCGGCTTCATGCCCATAGGTATCATTGATAGGTTTAAAGCGATCTAAATCAATAAGCAAAATTGCACAACGAGTATTATCCGCCTCGGATTTCTTGAGTGCTTTCGCAATAGCTCTTTCCCCAGACCTACGATTAAGCAAATTAGTAAGAGGATCCCGCTCTGCTTCTTTACGTGTTTGTTTTTCAAGCGTTTCCACATACTCACGCAAACGTCTCTCGCCTTCCAGGGTATTTTTAGCAGAGCCTAATAATTGATTAATGTCCCGAACCAGAAGTCCTATTTCATCATTCATATGTTGCTTCGGATACTGAAGCCTCTCATCACTTCCTGGCTCAATTTTATGAAGTGCCCCCGCTAATTTCATTAATGGCTTCGTAAGTCGGCTATTCACAAGAAAAATGACAAACAAGGTAATCATCAATGAATGTACAGCAAGGGTAACAACATGAAGCTCCGCCGTTTTTTTGGCTTGTGCATCGATATTATTCTGATTAGGTTTAACGAACAATCCCCCTACCTTTTCATCTGCCATAAAAGGAGATACCAGTGGAAAAAGTAGTACATCATTATCTTTAAAATGAAAGGGGGATCCGCTAATTATTCTCATCCCAGATTCACTGTGCAAAATAACCCCTGAGACAATATCATTTCTGATAAGCCCCCGAGTAATGTCCAGGCCGAGTTCGTTGTTTTCCAAATAGGCTGCTATTGCTGCACTAATTTCTACAGTGCTAATTAATTGTGATATACGATGATTAGAATCATCAATAACCGTTTCGACAGTACTATTATAAACGCTTATAGATAACACAAGCGTCAATAGTATTGAGCCTAATGCAATACTACAACCTGTTTGAAAAGGCAGCGACTGCCAAAATCTAGTCGACACGAGCCACTACCTTAACGCCTGGCGCCAATTCACTTTCATTGATATAACCAACAGCATTTGCGTTATTCCTAATCGCTTTCAAAACACCTTCGCTATCACTTATCACTTGAGGTGGGGATGCCCTCCCGGTAAATAGTAATCTCGCCCAGTACGCGTTAATTTGGGCAACTGATTTACCGACAAGATTCTTATAAAAATCATGCCTAACTTTTGATGTTGGAGATTGATCCAAACGTAATGCCATCTCTCCGTTAGAGAAATATAAATCTCGGCCCATATATAAATCAACTAGCTGTCGCTGGCTAAAGTCAGAAGTAGCATTTTCTGAATTAACAATCACAACAACGCCTGCTTGCAAGGGACTTGCAAGCAATGCAATAATTATGAATATAAGTCGCAACAGTTGATTCATCACTAAAATATATAATTCAAGTTAATAGAATAAGTATCGACAACGTTATCTTCAGAGGATCCCAGTTTTTGATCCCAGAGCAAGCCACCAGCTTCCTCAACCCACGTTCTATCCCACTGAGTTTTTAATGCAAGATCATAACGTATATCCCATCGTACACCGAATGATGCCGTTTTTTGATCAATATAACTGTAATCGTAAAATGTTTGTAACCCTTGACGTAGAGACACCAAGTCAGGGACCACCGCTAAAGGAACTGGCAGCTCCGGAATAGTCGTTCTAGATTCTGTTTGAGTACCCTTGGCAATAGTTGTATATAACGTTGTATCACCTGCACGAAAACCAACACTTATATAACGACTGAAATAGGATTTCAGCACATTATGCCCGGAATCGAGATACATTACTTCAGATTGAATAAACCACGGATTTTTGTCATAAGAAATCCCTATCGAATAGTAAGATATGCCCTCATCATTATCATTAAGCTGTTCTGAGAGCAACGCTGCTTCAGCCCAAAGAGAAGCAGCAGACAAGTTAGCCGTGAAACCCTTGATACCAAGAGACTCATCAAGACCATCAAGATCAGCGGACGCTAGAGTAAACTGAGCCTGCCAATGCTCCCATTCCCAGCGAACCATTAACCCCAAGATATTGTTCAACAATAATTCGTCGTCTTGATCGCTATAATCCAACGGAGCATCACTGCTTCCGGCAAAAAATGCAGTTCTTAAAGTACCAGAACCTAATGGAACAGAATAGTTAA
This sequence comes from uncultured Gammaproteobacteria bacterium, assembly GCA_913063495.1. GTDB lineage: Bacteria > Pseudomonadota > Gammaproteobacteria > Pseudomonadales > Ketobacteraceae > 42-54-T18. The sequence continues at coordinate 41,312 of CAJXXT010000009.1, read as the reverse complement.
TATCAACGCCATCTAAATAGTCAAATGCTATCGGTGCATAGAATTCAATCGGCGGTCGAACCCAAAGGTAGGCGAACCCCAAATCCCGATGATTCGACAGCATAAACAATTCAATACCCAAACGCCCAGCGCGTACGGTCACTTGTTGAGTTAAGCGATATCGTAAATACGCCCACTCAAGACTTTCTTCGATACCATTTTCTGCCCTATCCTTGATAATAAACTGAATTATCGCATCAAGCTCATCTGTCAATGTGACACTACCTTGCAGTCCTAGTCGGCTGTCTGGTTTCAAAGACCAGTCGCGGTCATGTACCCCTTCTCCTGAAACGTCTCGCCGATAGCCAAGATTATCGGTGCCACTCTTGACCAATCCAAACGTCGCAAAACCATTAAATTTAAACCGATTAGAACCAAACCCGTCTGCAAAACAATAAGAAGGGATTAGCGTGAGAGAACACATGGCGAAGGCAAGCGCCAGCTTGTGTCCAGCATACAAGAGGTAATATTTTGGCATATTTGCGAACATAACCTTGAGTATAGAAGAGAAGCTATAAATCAGCGGAGATTTTTGCCCTTTATCTCTGTTCAATATACAAAAACGACTGACAATACAGCCATAACTGTCGAAAGTTTTTACAGTTATCTGGAACCTAAATCGCCCATAAAAAACTAATGTAACAAAAACAAAGCACTAAAAACTGGGCTTGTTGTTTGCATGTTTTTTGCGTACAAAAGCCACTCATCGATGAGTACTTAGACATCGCAAGGAGTCTATAAACATGAGCATCATTGATATAGCCAAAGGCAAACTACTTATTGCTTTGTGTTCCTTCTTAATGCTATTTACGCTAGGAAGTTTTTCCGGCTCAGCAAGAGCCGATGGTACAGAAATGTTAGGCATGCCTAGCATTCCAATTTTGGCGGGAACCGGTGTTCATGCAGCAGGGACAGGGCTAGAAGATGGTCAGCCGAGCATGATCATGATTGAACTGCCCGCTGATGTAACGGTTACTCAAGTAATTCTTTATTGGGCGGGAAACAACATATATTTTGCTCAACAAACCCCAACGGATACTATTTTAGTTGACGGCACCCCTGTAGAAGGACTCTTCATTGGTGGCAACACTGGGTACTCAAGTAACGAGTTTACCCTGTCTTATCGAGCGGATATCACTCACATGGGATTGGTTGGATCAGGGGTTAGCTCATTCTTCGTTGGGGGGCTCGACTTTACAGAAGAGAATTATGGCGCTGGCGTCATGGTTGTATATGATGACGGCTCGGGGAAATCCCAAATCACGGTAAAAGATGGCAACGACTTTGCGATGATTAACTGGCCCCCACCGCTTGATGTTACGGAATCCCAAACATTTAACTTCGATCCAGCCAATATAGACAGGGTTGGAAATGTAGAGCTATTTGTAGGGAGTGTCGCAGACGATACAGGGATATATGGGTTTCGCCCAAGCTCCTTTGAAATCACCGTTGGCGGTGTCACCTCCACTTTCTCAGATCAACTTAACAGCAATGATGGTCGATACTGGGATACGGTAAATCTAGTTGTTACCGTCCCCGCTGGAGCCGATAGCCTAACTACCCAAGTATTCTCAAGAGACGATGGTTTTGTCGCCCCAGGCAACCTACCTGCATCACTTGTTTGGCTTGCCTCCGGCTTTTCCGTTGAAAACCCTTCTCACGACACTTGCTGGATCACCACCGGTGGCTTTCACAATACCGGTGAAACTGCGGGGGCTAAGGATTTCACGTTTGGAGGAAATGTTGGACCTCCACCACGTGGTTCCTGGGAAGTAGTTGATCATAATACAATGGACAACTTCCACTCAAATGACGTTCAAATTGTGAGATGTGATGTTGTCCAACTTACCGGCCCAGGTCAACCTGGAGGAAAAAAAGGATTCAAGATCAACCAGGCAAGTTTTGAAGGAACTGGGCGTTTGAATGGAGTGGATGGCTATCTATTTACCGGGTATGTCCAAGACGCTGGAGAACCTCAGGGAAAGAAAGCTAATGATCAAGACTTTTTCTCTATTACTGTACGCGACCCAAATACATTCGCCATTGTATTTGAAGCTAGTGCAGTATTAGATGGTGGGAATGTACAAATTCATCCACCAACTGGAAAATTTAAAAACTAATCTATCACTAATGAAAAACCACTTCAAAAGACAGCCACTTTGCTCCGAACCAAATCAGAGCAAAGTGGTTGCTTTTTTCAAGCTATTTAATACCACTATTTAATACTGTTAATCAACAACAACGTTATCCATGATGTCGTCTTGGTTTCTGGCATTGATGCATGGAAGAACAGATCAACATTACTGTGGGCGATATAGCCTTATCCCCCCTCCCAAATACGCAAAGATAAAAAGAAGGGATAAGCGGGGCTGCAGCGACGCGAATGCGCCGCCATAATTGGGCTCAACGCTTTATCTACAAGACAGCAAAACACTAACCGACAACTAACCCCATTTATGATCAGCCCTGACCGCGGAAACCCAACGCTGTAAATGTGTCAAATTATCAGGTATATCTATTCCAATAAATTCACACACAAACAGAGAAGCCATTCCTGTTATATCCGCGACGGAAAATACATCATCACAAACATAGGTCCTACCATCGGCAAGCTCCTCATCTAGCCACGCCCATTTCTTCTCAAGAGCCCTTTTCAAGCTTTCTGCATATTCCGGCATTTGCTCAACCTTTTCTGCAAAGAACGGAATCGTATGTAGGCCAATATTACCCACTGCGCTAAAAATTTGTTGCTCCATGCGACGATTCCACATTTCAACCCTAGCCTGAGCTAATGGTGTCGCGCCCATCAATGGATTTTCGGGATAAATACCCTCAAGATATCGGCATATCGCAATACTTTCAGTAAGAAACGTTCCGTCATCTAATTCCAACACCGGAACTTCACACAACGAGTTCTTCTTCTGGAAATCCTCCGAATGCGCATCACCCTCCATAACATTAAGTAATGTTGAGGGGATGACGATATTCTTTTCAGTCAAAAAAACGTTAACTCGAAAAGGGTTGGGAGCTTGTGCTGTATATAAGTGCATTATTTTTCCTTTTTATTAAAACGCAATTGCGAACCAATATAGCTAACATCATAATATGTTAAAGAACATATTATGATTGTTGGTACCATTGCTCTCAAATTGCTCTCAAATTGCTCTCAAATTACTTTCAAAAGAGACTTCGATGCCCTATAAACCTGAACATAAACAAGCGACTAGAAAACGAATTATAGAGAGTGCCCGAGTGCTATTTAACCGCCGCGGTGTCTCCGATGTCTCCATCGACCAAATCATGTCAGAAGCAGGGCTGACACGGGGTGGTTTTTATCATCACTTCAAAAATAAAGAAGAGCTTTTCGCAGAAGCAGTCACCAATTTTCTACATGGCCAGGGGGCAGAAATGCGCTCCAACGCAGGGGTGAATACAGCACAACCAGGGCTAGAGGTCATTCAGCGAATGATTAATGGGTACCTTTCAACGGAACACCTGGGAGATTTAGACGGTCAATGCCCATTAATCGCATTACCATCTGATATTTCACGCGCCGGAGACACTGTAAAAGAATCCTATCAACAACTGCTTGAGGCCATGATCGGACTTTTTGAAAGCAATCTGGTTGAAAGCAATCTAGAAAAAAGTACAGCTCATCGTAAAAAAGCGCTAACGCTTGCCACTATGTGTGTTGGAGGAATGGTACTAGCTCGAACACTACCAGACCAACATCTTGCTGACGAGCTACGCAATGCTGCACGTGATTCAGCTTTAGCTATGTTAAATTTATAAACGTCACCGGTAGACCCTAGATTTTAGGTCTCGCATTATATCCACCTATTCTCATCCGCTTCTTGAATGGAGCGCAGCTCACTAATCTGAGTATAAATAGCCTTGGAAACCTCCTCTCTAACTTTCCACTGTATTTCTTTACAATCACTCTGCCCGTCATACTGAGCTGTTTCTACAGCTCTACCCAACTTATAATAAAACCGCTCGGGCTTTGGTAAAGGAGACCCCTTGAGCCCTGTGGCAACAGGGAAAATCACATCGCCGTTACGAAGATACTTTTCAGTAATACCTGTTTTATCGAGCGCTTTCCCTAACCACGATTTCATCACATCTTCTGCATCATACTGAATATCGTAACAGTCGTCTCCGCCTACAGAAGCAACAGGAACAATGGGGTAACCATGTTGAATCGCCAACCGCGCAAAACCCGTTCGATTTTTCCACGTCAACTGATACTTTTCACCTTTCCTTTTTGCAACTTCACGACCACCTCCAGGAAAAACCAAAATCCATTCATTCTCAGACATTAGCTGTGCACAGTTCTCCCGCGACCCCAAAACACAACCGTATTCAAAAAACGTCTGCCCCCAAGGCATACTAAAATGCATACTGTCTGCCAATATTCGGATTCGCTTTCCTGTTTGCAAATAGAATTCTTCCACAAGCAATGGCACATCTATAATTCCGTATAGCGAATGATTAGCCACCATCAAGGCAGGTTTATTGGGGTCAATATTTTCAAATCCATAAAATCGAGGACTATGCCAAAACCGTTGAATTGAAGTCACCAATCGTGACACCCTTTTGGGAACATAACCGGAAACACCGGTTAACCTTTTCTTCTCCATGGTACTGTAATACTCCATTAGCAATAATAATAATGTTTCGCCAAAAACTTTCTATTTTAGAAGCGTCTAAACTTCAACATTTTTAACAAAAGGTTGTCGCGACGAATAAATTGATGATAAAGCGCAGCAACAACATGAATAATTACTAGAGCAATTATTACCTCCGTAAAAAACTCATGAAACTGTCGTACAAAATCAAAGATCGCACCATCCATACGTCCAAACGTAATATCAATAACCCCAAAGATTTCAATCGGTGACGTTGCACTCATCGCCGTTAACAAACCAGACGCCACTAACAGCCCCATTAACACGTAAAGTAACCCATGAGCCACCTTAGCCAGCCAAACTTGCCAAAGAGGAGATGTACCATCTTCCTTTGGCACCCCGTATACAAAACGTAACACCAGGCGAATGACAAATAACGTTAGTACCAACAAACCCATTGTCGAGTGATCTGCACGAGACTCTAGACGGTCAGCAATATCCATAGAGTTCCCGAATTTTTGCGCAATAAAAAGATCCAACATAATGATACCGGCCATGGCCCAATGTAGTAATTTTTGAACCACTGTATAATCGTTTCTCATTAAATACTCTCTTTAAAAAGGTAATCGAGGCAGGTTTAATGGTGGCAGATCTTTTTCGATTACTTTTTTTATCCTTTGCATCTTGTCCCTAATATTTACAGGGGGAGGGCTTATTTTTTTTATTTCCTGAAAAAAACTTTGAGCAACACTTTCCTTCATCACCCCTTGCCCCTCTTTTAACATTCCCTGCATAACGTCTTGAATTAAACCTTTCACGATATCTTTAAGGGGCAAAGCAACAGGACTACCAAGATCACTTTTATGCTCAACACCAGGTAAAACTAACGTTTTATCCTCAAGCGGCCCACCAACAAGGTGTAACGTGCTTTCCCCCATGGAGTAGGACTTCAATCTAAACCGTAGCAGGTCTATCGGTTCCGGTTTAGGGTCAGCTGATTCCACCGTTTCGATTAACCTCTTAATGTTAATCTGTCCAATAGATTTCTCCTCTATCACAATATCCACATCATTCAATTGAATGCTTTCAATAATAATGACATCACTGTTAAGCGAACGGACATCTATCATTACCTGAACATCACCCAACCGAATAAGGTGGTCGCTGCGATACCCCTTAGGGTTCGCCATTACTAAATCTTTTATTACAATCCGCCCACCAAAAACATCGGTATCTAAGTCTGACAGCGTTACCTTTGCCTTAATCAATACACCCATTTTTTGTTCGATATTACTTTTAATCATGTCATCAATATTGACGCTAACAGCCCAACACAACCCTATAACAAGAATAACCAGGGTAAGTAAAAACAGTCCGATAAACTTCATCATTTTCATTAGAATCACAACATCAACGGCTTAATATTTAAGCTATTTTATCAGCTAATAAATAAAGCAGAAGACAACTCACAGAACAGCACTTGTTCCGCTGAGGCATATCTAGACTTTGGCATGTACGACATAACACGTTGGCGGAGTGGTCATTGTGATTTGCATACTCTGATAGCACACTAAGCCCCATCAAGATCGACACCAACAGAACCATTGTGATATGCAAGGAGAACAATATGAGCATTAAGATTGACGTTGATATTCAGCGCTCTACAACTATCAACACCCATGCACATGAGGCGTTCTCAAGAATTTCAACCGTAGAAGACATGGCCAGCCACTTCCCAAAACTTGAACGATTAGAACAAGTTGGCGACCTTACTTACTCCTGGGTATTGGAGAAGATTGGTACTGAGGCGTATAAACACCGAGTAGAATATACCAGTAAATGGGAATGGCACGATGCTGAACGAAAAGTTACCTGGGAGCCCATTAAAGGCGCAGGAAACACCCAAATATCAGGAATTTGTCACGTTAAAGAGGCGGGTGAAAAGAGTGAAGTTCACTTTTCGACAAAAGCATCGTTGATTTTGCCATTACCTCGCTGGACAAAAGCCATTGCTAAACCGATGGTAAAGAAACAATTTGAAGCATTGATAGACACGTATATTAATAACGTTGTAGCCTCAATGGCCTAAAGCCCCTAAAGCTGAATGAGTAACGTTTTTAATGGACTTTTTCCAGTTGCTCTTCAATCGCTTTTTTTAACACACCGATATCCACCGGTTTCTTTAAATATTCATTCATCCCCACCTCCAGGCAATGCTCCCTGTCTCCTTCCATTGTATTGGCGGTAACGGCAATAATTGGGATATCACAATACGGCCCCTCAAGTGCTCGAATACACTTAGTCGATTCAAAACCATCCATAACTGGCATCTGACAATCCATCAATATTAATGTGACGTTATCACCCTGAAGCCTCTCCAACGCCTCCTGTCCATTATCAGCCAAAACAACTTGGTAACCTAGTCGTTTCAGCAGTCCCTTTATTACTAGCTGATTTACCCGGTTATCTTCTGCGACAAGAATAATTTCTTTATCCTTCTCCACTATTTTCAATGGAATTTTTGCCTCATTCTTATCTTTCAACAATTCAACCTTTGCTTCATTTCGTTTAAACTTCGCGGGAAATGAATAGGTAACAACAACGCCCCTTTTATCTTCCCTATTTTTGAGGTCGATTACGCCTCCCATGCTATCACTGATTGCCCGGCACATTGCCAATCCCAAACCAATTCCCTGATGCATGCGGTGAAACGAGCCATCAAGCTGCTTAAAGGGCTGAAAAACATCTTCCAGTTTTTCCTCAGGAATCCCACTACCTGAATCTTTAACCGATATTTCAACCTCCCCTGCTTCTAGCAACGACCGATTAACCTTGTACTCCATCTTGAATTCAATTATTCCCAACGAAGTAAACTTTACGGCGTTATTCAGAACATGGCGAACAACATGCACTACTTTTTGAACATCGGTCTCCACAAGAAATTCAGCACAGCCTGTTAGATCAGTCATTAATACGAGATTTTTTTTGTCCACATGTTCATTTACCTCATCAAGGAACCCGTTAACTTCCTTAGATAAATTGGAGAATACTTTCCTTATTTTAGGTTTTCCTGACATAAAATCTGAAAATGTTAAAATATCGTCCACTGACATTCTCATGGATGAAAATGAATCTCCCGCTGCATCTAAATACTGTAATTGTTGCTCATCGAGATTCGTCATCCGAAGTAACTGTATAGACCCATAAATACCATTCATCGGTGTTCTTAACTCATGACTCATTGTTGCAAGAAATTCTTTTTTCAATGAATCACTACGACTAATTAGCCGTAATATATTCACTAGTGCACGCCATGTAACAATAAAGATCCCAAACAGAGTAATTACCGCAAGATAAACACCAATCCTATGTGTTTCCTTAATCGAATCTGATATTTCACTCAAAGATAATGCAAAGGAGTCCTGCTCAGAATCAAGTAATTCAGAAATCCTTTTACTGATTTTTTTAAACCGCATATTTGCCAAAATAGCTTGCGATTCATATTTATCGAGTTCACCCGGTGACCTCACCAACATTAATGTTAGTTCTCTCGCCCCCTTATAATAGATATTAAAAAGCTCACCGATAGAACCCATTTCCTTAGAAAAATTGGGGTCAATTTTAACAATCTCAGAGATAAGAAGATGAAATCCCTCTGCTAACTCATCGGTATCCTCAATGAAAATTTCATTACCTAAACCCACCACATCAGAAAGAGAATCACGAACTAAAATAGCCTCGTAATTCATTCTTACAAGCTTCTGGACAACAGGGTACTGGATCTCTCTAACGTCTTGGGCATTTCTCTCAACATTCAATGATGAGAACATACTAAAAGCCAAATAACAGCTAAACCCCAATCCACCAAATATCGAGATAAATATGATTTGAAATCGAATTTTCGAATTTTGATTTAGCTTCACTCAATGCCTCGGCGGATCTGATAACCGTATAAAACAACATTGATTAATTGTAGTCTAAAAAGGAAAAGCTATATCACAATCAGGTAACGCCAAACGAGAAAAATAGTCTAACCCATTGATTTTTTAACATACATATCAATCAATAGATAACAGGTACACTGATTTCACACTATCGTCTACCGATGCTGCATCAATATAACCAATAGCATATAGGCTACCCGCTACAAAATCTTTTACTTGGTCATCCCCTTTTAACGTAATGGGCAACCTTCCCTTGCCACCAAAAAGATACGCTGCACGGTAACGCTTTAGGTTGTCCGGAGTCATGCTTACAAGCTCCGAATACATATACTTGTGAGGAAGAGAATCAACTCCTTGATCAACAACCACAACGTCTCGATCAGTATTAGGCAGCATTCGTAATCGACCCAAAAATAGCTTTCTAATTTGCTTTGTCGTTAACGACTCAATATTACTACCCGGATGAACAACAACAGAGACATCTGCGTAACATGAAAAACTTACAAAACAAAGCATTACACTTAAAGCCAGTTTTTTCGCTAAAGACACCTGAGTAAACTTCAACATCAGAACACCACATCAATAACCATACTGAGAAGTACGGTATCCAGTTTTGAAGTAGCTTCAGTAGTACGCGTTAACTGCGCGGTTGAATCAAGGTATTCAACCTCGACCTTAAAAGCGGCATTTTGATGGAAGTCATAACGCACACCTAGCGTATAGCTTTTCCCTTTTTCATTAAAGTTATCAACGGTTTGTAAGTTTATTTCTCTGAGCTTATCCAGCGCCGCAAATTCAGGAGTAGGAATACCTACCGGATAAAGAATCTTACTGGCCTCTATTAAGGACTCAATTTCATCACTAAATTTATTTTTGTAATACCCGAAAACTATATAGGGCGAGAAATCTTGAATTTGTTTTGAAAATGAGACATACCAACCTTTTGAATCATTAGAAAAATCCTTTCCTGGTCCGATAGTCAAATAGGCCTCACTAATAATCGTCCAACTGTCACAGTCCCACTGAAGCCCCGTACTGTGATACGTAAACAATTCATCCCGAGTTTCATGAGAATCACGAATTTCTCTAAATATGGGGTTAAGAGGTATATACGGGGTATAATTTTCTGCAAACGCTGATAGCGCCTCGCTGTCAGCGTCAGTATCAGCTAGCGTTAATCCATAGCGAAGGGTCAAATTATCCCATCGCGACAAGATACTGATACCAATAGCCGGAGACAATTCAATATCAAAATCAATATAAGTTCCACCGCCAACACCGGCAAAAAGCTGAATGTCCACATCGGCCTCGCCAACATCAATATTTGTTGAAAAATCTATTCCATCAAAGTTTGCTAACGGTGCACGTAAATAGTTATAAATATCTACGGGGGGCCTTACCCAGGGATAGGCATAACCAACTTCAAGAGAATCCGAAAACAAATATAACGGTGTCCGCATACGTCCAACCCGAAAACGCGTCTCCGCGGACCATTGGTAGCTTGTGAAAAGCCACTCTAAAACCGGGTCAAACTTATCATTTTCATCAAACGTAAACCCTCTCGCAACCACCTGAATTGTGGAAGACCAACGGTCTGTGAACTGGTATTGAGCTTGCCCTCCAACAATAGTATCCGAACGAAAGCTCCAATTTTCCGTATGATTAAGAAACGCCATATCATCTCGGCTAGACTTTCCAGCGCCAAATGATGCAAAACCCGAGAATTGCAATGCGTCCTCTGAATTCACTGCAGCCGAAACCACAGGCATACAAAACCCGACAAGCAATACCATCAACTTTAAACGCAAACCCACATCTTGCCAACATCGAACAAACCGTATCACTACATTCTCTCAGAACAAGACCATATCAACATCAATTGAGAAAAGTATAGACTATTTTTTTCATGTTTCGCCAGGCACGTTCATTGACCCCTTCCCTCCTGGACTGACTAAGATGGTATTAATGAACCATCCCGTCTCTATTTTTTTTCGCCTTGCTGAGACTACATTCAGACTTAATATATTGAACACATAGCCCCCGAAGGTTATCCATACTTTGTTGAGCCCACTGCGCCCGTTTTTCGGCATATTCTAATTTTTTTTGGGTTACAAGCAACTCTTTACCTAACACCTCCATACGGGTCACAGTTGCCCTTAAATCAGACAATATTTGAGCCAAAGCTTCATCGTTGTTTGTCAGGTTAACCGCTTGTTTTTCGCGTCTTACGCTAGCGAGATCTACGATATTCGTCATAATAAATACTTCCAGGTTATTGAATGAATACGAACCAAACTTACCTGTTTATTTACGTATATACTGACATTTTACCGTAGATTTTCATGAATAGCTCACCCCAGCCAAGGTGCCCTTAGTCTGTACACCCTAGCGATTTCAATATTTTCGAAAGCATCAATTGAAGGGCAAAAGCATGAATCAAAAACTTATTTTGCTAGGAGAGAAAACGCTCCCGTAACAAGTAAAGAGTTCCCCCTACTTAAAAACACAATGCTCAGCATAGTCAGCCACTTCATTTGTACTCCAATCACCCTTCGACTTTTCACCCATATTTGAGCACCATTTTTCACTTCCAATTTCTGCTGAACACCCAGTCAAAGAAAAGGCCACTATTAGTGATACAAAAAATATTTTCATTTTACACCTCAAATTTCAAATTAGAACACAAGCGACTGATTCATTACAGTACAAGACCCGCCAGGCTAATCATATACCGACACACCAAAAGAAAAGGTAAAAGTATGTAAAACTGACATCATACGATACCTAGCGCTTTAACAATCATATCCTTCTTGAAATCCAATATTTCGATGACCAGTAACTATTTTCTAAACTAGAAATGGTAACACCTATGCTCTTTGACGCATGGAGAAACTTGGAATTACCAAGGTAAACACCAACATGACGAACAAACGTCCCTGTTTTAAAGAAAACCAAGTCACCCACGCGCAATTGATTTCTAGCTACCGCTACACCCTCCTTTACTTGCAATTCAGTAGAACGAGGTATCACCATTCCCAACTTTGATTTAAACGTCACAAAAATAAAACCAGAACAATCTATACCTTTTTTACTTAAACCTCCCAACTTATAATGCGTCCCCCTCCATTCATCATGCTGTGCCAACAGCAGTCGCCTTACCAAAAGGCCATTGTCCCGGTTCACAGTATTTCCCAGCGTGTACACACTCGTCTTTTCTGGAGAAATAGGGGGCTGGCTAATGCAACCAGGCAAACACATCACCAAAATAAGTATGAATGTATTTCTCATATTTTCACCACAAAATAGTTTGGCTTTCGTCGCCCCATCCTTTACGAATATTTAGACATAAATTCTGAAGGGCTCTCATGAAATAGCGCAACACAATCCTGGCATATACATGACTTTCTCATCAATTCTACCGGTACCATCTCGCTAAGCTCAGCGGGTACGACAACACTTTTACACCAACATGCCTTGTCACTTTGAATCATGCAATTGTTCATACTTTTGCAGAAAGGGCATAATTGGGCGTTAATTGTCGCTGACATATATTCATTTACTCAAGAAACCAATTAGATAATTCACTGTTACGACAACACATAAACAGCATTCATTACAGAAGTATAGCAAACAACCCATAGTGCATGGCACCAATGGGTTGTTTGCATCGGCAAGAAAAATACGTTCAGTTTAATCCGATCTCCTTTTATTTCCTAATGAGATAGCCACTGTGATTTTATTGGGATCAGAATTCGCTAACATTTCGACGCCAATACCCGTTAATATCGAATCTATATGCGCATCGCCTTCTTGGGCAATTAAACGTGTTGCTGTACCATTTTTTCCAGCAAGCATATGTATAGCAAATTTTTTGGCTGTTGGTTCTTTGTGAGTATTAGCGAAAGAAATAAACACGGGAGCACCAACCCCAGGTTCCTTTAGGTTCCACATTTCAGCAGGGATAACAACGGTTGATAGGCCGCCCCCCGAAAAGTCAGATATTTTTTTCAATTCATATACCGTTTTATCACCATCAAATAATGCAACTTCGTCATCTGGAAGCCAGCCTTTCAGGTAATACTGTGGTGCAACTAAAAAGGCAGCGCCATGCGCTCGGCCATTCAACGGGGTACTTCTATCAGGACGACGCAATCCTCTATGAGACCCCCTTCTGATGGTTTCCGTCGCCCAACTTGAATGCCCCAATCCCAACTTATGACCAGTTTCATGTATCGCTACATCATGTTGATACGAGCTAAGTCCACTCACGTTATTGTGATGCCTATCAGTATCCACTTTAAGTACGTAATTTCCTGTACCATTGCCACTATAGATAGCCTGTAATTTCCCCCTGGAATTACGCGTATAAAAAGCAGCAACAGCCTTAGCCATTCTAACGCCTCTTTTTTTGTCCTCACCCCTAAAACCAATCCTGAATCTCCCCACGCGAGGCTTTTTATTCGGTAGGGCAAGTGTTACAGAAGGCATCTCATTCGATAGATCTTCAGAAGCATCACCTGCATTCGCGCTGGTAGTTTCAAATGATTTACGAATACGAAGCGTGATTGATGTGAACTTTTCGACACTACGACCGTTAACTCTTACGGTTTCACTTTCATAACTAACAGGATTAACCATCAAATCAGCCACTTTATAATCTTTACTCGTCTTCGGATTAAAAATTCGCTGAATAACCGTATCCCCCATTGCCATGCCTCGGCACTTTTGGCATTTTGGCGACTTGTAGAAAAACACTTGCCCACCCTGAACACCGTTTGTAGCCGTTTTTAAAGACTTAGGTATGCTGATAAATAATCGATTATTGTTGGGAAGGTCATAGACGTATGCGATTGGACTATCGCTATTGCTTCGTTCATTTTTGTCGATCGGTCGAAGTTTAACATCAAGACTACCGCCGCTATCCAACACACTTGAATCGAGTTGAACGATGTCTTCTTTTTGAGTCCACCCTAACCAATGCAATTGTGGTATCGAATAATTGCTCGATGGAAATCGACCCATAAAAGTACTAGCGTCTTTATAGGCTTCAACCTTTCCTGTTTTGCGGTTCACACGATTCCCGTGCGCGAGCCCAAGAAGGTGCCCTACTTCGTGAGCAAAGTTTCTTTTAAGTGTACTCTTCAAGTTAGCGTTACCTCCTCCCGCATTGGACGAGCCACACAAACCTTTTGGAAATACCCGGATAGTATATAAAGATTTAGACCTATCATTGGCATTGGCTTGGGCCTTAGCTTTCTTACAGGAACCTACCGGTACTTCTTTGGTGATCGCTTTTCCCAGCTTGACTCGAAGCTGACCTTGAGAGCTCGTTCTAAAAAAATTGCCTAACCAGCTCGCGTTGCTTTTAATATTTGCCATGCTAGGTGTGGTTTTACCTGGCATCACAACTCTGACTACATTGTATTTCTTTGCAACGTCACCATTGGAAATAACGTTTCTATTATAGTTTTTTACACATTCAGGCTCGTTTTCCCCACAGGTATATACATAAGCGTTGGTAAGTGGCGCATACAACCCCAGCATTAGGGCGGCAACTCCCACCAACTTATTTAACGTTGGGATTGACGGCCCTTCTTGGCACGAAAGTACTGCTTTATTAGACATACAGTTAACCTCATTATTCTATTTTTATCATTGTCTGCATTCGAGAAGCTCCTAATTAATTAACCACAACGGCCCTCAGAGAGAAGAACCTTTTTGGGTCAGAAAGATCGATCAATTTCGGTCAACCGAACTTATCTGCGCCAAAAAAGGTTGTACTGAACTCAAATTGCATAACCCTGCCAGCAATGAAACCCTCAATCCAATACCCAGGTTACATATATTTACTTGGAAGACGTGATGTAGCGTGATATCCCTTTACACTAGGAGTCATATAAAGCGCCCTATTCCTAACTTTGGCAGCTATTTGACGCCAATCTACCACCTATCCACAACAACTTGATTCTTTCGATTAGTTCTGGATAAACCGTTTATCTAGCCAATCAAAAATAACAATTATTCATAGGCCGCAAGCATGATTACCCAACCATTAGCACAACAAGGATTTTCAACTTTTTCTGCTGAATACAACCGGGTATTTCTTAATGTATTGCAGGAGCATGGTGTTGATCTCTCAGCGTGGTTACGCAACGTGGCATCTGATGCCAATGTCATGAAAAAAACTGAAGGTTTTATGCTGTGCAAGGATATTGAAGGATTCTTTTGCCGCAATGTAGAAACGCTGAATGTCCACGGCTTAGGCCTAGCGATGGGGAAACGTACCGATATTACCAGTCACGGCTCTCTCGCCTACGCAGTATTAAGTAGCCCCCACTATGAAGAAGGGTTTCGGGTTTTTCAGCGTTATTTAAAACTTCGTATAAACTTTCTACGATTAACATTAAATTTCACAAAAGATAATATACAGTTCAAATTTGAATTAACTGAGGATTCAACACCTTATATTTCTCGTTTTTATCTAGAATGTGCCATTAGCGGAACCCATGCCTTCGTATCTCAATACTTAAAGGGAAAAAAGTTTAACGCAAAATGTCAGTTCAATTACAGTGAACCTGAATACTCAGACACTTATCAAAAATACTTAGGGTCAAATGTTACGTTTGATTGCTCCGAATGCTCCTTCACCATAAATCGATCCTATTTTGATGAAAAGGATGGTTTCAATAACCAATCAATTTTTTCCATTTCAAAACAGCAATGTGAAACCGAGCTCGCTCAATTTGAAAAAGCACAAGGTATCGTAAGTCAAATCAGAACAGTGCTATACGGATCCCCCTGGGTGTTACCGTCTCAAGAACAAGTTGCAGATCAATTCTCAATGAGTATTCGCACCCTACGACGCAAATTAAATGAAGTCGGAACGACCTACCAAGCAGTTCTTGATTCTGTTAGAGAGTCTCTTGCAAAAGAATATCTTAAAGACACACAATGGTCGATTAGCGAAATAGCGGATATGACGGGGTATTCAGAACCTAGTAATTTTAAAAGAGCGTTTAAACGCTGGACCGGACTCACCCCAAATGCGTATCGGCAATCCTCAACCAAAATAGCCGCTCACTGAATGACATTATCGATATAATGACGTGCCAAGGGCAAAGAATTCATAATCATAGTGAGCCATTATTTGCTACGATTGGAACCAACCCACTCCCACTACAGCACGTCAATATAACTCCCCAGGATGAAGCCCCCATGGATTCAGCTATGTCATCAATTTCTCAAACAGAATTACCTGAAATAGACGCCAAAGAGTTTGAAAAGGTTGTTGAAACTCGCCGCTCCATACGACGATTTACCGATGAACCTGTTCCAGATAAAATCCTAAACAGGTGCCTTGATCTAGCAATGCTTGCCCCCAATTCCTGCAACCTTCAGCCTTGGGAGTTTTATATTATAAAAGACCCCGCAGTTAAGAAAAAATTGGTGCATGCATGTTTAGACCAGAACGCCGCTAAAACTAGTCAAGCATTAATCGCAGTGGTTGCACGCACCGACACCTGGTATAAACATTGTGATGAAAACATCACCGCTTGGCCAGACCCTAAGCTGCCTAAGCTCGTTGAAGACTTCTTCAGCAAAGTCGCCAAATTCCAATACGCTCTTGGCCCACTAGGCGTACTAGGTCTTTTCAAAAAAGGTTTTTTTAGCATTGCAGGCCTAACACGCCCCGTACCAAGAGGCCCTTACTCTCGTGCTGAAATGAAAGAATGGGCCACCAAGAGTACCGCGCTAGCAGCACAAACACTGATGCTCTCATTAAGAGCCCACGGTTATGATTCTTGCCCTATGGAAGGGTTTGATGAAAAACGCGTACGTAAAATAATGGCATTGCCATCCAAAGCCTCAGTAGTGATGTTTGTCGCAGCAGGAAAGCGATCTGAAAAAGGGGTATATAATACGCGTTATCGCTTTGATCGAGAAAAGTTTGTCCACACCATCTAGGAGAGGCCATTTACCCACTAATGTAAAACCTGACCTATACTCAATAGACGCCCCTGATCAATGACCCTACAATTCGGATGCTTTTAGCAACAGCTTATGGCACGCTTTATAAAATACACCCTAACAATATTGGTGCTGTTATTATCCTCGCAACTGTTGTTCGCAAAGCAGGTGTTACGGGTAGGAGTTGGCAATTTTGAACCCTTTTTTATCGAGAAGGGTGAGCGCGGGCTATTTCTGGATATTACCAAAGAAATCTTTAAATTATTACCTGAATACGAGGTGGAATTTATCTTCATGAGTAATACCCGGCTGTTGCGAGAGATGAAAAGCGATATCAGGATCGATGCTGCCTGTAATATTTTCTCCAACTCAGAAAATAATGCATTTTTATCAACACCTATCTTCCGTTATACCGATGTTGCCGTATCTAAAGTAGAGAACAAAATTGTCATTGATCAAATATCTGATTTACAAGACAAATCTATTGCGGCCTATCAGGGGGCAACCGACCTACTAGGTGAAGAATTTAAGAAAATGGCACTAGCCAACCCCCAATATTCTGAATATGCTCTTCCCAGTGAGACCACCAAATTGGTAGTTTTAAACAATAAAGAGGTGCGCGTTGGTGATATATACATATTCCTCCACGACATCAAGGCCCCCGCGTACAAAGAAAGAAAAGATATCGATGCCGGTGACTTTGTAATACATAGACTTTGGCCCGATGTCTATTCCCATATAGCATTTAAAGATAAGGCTATTCGTGACAAAGCCAATGTTGCCATACAAGAAATCAAATCCAATGGAACCTTAGATAGAATTTACAAAGAGTACGAAACCTACTTAAAATTACAATAACCTATCCAAAATTACTGCATCAGTCCTATCAAGAAATAGCATAAGGGGGAATCGACAAGCTGATACCTAACGTCACAGAACACTAGTTTAGCTAGGTATCAAGGTAGGTTTTTTTTGCCCGTGATACTGCTAGCCAAACCAATCAAGGACGACAGTACCAAATATATAAGGTATAAAGGATTATACTAATTTGAGTGTGGCTTCATGAGGTGTGAGATGGCGGGTGTTTTAGAGAAAACCTTATCAACATTAACTCCGTACGACAAAATATCGCGGATTACGATTCACCACAAAGAACCTCTGGAGCCGAAAAACCAAAACTCTCTTCTCGCTTGGGCCACAAAGGTAGACATAACACCCCCGCCGGGTTTACCCACTGCAGGACACTCGCTTTATTCGACCTTTGGCGTAGGCTTTCGGAACAAACTCATGGCAAGGGTTGTATACATTAAACCAAAACAAGGGCGACCAGTGGCCTTGGTTCAATGCGACCTGATTTCCGGATCACGAATAGTACATCATAAAGTCGCCCAACTCATAGCGGACAAAACGGATGTAGATTCATCCGGGTTAGCGATCACGGCCACACACACTCATTCTGGCCCTGGAAATTATGCAGGAAATAATTTCTATAATGACGTCGTCACCAACCGGATGGGGTTTGTCGAAAAGTATTTTATCTTTATATGCCATCAAATCGCCTCAGCTATTATTGAAGCATACGAACACCGAAAACCGGCTCGAATTGCCACAGGCACCACCAGCGTTGAGGGAGTCACAAAAAACAGATCACTACCCGCGTACTTAATGAATAAAAATATTCGGGACAAAAAAATAAAACCCAATGAGTTTGAAGCCATTAACCCTTACCTTCACATGATTCGGATTGATTGTCAGGATGACCAAGGAAATTTTCAGCCTGTGGGTGCGTTTACCAACTTCTCAAACCACCCAAACTCACGACCATCTGAGCTAGACAATTTGTATCACGGAGATGTTACCGCGTTTTCTGAACGCATCCTCGAACAACGCATTAAAAATCATTATCACACCCCATGGGATACCGTGCACGCAGCGGCAAACCATACTCACGGTGACTGCAATCCAAATCACAATGAGGACGTCGTAGAAACCTTCGACGACTTACGCGGACTAGGAGAATCCATTGCCAATCAAGCTTTCGACCTTTTTTTGTCCTTAGACAAAGAGTTAAAAGATGACGTAGTGATACGTAGCCGCTCAAGAGAGATCGACCTATTAAAAGAGAACAAGATAGACAACATCCAGCTTGCCGAAAGACCCGCCATGGGAATGGCATCTGTTGCCGGCGCCCACGGTAGAGGTCGAGGAAGCCTAGTCTACAACGTTCCTTTTTTTGCAGCAGGTTATCCGCGTAAATTTTTCACCAACACAGAACAAGGCCATAAACATATTGCCTTCGGCTTTCTGCAAAAGCTACGTTATAAAAAACAGGATTATCCGCATAAATTTTTTGCCCAAGTAATACAAGTTGATAATCATATTCTTCTGCCACTACCCTGGGAGGTTACTCTCGAAAGCGGAAAAAGAATCTCTGAATTTGTAAAAGAAAAAGCAGAAGCTGCCGGGCTTAAAGAAAAGCATAAATACATCATCACAAACGTTTCAAATGGATACTTCGGGTACATGACAACACCAGAAGAATACTCTCTTCAATTTTATGAGGGAGGTAGCAATCATTATGGGCCGAATACCTGTGATTTTGTAAAATTACAACTAGGTAGAGAAATCAAAAGATTTGTAAGGGGCGATTTAACAGAAAAGCCACCAGAAAAATACACGACAAAACTACTATCAACAGACTTTTACCCTAAAGAGCTGCAGCCCAAGGGCAACAGAAAAATACAGGTTCCCCCAACCTATCAACGACAGAAAGCTAGAGAAGAAGCTTACTGGAGTGCAACGTGGTTTGACGTTCCTCCTTGCTTGATTGATTTTCATCGCCCACTGGTACTTGTCGAAGTGAGTACAGACAATTCAAATTGGGAAACTCTTGAAATAGAGGGTACATGCACCGATGATTCCGGAATGGACATCTCCGTTAGGCATCTCAATCAAGTAGACAATCGTAATATGGGACTCTATGAGGTTCGATGGCATAACCCAAAAACTGAGCTTGGAAAACATTACAGGTTCAAGATTCTGCCGAGACACAGTCAGGATGCGTTTTGTTCACCTTGTTTTATAAGCAATATTGAAACAAGCTCTGCAATCTAAGCCAAACAGGCGAAAACTTATTGATTATTAACAAACACTTCACTTCCATTTATCTACAGCACTAATTAACGTACTACTAAAACTTCTTCAATAAACTTCATTATCTACCTTAAACATAACGTCTAACTGCTGACGAGCCGTTTTTTGACCTTAACTATCTCGCCTACAAGGCGCTTTTTGCGCTCTAGAGAATAGCACCCAATCAATAGCTGCCCCAAGAGACACACCGATTAAGTAGCATACCAGGTCGCTGTATTTGAAGCCAAATCCGAGTACGAGCCCGCCTAGCCTATGGTTTCTAATATTATCTATCCATGGCGCATGATATAGCTGAGAGATTTCTATAGAAAAACTAAATAGTACCGCTAACAATGCAACGTACTGTGTTTTCCATTTCGGGCATAATATACAAAATAGAAAAAAAACCATTAATGCCCAAATGGTATCCCCAGAGTACTCTCTCAAAAAATTCGGTAGTGCTACATAGCTCGACCTTGATAGAAGACCAAGACAAATCGCCACAAACCAAAACACTATATAAACAGCGTAATTACGGCGTGTATTTTTCTTTGCGTGCCAGGCCTTGTTATGTGTACTTACGGATTGTACTTTGCACATTGTTAATACCTTCCATAAATAACGTTGTTTTTGTCCTTTCAATGGGCGCGTAATAAGCTGCTCCATTAGGCGTCAGCTTGAATATTTTATCTGGCATATTCTACACGCTTATATAATCTCCAATGCAATACGTAGAACAATAATGACGTAAGTATAAACATCAATGTGTTTTGGATAAGCCCTATACCGTCTCTACGCTCAATATCTAAGGCGCCTTCTAGCTCATTTTTCCGCTGCTTTGTAAGAACCTCTTCAGAAGGGCGCCTAACTTCCCCTTCTTTATGACAGTATTTCGACTCCCAATATTTATCATTATCTCTTAATTTGTCATAAGCATATGAGTGAATTGTGCTTTCAGGTGACAAAGACTGGATTAAGCCCATTGCAAAAATAGGTAAAGCAATAAGCAACATTGATACACATAAAAAACATGTGGCTAGTGAATATATTCTAACGATCATATCTAGACTCCGATTAGTAAAATGGAGCTATATAATGGCGACTAATTATGGATATATTACGTTTGAAATATGATGAATTGTGGCTGATGGCTAACGCCCACTGAAAACATAATCCCTTAGCACGCTTCAAGAAGGCATCTACCTTTTTCGCTTACCCAAGTCACTTCTAATACGGAACTTGGGGATAAAACCCACGTTATTCAATCCCACTTATCAATGGCGTCAAATTCTTTGGTGGATGAATTGCAGATATTAGCGGAGGAACTAGCAGATCGATTAACCTCGTAACAACCAACCTTGTAAGAAATCTCTCGTGGTCGTTCGTTTTATATTCAATTACGAATGATCACGAGACCTTACAATTACACAAAACTCTTTATGGAGCAATTTGATTAACCAAGAAAAAGAAGGTTATTCCTTCGCTTTGCTCCCTATTCGTGTCATACCCCATCCAGAGGCAAGCGCTACAACCAACCAAAGAACCAAAACAATATTGAAGTTTCGCTGCTGATCACTTTCCGAATCAAACAACACAATACCACCTGCACTCAACAAAAATCCAAATAGATAAACTGTCACAAAAAGTGCACATGACCCCAAAATAAAACCACTGATAAATTTAACTATTTGTCTCATCATTTCACTGGAAAGAACCTTATATTCTTGGACTCAGACAAATCAGACCAAATGCTAGGAATGACGATATTAAAACGTGTACGAAAATAGGAACCCATACCCGTCATCGCACCACCATCCCAAAGGTCAATATGATCACCACCTGAACCATCGCTGCGGGAATAATAATCCTCAAAGCATATGATTCCTGTTCGACCTGTCGTCTTCGCACGCCATTCTTTACCGGTAATGTTCTCCGTTACAAGAAAACTAGGGTGCTTGGATTTTTCAATCCAATCGGCAAGCTCTGCAGCAGCTAATATGTGCTCAGCCCCACCGTGAACCCAGCATTTTCGTTTTTTGGGGAAGGTGCTAAACGACACTCCAGACTTCTTCATGCTATGGCTAAGACGGATTGCACACTGATTCGAAAATAGTTTCTCACCCTTATCATTCTTTGCATCGCATGGATCGTCATCTGGATAGTTAGCCCATAAAGTTTTGAATGTCGCCATAAGAGCTCCTATTTAACACCGGTATTGAATAAAAAGTATAGCAAACGGGATGCATGTCTACACATTCCACTCAGTAAATGCGGAGCCTACAAGGGAGTGCCACTTGAAAAAAGTAAATATTACCATTTCCAGCAAAAAGCATTGAATAACCCGACTGAGCCTCATGCAATCCGGCTTTCAAATCCCTGCCATACTTGAACAGTTGTCGCGGGTAGCTGGAACAACCCTATAACCTATTGATTATTATCAAATACTTAGCATCGGTATCGCGCTAGCACTACTTAACGTACTACAAAAAAATCATCTTCTTTTGATGGAGTCCAGAAACTCATTATGTGATCGGTTTTTGCTCAGCCAAGAGTGAAGCTACAAACTATCCCCCCTTTCACATTGACTAATTTGACCATTCCTTTAATCCGAATTGTTTTTTTAATTCGCTAATAATTAGCTTTTCTTCGACTAAGAATCTATTGAATTCTTTAATGACATCAGGGTGATTGAGTGTCGACATGAGATAACTATCTTTAATGAAAGGTAAGTCAGGATCAAATACAAGACTTCCAGGTTCATTAAATATTTCCCTTAGCTGGTATCGTGCAATATCGATATTGATATAGGCGCCATCAACGCGCCCAGATAAGACCTGCCGCAACATACCTGTGAGTGTATTGTTTTTTGTCAGCGTTATATTCCTAGCCTTAATGTCACCTAATAACGCAAACGGAGTAAATCCTCTCACAAGGCCAAGCCGTTGGAAATTATTGATGCCAGCACCAAAATTTTCCGGCTTAACCACAATGCCATCTACATAATCTAGTATTGACTTCGTGTAGTGAATGACCTTTCCTTCACGCAGCCCACTTTTCCAATAGGGACTATCAGGATATTTAAGATCAACATCACCACTCCAGAATTCCATATATAATCGCTCAATTGGCAAAATCCGAAAGGTGATATCGTAATTATATTTTTCTGCAAAGATCTTAATTATCTCCCTACTATAACCCAAATATGTTGAGCGTAATTCACTGGAATAAATTGGAAAGTACTGGGTATTATCCACGCCGACTATTAATGTCTTTCGTTCAGATAATTGTGCAAAGCCCAAGGTAGAAACAGCGAGGCAGGCACAAAAGATGTAAATGCTTGAATGGCGCATTGATATCTCCGTATGAATCATCTAGAAAATCTATACTCAGTCATTATAGTTGTTATGTAAGGTAGCGATTTTTTTGTAAAGCTCCGCTATAGACTTATTGTATATAAAAGCACGAGTAATCAGTATAGAAGGGGCAACTACAAAAACGGTATAGACGCTTACTTACCCACTTAACTTATTGAAAAATAACGAAATTGCGACATCACCTTTTATTGATATATTTAAAATCCGGCAACAAGGACAATTGCTGCGAGGCAGCGCATTTAGCAGTCCAGCACAAAGTTCTATCGTTGACAAACTTGTTATGTATTTCTCACCCGGCCGAAATGTACCGCTAATATTACCGCTATTGCTAAACCACCGCCAACAAAAGCTAAGCTTGGTAGATTTAAACCCAGCTCAAAGAAGCCTGCATAAGCCAATAACACATAACCAAAGATAAAATTGCTTGAACCCCACAGTACATTAACCAGTGGTGAAGATTCACCGACCCCCGGCGGGCTAGCAAACGGGCTTTGAAATGGATTGCCACTAATTCCATGAACAAAATGTGGTACGCCATTTACAAAAAATACACCCGAAAAAAAGTACGCAATTATCATCCGGTAGCCTAATTAAAAAACAAATGTGTATAAGAGTGTAGTACGCTGCGTTCACAATAAGAACCAATTTGTTCAAGCATAGAAACACGCTTGACCGTTTCAAGACTACCTTGTGCTGCCAATGGCTTGAGAGCTTGTATTTCTTGTGGTGCTCTTATCTTGTCCACAGGAGTGAAACCCAATTCTTGCATTACATGAAATTCGAGTGAGCGGTATAGCTTTTGAGCGTGAACTTCAGAAACCTTGGCTTGCTTAACTTCGGTATTAGTAAGAGGTTTGGTAGCCCTGGCCATGTTTAGTGGTATTGCCTGTTTTAGTAGTACCACTAAAAAAACCGGATATCACCAAACCTCCTAGGATGTCACCGGACACAAAAAAGCCCGCAAAACCGATAATGAAACGGTCTTGCGGGCCTTATCGGTTCTTGCGAACCTTCATTTGGTGGAAGCGGCGGGAACTGGAATTACACTGTAAGCCATTGATTACTAACAAATACTTTACTTCAATATCTCGGCAGCACTACTTAACGTACTACTAAAGAAAAAAGTCATCTTCTTTTTATGGACTTAAGAAACTCCTCTACAAAAAAAATTAGAACTTTCTTTTTATGGAGTCCAGAAACTCACTATTTGATCAGTTTTCGCCCCTTCAAGGGTGGGGCTCCAAAATATTCCTCCTTTTATGGACACAAGAAATTATCCATTCGCAAAAACCCAACTCCTTTTTATGGACTCCGAAAACTCTCCTTTTCTTATGGACTCCGGAAACTCCATAAGTGATCAATTCTAATCCCCTTTCATGAAGGGCTGCCTCGCTACCTATGCACAGCATTAAGTTTCACTCCTTAAGTGTAAAACTCAGTAGGGGGTGTATAAAACTGTTAACTCAGAATTATGCCGCGCCTATAACATCGGCTTAACTTGCTTGTTAGGCATAATCACCTTTATATTTTCCCAAGCAAGCTCCCCTTTGAATTTCTACAGTCTCCCGATTTATTTGTGATTGCATTATTGGATAGCGATTAGAAAACTCCCCAACAATATCATCTCTAACTTCATCTGGAGTTCGAATTCCCAAATGAACACCAGATATACAACCTGAAATAGAAAAGTGTTTTTTTCCTGTAATTATTCTAAACTCTTTTTCATACTCCCAGTGACAAGTTTTGAATGTCAAAACATCAAAAATATTTATCTCCTCAAACTTCGTTTTGGAGTAGCGATTAATATCCTTACCATAAATAACTTTATATAGATCTAGCTCATCCTCCTCTAGGTCAATTTCTATTACGCACCCCATATGGCTATCTGCATAGTGCGACCACATCCTCACATCGGACATTGAAGAAGATAGACTACAAACATTTTGGTTTTTATTCGAACTAGAAAGCTCCCCTAAAGAAGTATGTCTAATTTCGGTAGTACTGCCTTTGTAAGATGTCATTAGCTGTGAAAATTCCAAATTAATTTTCGGCATCTTCCACTTAGACAATTTTATTGTTGGAGTAACTGCTCCACTTCCATAGGCTCCACCTATTGTCTCAACTGTAGAAAAGAGGCCTTCAAAAGGATCATTAAGCTTATTGTGAGGGGCACAATATAGCTGCTCTGTCCTTAAAATTTCCAGAGTGCGATTTAAGTCCACACTTTCACCACCTATTAGATCTCTTAGCGATCGAAATTTGTATAACTTCATTCTATATATATGCCTAAGTTCGCATTCAGCGGCTTGACAGCTGCAATGCTTTGTTATGTTTATTCACTCCACTCGAGAGTCATTGCCCTAGGAGCTTCGTTTACTCCAGAGCACTCGTATATTGCACAGCAACACAGTTAACTTAAGCTGTTTAACTGTATTGTAAACCTTCAACCTGGTATTCACGAGACCACCTATTGCAACACCAATAATTGCCACCGTTTAATTCTATTGAGTTTTGCACTTTAAGGGTAAAACTGGATTCGTAAGGCCCATTGAAATCTCGCTCCTTTTTATGGACTCCAAAAACTCAAAAAGTGATCAATTTAACGTTATTTATTGCGTCTACATATTTTCCTTCCTATGGACTAAAGAAACTCAATTATTGATCAATCCATCTATCCGCTCAACTTAGCTCGCAATACCACCAAATCTCGGCACTGTATTCCATTTTCATAGATTGATTCTGGATAGGTCAAGAAAAAATCAGTTTCTATATGACTCATTCTGAAGCCGCACTTCTGATAGAGAGCTAATTGAGACAAGCTGGAATTCCCAGTACCAACCAGCAATTCCTCAGCTCCCATGTTTATTGCTAAGGCTTTAACTTCCTTAATAAGCCTTTTAGCGACGCCCCTCCCTTGATGCATCTCACTCACGGCAATATTTTTCAGCTCAAATTCTTTACCGGCACTTACCAGTACAGCGACACCAACCACTGAACCGCCTTCTTTAGCAACTAGCACAGATGAATCAGGGAGGTACACCAATATTGAACCTTCATCAGGATCAGCCTCCAGGAGTAATGACATCAGCTCAGCTGTAATTTCGTCGGTGTGATGCACTATATCGACACTTGCCATTATGATTCTCTTTTTATGGACTGTAAAAACTCAATTATTGATCAACTCTAAGCTTTTAATGGTGGATTTGTTAAAAAATGACGCCATTTCTGTTAAAAACAGGCACAAAACAAGTCAAAAGCAGGGGGTTTTACACCTTTTTATAAGTTAACTTTTTGCCCCTGAAAGAACAAAAACATTGATTCAATTACGCTAAATACAGATCCCTAAAACTGACTACAGCCCAATGATAGCAAGCATCAAGCAACAAATCGACATACCTCATTAACAGCTAGCATACCCCTCAACTTCATCCAAAAACGCCTATAACTTTTTTCTTTTTAATTCGCGGGTGTGTAAATATCACTTGGGCGACGGTCTAGGTTTATGCAGGTTGGAAGGAATTTCACCCCCCTCCCCCTATGCACCACTGGAACCCAAGCGCATTGCAACAGTCGTCGCGAACTGCATAAAAACCACCAGCTAATTACACCTTCAAACATTCCGGTGAGCCTTGGAGCGTCAACAAATCCTACAGTGCGGTCACTCGCGCTAACGTTGTAAACATCGCTTCATTCACATAGCCGGAGTTCGTCGGGTTTTAGATAGAAAGTTAGAATCCGATAAAGTGGTCATTCGATTTAACGGCTTAAGTTGGAGTGCGCTAGCATCTCTAACCTTTTCTTGTTAGGATTTTTGAAATGTTTTATATATATAGAAGCGATTGCCCACCCTCCTTTTTTAATTCTTCGGCTTTTTTCCATGAAATAAAACCCTTATTATCCCAAGTATCTGACCATTTAATTCTCGAATAAGACACTTCCTGATCATCTATCTTAGTAATTCGCATTGCCTCAATCCAATTTAAAGAGACCGAATCTAAGTACGTTTCCTTGAGTGCGATGTTATCAGCGTTAGCTTTTGTTGCAATAGATGGATAAACTAACCCTGCATGAAAGTCACCTGACATTAAGACTTTTCCTACTGCATTACTTTTTAAATAGGGCGCGCAATCCCCTGTAACAATATCTGAGAGAATCTTATATTTATTTGCGTCTTGTTCATTTAACTCTAATGTGTCGATAACCCACTTATAACGCTGATGAGATTTTTTTGCCCCCCATTTATCAAATTGTTTCTTGGCATACCCAACATGGCTAATGTAGATTTCTTTGTTTAGCCCCCAACTTGTTAAATATAAAATATCGCCAACAGTCGGATTAACTTCATATACTGCAGTACGATGGGAAAAGGAAAAATACCCCACCCTTTGATCAGACAAATTCAGCCTACCATTTTTCCAAACAGTCTCTTTCGGAGGGGGAGCTAATTCTGAGACATTTTCAATAGGTTTATCGTAGATCCGCGAACGAAATAACTTAGTTCCCGGAAGCAAATTAGGGCAACAAATTTTAATTCCTTGATAGAAAGCCAATACAGACTCTACCATTGATTCAAAATTATCAGCACTACATTGTATATCGCTAAATGGACTATTCATTGTCTTCTACTTTCCATACATTGATAGATATAATGAACTCAAGCATATTGCCTAACGCCTTGCTAAGCGGCGATAAATTGTTGACTAAAATTGCGAGGAACGAAGCTAGCCAACTGTTCAGCGTCCGTTTGAGTAACTTGTTAGCTTATGCCGCGATCGCAGAGCAAGCTTTAACATTAACCCCTTTTAATCCAAGGAATTGTCGCAATTCGTCCCATTTAGTAAATAATTTTTTACTGTGAATTTCTTCGCCTTTAGAGAGTTTATAGCTACTAACAATATTCGGTAATTTACAGATGCTAGTTAGATCTTGATTTTGTAAAGCAAGGTTAAGCACAGACATTAAAGCTTCCAATTGCTGTGGTTCATTGTTTTTTAAATGATTGATAACTTCATCCATTTTGCTTAAGTCCATACTAGTTACATTTACAGAATGATTAGCTGTTTTTTTTGAAGAATATTCTACGCCTAACTCTTCAAAAGTATTTCTAAGGGTCTTTTGTATCCAGTCGGGGTATATATTTTTAAAATCTATTACTGATTCAAAGCTCATGAGAGTTTTGCTTACGCCCGGAAAACTAACTTTTGAAGCTTCTTCAAAGACTAGGTTCTTAAACTTTTCAACAGTCCAGATACCAGGACTATTCTCAAGTTCACCTCGAAGCACATCAAATTCTTTCGTTTCTCTTTCGTAACCAGAGAGTAAAGATGATATGGCATCGTATTGTTTATCTCGCTTACCTCCGCCAGATTGGCAAGCAGATAACATTTTAGTCGAATTAATGTTGAAGCTAGGACTTTTAAAGGTCATTAAAAAAGACCTGTAATGAGCATCACCCCCTTCTTGTGCATTCCAAAGAAACATTAATTCGAGGGCTGGTTTTTGTGTACCATTTATTTTTTCGTATACATCTTTCAAGTAATCCACAAGCACCTTTGATTGACCATCAATATCAAAGTACTCACCTTCATTTATTTGTTTTTTAAGATTCTTTTGTAGATCTTCTATGATAATTAAGCCTGAACGGATATCACCACTAAAAGCAACGCAAAGGTTGTCATATACTTTGTGAATTTTTTGAACGCAATTAAAATATTTATTAGATGTTTTGTCTTTAAATTCAATCGTAACTTGAATGTCAGCGACACAAACAAAACCGTTAAAGCAATTACCACCAACAACCCATGTCATTTTGATATCCTTAATAAGCTAACAATGTAGTGTACAGCACTCACAATATGAACAGTCATCCTCAACCCTCATTTACTGCTTTCTATTTGAGGCAATCTCGGCGGTGTGACGGTCTAGATTTGCTAGAATTGAAAGGAACTTTACCCCTTTCTTCAATTCCGATATCAAACCAACTCTCCGTAGCCAACACTTAAGCTAAATTGTCCCATAAAATCCCCGCATTTGGCATCTCTATCTGAGAACATAGCCCTTTCTTTTAGTGTCACTTTGGTTAGGTGAAAATCAAATGCGCGAAGACACATATTTCGAATAATAGATAAATCATTTTCTGACATTCCATAAGCGCAGGCATACATTTTCCTTTTCTTACGCAGCTCCCTCACTTCAGGGTCTGTCGTATCTCTATCGTATGCCTCACGGCAGTCCAACCATTGCATGTTCATCGGGTGAAAAGCAAACCCTAAACTAACCAGTCGTTCAGAATTTAGGATGGCAACGTGAGCCTTACTACGCGTCGTACTGGCAAGACTGCGCTTATCTGTAAACGTGTATATCTGTTCTGCCAAATCCTTAAGCTCATCATGATTTAAGCTTTCGTTACTACCATAATCTAATTCGCAATTATTGCCGACATTCTGCCATGGTAATACACCGCACTGCCCATATGGATGGATGATTTCAAGCACATTGACCGCTTCGGCCGCATCATCCTCTGATGCTTGATAATAAAGCCTGGTTGCTAACAATAGAAACTGCTCCAAAACTCTATCATAGTTAAATACGATAAAGGTCACTCGCTTAAGTCGCTCTTTAAAACCATCAAATGTACAATTTTCCACAAGCGATTGAAACAAGTTCGTGTGCCAACTTTTAGTTTGTAATATATCTACAATACTTCTTCCTTTTCCCAAGCAGAGTTCAGATTCACGCTCGTAGCTTAAGATGGTACGAACAATCGCTATCTTCCCCAGACTAATTCGTTGAACATTATCTGGTGTCGCATCCAAAAAGTTATCAATAGAGAACGATAATGGCATGGCTGCGCGAATTGTCTGCGCTTCTTTCTTCAAAGAAGCGGCTTCAATAGTTTTTTGCATTCTAATTAGATTGGAATAACGCTGTTTCAAACTCGGGTCAGTGAAAGCACCCCGATTCTGCTCAAACAATTTCGCGATTTCTGTTTTTAGAGCTTCACCTACAGGGAAGCCCCAATCTGTCGATGCTCCCGCTCCAATGATGTACACTGTTTTTTTGTCTGCGTTCATCAAGCAATCCTTTTGTTTTTAGACATTCTGCTAATGTCATTCATCCGTATCACGCTACCTTCTGCTACCCTGCTTCAAAGGAATCTCCAGACAACAAATTGGAAACCATAATTTCAAGATAACCAACAATATTACTGACCTCTCTCCAATCTACGTGAGGCTTTTGACCATGCAAAAGTCTATTTCTTAAATCGTAGCAATTAACAAAAAATCGCTCGGCAACAACACCGTTATACTCTTTTGTACCCAACTCTCCCCTTATGAAAGCTTTACCAGAAGAACGAATTGAATGCGCTTTCAGCCAATTAAGAGTGCCAACCAGCGATTGCTTTTCAGTAGCAGGTAACTCAGCCTCTTTGGTAATATCAATAAGATGATCCACGTGATCTCTCGACACCTCAGGCCTACTTTTGGGTACCAATAGGGTTTCTACGGCCGCAAACAACAAAACAAACCTAGCGTCAGCAGATTCGTTTACTTTGTGCGCCATAGTGAATAAATCAAAAGCCATGCGTTCTCTTTCCGTTAGCTTTTGTCTTTCAGCTAAAGCCAATTGGCAGGCACCCAATAATTTGTCAGCTTGCACTGAAACCGTGAAAGTCATTTCACCCGGCCTAGCAACGATCGGATTTAATTCGGTAGGGAAAATCATAGCCCCAACCTCATCATTTAAAACTACTTGATCAGACTGCCCTGACAATTGATTTAAATATTCCTTGAAGAAACCACCTCCGTGTATTCTTCTGCCAAAGTCAGCTCCTATATTTAAATGAGCAAGACTTCTACATATAACATCTTCGATTTCTAAAGCCGACGACTCAGCTATTTCTTTACTTGGAAAACTGGATACTTTTACAACCAGCCAGTCCGCTTCTTTGATTGGAGATTGATTATCAGCGGACTTAAGTAGAACTTCACCGTATTCTGAATAGTTTCCGATAACAATTTCAGTGTCATCTATATTCAGAGACCTATTTCCTGGTAAGCGAAAACGTATTCTAACTGTGTAATCTGAATATTCCATGTCACAGACTTCGTTCATAATTTCCCTTTATTTCCAAAAGTGCACTGTACAGCGTTTATAATAAGAGCAGTTAGTAACTGCCCTCAATTTGTAATTGTAGCTCGCTGTTACTATTCAACCCTATTTTCTTTACCCCAAGCCTTAACTTTTTGCTCCATATCAGCAGATAGAATATTACGGCCAATCAAAGCAACAGGATCAACAAAAACCTGTTCATGATTTGCCTCCAATATCATTTCCAAATATGGAACTTCTTCATCAATATCACGGACAGTATAAAAGCGTGTTATTTCATACTCTCTCCCTTCGAATATCACACTCATAACTCTACTCCTTTCACAGGCTCCCAGCTTAACGCTATAGCGTTTTTGTTGATGCTTAGGGCTTCTTTGAGCGAATAGGATAAAACATGATGAATGGTGATTATAAGGGTGTTATTGGAGGGTATTACAACGGCAAGACGGTACTGTTTTACGTTTTTCATACTGCGTTTATTGTCCTTGTGAACTAAGTAAACGCCAACAAAGCGGGGATCAATCCAATTTGGAGGCGAGCTGCCAGGGTTGATCCTACCGTCACAAGGAACGGCCACCCGAAGGTGCCCCAACAGCCCACCATAAAGCAGGCAGGCAAGTGCGCCAACAAAAAGGCACTTGTCGTCTTGTGATATACAGGGGATCAATCCCGACTACAGATATGCTGTAGCGCCAAGGAGAATATATCTAAGACAACAATAAGACAAGTTTAGGACAAAAGTGAGACCTAAAAAGCGTCGTATCCTCAACAAACAGCTGATTCACATAGAAATAGTATAAAAAATAGGAACTTATACGCAGACAAGATTGATCAAAAAAAAGGCGCAGGAACATATAACCAAGAGAATGAGGTGTTTGCAGCTTAATGCCCGCAACCGTCGCTAGCGCTGGGAACCAATAGAGACACGCTCTGCAAGTGGAAGCACGGCTCACAGGTCGCCCCTGCCGTTGCTATACAAGCTATTAAAATCTTGTGTGGATGGATGAACAAAGGCTGCTTAATGGGTGGCTAGAGGTGGCAGAAAACGAAGGTTAGTCTATTTCTGACGGAGAAATTCACACACTCTATATTATGCCAATTTGACAGTTTGACAGTTTGACAGTTTGACAGTTTGACAGTTTGACAGTTTGACAGTTTGACTGTTTGACTGTTTGACTGTTTGACTGTTTGACTGTTTGACTGTTTGACTGTTTGACTGTTGAAATATCTCATTTGGGTTTGTTTTAATATTTTAAGTTTTTCAATTTTTTATAAAAGATGATTTTTTACAAGATATTCTCGACCACCATGAACAATTAGATACCCAGAATCTGCCCCGTCTCCAACCTCTTTGAGAAACCCTTTGATAACAAGGTCATCTAGGTAATATTGGGCTTTGACTTTCATTTCTGCGTATTTAATAAGTAAATTTTCTTTTGATATTCCTTTTTGACTTTCTCCAACTTGCCTTAACATTTGCACTTGAATCGGATGCAGGTCATCACTGTCTACTGGCTTTACACCTTCTTCTGAGTAAAATTCATCTAATGACTTTGGCTCTCCCAGATCTGACAATTTGACTTTTAGCGCTTCTATTTCTTTTTCGCTCATTTCAATCGTTTTAGTAGACTCAGCGTTATTAATTTTTATTTCTTCTAATTCAGTATTTAACTTCTCAATCTCATGATTTCTTTTTGATATTTCTTTATCGTGCTCGATTACAATATTTATTATATCTCGCCGTAACTTTCTTGATTCTTCCTGAGTCAAAGGAGTCTCATCCTCAATTTTTTGCTTGATTGTTTTTAGAGATTTTTGTTGTAATTGCCAATATTCATATATTATTTTGGCGGGAAAAGGATAAAAAATAATAAACGCAACTGAAGTCATCAAAGGATATGACATCCCCTGGTACCAGATGGTAGCGGGATCTGTATAAATATATTTTTCGATATACGTGAGTTTTTCGGGAGCTTTCATTGATGATAAAAGGACTACAATTAATTTGTAATTCCAAACTGACCAAGAAATGGCAAATGAGCCAAACAATGGGCTTGTTATACGATCATATAATGTCGATTTAATGGAATTTTTTACAACATCTATCATTGGTGTGTCCCTTATGAGCTTGGGTTTTCAGATCAATTTACTTTCCAGCTTAAATCGCGGACTGCCTGCGGAACGAAGCAGAGTAAAAACCGTCATTTCAATTAGTAGCTCACCACCCCCTCTTGAGCGGGGCTGCTCTACTTATTTTGATATAACCACTAGCCCTTAAGTGAAGCGTTGAAAGCTCCAATCCCAAACAATCCCAAAACGTTTTCCATCAATGAACTCTAGCCCATACCCGCCCGTTACGCATGGTTTTAGGCTGTATTAGTCTAGATTTTCCTACATTGGATTGTGAGGGGCCAAAGATGTCATTAACAGCCAGTCTCCTACAAAATATCAGCATCCTATCAAGTATTAGACCGTATCTACTATTCGTGGGTAACACGCAGTTCATTTACTGCTTAAAGCGGAGACCGAAGACTGGAGTTTAAGGCCAAAAATACAATCGATTATTACGGAGAAAAACCTAATATATGCCCCCAATCCGCCCCGACAAAAGCAAATGCTAGCAAACATATTAGTATTAACATATTTATAACAAACCATATTTTTAGCACTGCTAGAAACGCCTTTATCTTAACTGCGGCAAAAGCTTCACTACCTGCTGTTTTCTCAAGTAATACAAGGTACTTTTTACTCGTATTTCTCAAAAGAAAAGTAATCCCTCCTAAAACAACCATAAAGCCAGGAAAGAGTAGCTCTATACTGGGGTCAGGAATCGAATTCAGTAGATATGGCAACATACTGGTGAAATATAGTATCAGCACAAAGCTAAGTAAAATCATATTTGCCACAGGCAAAAGCACTGAGCTAAATATTGAGTGCCAAAAGCCTGACGGCTCATTGTTTTCATAAAAGGGATTAAATAGTGCTTGATGTGTCTGCAAAGCAAAAACCATAACATCTCTTGAAGGTTCACCTATAAATGCCAGAAAAAAACTGGCTATCTTATTCTGCTGATAGCAAACCACAAGAAACAACATGCTAACCAAAAGGCATGCCATCTCTTTTGAAAAGGTATAGCTTCCAATTTTTATGCCCTTGTCGCCAAGAATCGAAGTAACAAAGGCCAAAAGAGCTAATGACAAACACCATGTCATTGACTGGTTTAGAGCGGAAATATATTTATCTGTCCTATCAATAACCAGGTTTTGTATATCACTTTTCATCTAGCACTCACCATTATACTGACTGTAAAGCTTGAATCATGCGCATTTTTCATCGCTGTGCTTTGATGCAAAAGACAAATTGAGGAACTTTTGTTTCAAAATACCAATAAGCTCTTTATCCATATATTCATAATCATCAGGTATTCCAAGGCAAATTATATTTTGATCCTTAATATGGCTCCTAAACTTCTGTTTAAGTTTCTTTTTATGCGTTTGCTCCATCACGAAGATGTACTCAGCCCACTCGACGTCTTCAGAGCTAATATAGATATCCGCACCATTATTCAGTCCGGCAGACCTCACTTCCCAGCCTTCTTCATCACAAAATACTGCTTCGGCTGTTGGGCTCCTTAGCTTATTTTGACTACATAGAAAAAGTATATTTGTCATCGCATACCCTTGTACACAGAACGCCAACAACATACTTGCGAGGCACGAGCGTCAGCTTGATTGTGCTTGTTAGGTTTGACCTGTCGCAACACTATAAACATCTAGCCATACCTTCTCATCCTGCAGCAACTCACGATAGTGCTTCTTAATGAGCTTGCCGTCATTAAACTGTTTAATCATAAACCCACGAAGCCTGTAACTATCGGGAAAATCCTTGTTAAAATCAAAATCTATTCCGCCTTTATTCCCTTTTTTAGAAATATCTACGCCAACGCCATGTGTTCTGTAGTACCAATTTGTATCGCCAAGTTGCTTCTTACCTCGGTACTCCTGCCCTAGAATATCGGATGCAGTTTCAATATCTAAATGCTTACAGATAAGTGACTCGGCCCAGCGCTTGGTAGCGTGCCAGCTTCCTATAAGCTCGATAACTGCTTCAGTGTTTGTCATAGCCCTTAACCTAACAGCTTATTGAACAAAAAATCGTTGAGGTAGCATTCCTGCGTCCTAAAACCCCAAATATCCCGCTCTAGTATCGTAACGCTGCCATTGTGCATACCCTGCCAAACAAGGTCAATCATAGAAACTTTCCTTCCTGCTTGTTCTTGGCAACTCTTCAAACCTTAGTTCACGGTAATGCTCTTTATATCGACCAGCCCACCAACTCAAATATCGCTCAATGCCTTCCCTGCTCCATTTACCCGCCTCAACATCTGCCAGGTCATTTTCACAAAAAGGCTGCTTCCAACGCTCAAGCCCTTCTTCGATCATTGCCAGAGTAAACAGTGAGCCCTTTAATAATTCACCGAGGTTATTTGCAGGTTGTTTGGTCAAGTATCGGATTAAATCAGGCTTGTATTGTTTTGCTAACCCAATCATTTCTACAGAAAGCGCCACACCTTTTGGTGGCCGCAAAGTAACCTTGTCACAGTCGATTAATCGAAACGCCACCCCTTCGTTTTGTAAGCGATTGATAAAGGCTTCTGCACTCATATCGTCACCTCCTCTTCTGAAAGGGGCTTTTGAAACGTCACATCGTTACAACCCCCGTCATTACTGGGTTGCAGCGTTTCTTTTATGTATTTCGCCTTGCCACTCAAATCACCAAACGTTACGCCCAAGCCCCCGTATTCATTGGGTTGTAACGATGTAACGTTTGGAAAGGGTGTTTCGGGAAGGTAACGAGAGAAGACATCAATAAACTGCTCCAACTTATAACCTTTGGCATTCTTAATTCCCTCTCTAAATTGTTGTGACTTAATCCCAAAAGCACCTAGAAGCTTAGCTAATGAATTCTTAGTCATAGGCTTCCCACGCTTCCATTCACTCCACGGCCTTTCCTCCAAATCGATTAAATGATTTACTAAGTCCTCTGAGTGCATTTGATCTTTGAATGATTGATCGAATATCAACTTAATATCTTCCAGCAACATTATGTCAGTAGTTGGCTCCTCCTCTTTGCTTTCCAATATATGGTAAGAGTTATTCACCTTTCTTGGCCATTCCCCACCGATATGGTGAGCCACAGTAAACAGAGACACCCAATTATCTATCGCTCGATCATTGGCTAATTTGGGCGGTTCGATTTGTTGCTTCTTTATGAGTGTTGCAGTATCAAGTCCCCAACGCATTAGCTTTTGACGAAGTGGCTTTAGCTCTTGTTTAAGGTCTCCTGTCATTCTCTCTCTAACTTCATCAACCATTTTCCGTCTAAGCTCAATCACTATTCCCCTATCCATAATGGTATCCTGAAGCTTTTTAATACCCGCTATAGCCATTGGCGCCCAGGTGCTAAAACGCTTGGGGTCGTGATCATCTCCATCACTTCGAATAACAAACGCCCTGTTTTTGGCGTGACCTGAATTAATGATCCCTACTATTTCATCGTTCCGACCTGCCAAGAAAGTATCAGCTTCATCAATAATAAGTGTTGGCCTATGCCCCTCTATAACGCGATAGATAGCGGCCTGTGAAATGCTCGAAGAAAACAAAGCTTTGTTACTTAGTGCTTCTACAATATCGAGTGCTGTTGATTTACCACAGCGTTTCTGAGGGCTGTGTATAATCAGCTTGGGGAATATATGGAATTGATCATACACGTACGTACAAGCAATCCAGGCCGACAATGCTGCACTCGCTCCAGAAGGCAAAACCATAAAACGGTTTATCGTTGCTTCTATTGCACCCATTACCTCCACACCAGATACAGGCTCAGGGTACGGCTCTATTTCTTCAACAATTGATTCACTTACTTGCTCCTCATAGCGGAGATTTTTAACAAGAGCATCTAAAGTTGAAACTCTTACATCAAGCCTCTTTGCCTCCTCCTCTCGAACTCGGTCATACTCCATAAAATCCAGCTTTGATAGCCGTGTGGCGACTTCTTCATCAGTTTCTCGAACAAGGACAAGGTCTTGAATTTGTTCTTCTACGCCCATTACAACGCTCCTTCTGCGATAGCCAGATCATTAAAATCTGTACCTTGCTGCTCATCGTTGAAACTTGGGCACACATAACTACCCCTCACCGCTTTTGCAGCTTCCTTAGCTTTCTGTAAGCCAGGATTACCAGGTGTAAAGCGGTCATTATCAGCGACAATAATAAAACGCTTTTTTGGGTATTTATCTCTAAATGCTCGAGCAACTGCCGTTAGGTTTCCTGCAGTCATTGCACACGCCACGAAATAGCCTTTTAGCTGGTGTATCGTTGCACCAGTGGCATAACCTTCACAGATATAAACCACATCACTAAGCGTTCCTATAGGGCTAAACAACCCTGTTATTCGACCACCTTTCTCAAACAGCTTCTTACCTTCTGGAGTAATTCGCTGAATATTCCAAAGTCGATTATCCACATCAACTAGCGGTACCCATAAGGTGCCGCCTTGTTGCTTGAGGTTGAACGGTTTTACCTGTTTCCGGATAAGGTAAGAGTGCTCTGCTTGGGCCTGCTCTGCATGCTCCCATCGAGACTCACAGCTACCAGCAACTTCTTTGTGCTTCTGAGCCCGCTCTTTGTCCTCTTGGGACTTGCGCTTCAATGACTCCTTTTTTAATCGACATAGTTGATTCTCTATTTTCTGGCGATCATTGGAAGGCAAAGACTCAAAACGAAAGCCATGATCTTTGGCAATAAAGAACAACGTTCCAGCACCAACACCACCACTACTGCTGATACTTCTCCATGTATCTTTGGTAGCTTTAGCGTTGTAAGTCTCACCATTCTGGCTCCAGCCATCAAAAGCCTGAAAACCAGAGTCACCCAGCGCAGCTTTTAACGCCATCCCCACCTTAACCCACTCATCACGGGTGGAGTTAGGCGAGATATACACTAGGGCTTTTAAAATTGCTTGTTCTAACTCAACAGTAGAATGAAGCATTATTGGGCACCATCCTTACGACTTTCCACAAGCGATATGACAAGCGCTTTTATTTCCTCGTTGGTTTTTCCTGCAATCATTGCATTTAGCACTGCCTGATTTTCATGTTCCACCCAGCCCACTGCCCTGCCTCCCAAAGAAATTGGAGGTGGTATTAATCCTTGCTGGATACGTAGATAGAATGTGGAATTGGAAAAACCATAACGGCTTAATTCTTCGGGCTTTCGCGATATTCTGATATTGGATTGCATAATTATGGATAACACCTTGTTGGGCCTGTTAGGAAAGAGGCCTAATATATGGGTGTTTTTCTTAGTTATTGAGAGGGTTAGGTAACACAGCAATCCATTGCAAACCCTACTGCCTCTCCTATCAAGGCCCTATTATATCTGAGGGCAGCGGTCATTATTGGGTACCCTACCCAATGCATTTATATTTTTAGCTCTTAACTTGCCATGCTCTTGCTCTTCCTGCTTTTTGCTTCCCTCCGACCCTCTCACTATCTGGTACGGATAATTTTATTAGCGCCTCTATAAACGTTTTTTCAGTAGCCCCCAATTTTCCTGCTTGGTATTCCAGCTCAGTTTTTGATGGTGTTTTCATATTTACTGGAAGTTCTTCCCAGCATTCTTGATATAGACGAATCGCTTTCTGAATACCTGAAGGTAGGGCCTCTACAAAGCTTTCCACTGAAGCCTGAGCTTGCCAGGCACCTTGATCAATTCGCGCAACCGCCTTTTCACTATTTCCCACAATACTTTTTTGCTGACTATCTAACCTCTTTACTCTTTGAATTTCAGCCCTCGTCACATAAAGCCGACTTACTACACCATCACCATTAGACAGAAATCGCATCAATGTCGCTTGGGAATGAAACATTTTTGTAGCATCACCAACTTTTGAACAATGAAGCTCTTCATAAGAACAAAACGGCCTCCCATCCAGCCCCAGAACCCTAATGTCTCCACTACTAAAAAAGCGTGAGGTATCACTATCCAGATGCGTAGTTGCGGTGGAACTGTCAATAGAGTAATACCCATTCAAGACTACCTTCTCTGCCTCCACATACTCAGGCTGCTCCATTAAACATTTAACTTTCCATTCGCGCTCATGCTCTTTTGATTGAAACTCTGGAGCCTTGTTTACCAACTCGATTGCCAAAGCTTTAGGCAAAATAGGTACCGTCTCTCCGCCAAAATCATCACCAATAAAAGCGAATCTCTCATTGCAAAATATCTCCCCTCTTTTCAACCATTGAACAGCTAGCCAGCACACCACTTGACTGGGCGTCATATTTAAAAATGATGCAGCCGTTCCTTGATCTATAAATACGGCTACATTCACCGTTCTGGCCCTTATAAGAGCCTCCAAGTTTCCACGGCTAATACCAAATTTTTCCGCAGCCTCATCCAATGAATAGGCATCGGGTTCCAATAGCGACATTTACACACCTTCTCGTGCAAAACCTTCAAATAAATTAACCAAGCCAAGATGGAGAAGGTGTCCACCCGTTCAGGAGCTACCCTAGACTTGGTTAAACTCGTTATCCGTTTACCAATTTCAAGCTTTTGCTTCCATTGGCCATGCTCATATTGCCGGTGGCTGCTTGTTCGATATGCCCACTCCACCAAGCCATCAACACGCGCCTTTGCTCCAGATACTTAGCACGGTTGTACGCCTTTCGGACTTCGTTCTTATCAGTGTGGGCCAAAGAGCTTTCGATAATGTCAGGGTCAAAACCTTGCTCGTTTAACGTGGTGCTGGCTAATGACCTCATACCATGTGATACCAATTGGCCACCGTACCCCATTCGCTTTAGTGCAACATTAGCGGTACTTGGGTTGGCGTGTGTGAGCGGATTGTTATTGGCTGGAAAGACATGTTCTCGATGCTGGCTTATTGGTTTCATCACTTCCAGCAAACCAATGCACTGATCAGATAAAGGA
This sequence comes from uncultured Gammaproteobacteria bacterium, assembly GCA_913063495.1. GTDB lineage: Bacteria > Pseudomonadota > Gammaproteobacteria > Pseudomonadales > Ketobacteraceae > 42-54-T18. Next base: position 1,119 of record CAJXXT010000009.1, on the reverse strand, counting down.
ACAATGTGCTCTTTCTTCTTTTTCATCCTTTCAGCCGGTATTGTCCATAGACGAGATTCAAAGTCTATTTCTTCCCAGCGAGCACCTGCAGCTTCACTTGGCCTTACCATTGTGTGTAACTGCCACTCAATCAAACATCGCGTAGTGCGCTTTATACTTGCCGTTGCCACAGCTTTCATCAGTTCCGGAAGCTTGTCTGGTGTAAGGGTGGGCAAATGCTGCTTGTCGGGGGCTTCAAATACTTCGCTAATCTTGGCTAGTGAATTGTGTTCAATCAATCCGCTATTTACTGCAAAGTTCATCACCTCATTAAGACGCTGACAAACACGCTTGACCGTTTCAAGACTACCTTGTGCTGCCAATGGCTTGAGGGCTTGTATTGCTTGCGGTGCTCTTATCTTGTCCACTGGAGTGGAACCCAATTCTTGCATTACATGAAGTTCGAGTGAGCGGTATAACTTTTGAGCGTGATCTTCAGAAACCTTGGTTTGCTTTATCTTGAGCCATTTGAGTGAAACTTCCTTTAGCGTGTTGTTGGCTGCTTCTTTGGCTAGTTGGGCGTGTTCGTCTCTGTGATGCTGCGGGTCTACGTCACTCGCAAGCAAGGTTTTGGCTTTGTCTCTGCCAAGTCGAGCATTTGCCAACGTTACATCTGGATAAGTGCCTAAGCTTAGACTTGTTCGCTTTTTGGTAAACGGTCGGTAGTAGTCAAGTAACCATAGCTTTGACCCGTTAGGCTTAATACGCAGCTGAAGGCCGCCGCCATCAGATAAGGTATACATCTTGTCCCTAGGTTTAGCTTGCTTAACTTCGGTATTGGTAAGAGGTTTGGTTGTCCTGGCCATGTTTAGTGGTATTGCCTGTTTTAGTAGTACTGGTTTTAGTAGTACTGGTTTTAGTAGTACCGCCCTGGTACTACTATGAATACTACTAAAAAAACCGGATATCACCAAACCTCCTAGGATGTCACCGGACACAAAAAAGCCCGCAAAACCAGTAATGACGTGGTCTTGCGGGCTTTATAGGTCTTGTTAAAACCTTCATTTGGTGGAAGCGGCGGGAATCGAACCCGCGTCCGCCAGCACTCTGCCTAAGGGTCTACATGTTTAGATCTCGTCT
>CAJXXT010000008.1 GCA_913063495.1 uncultured Gammaproteobacteria bacterium | reverse complement strand
GCGTAAGCATAAATCATAATGGCTAGATCAGGAAAAGGAATATCCTTAGGTGGTACTCCGATATAACACCAGTAGGCGGCTAATACGGTTTTTAATTTTTCATCACAAAAATGTTCGTCAAGTACGTCTTTTGCTGAACGCATCCCGTATTTAATGTAATTGGGGCAGCTTGTTTTAAGTATTGCTTCATCGTTGGCTTTAATGGCCTTCGGCAGCATCATAAAGCTTTCCAGGGAGATGGTTTCGCAAAGTTTCATAAAGCGTTCTATATTGTCGTTTTCCGACGGAAAGTCAGCTTGTAATTTACGTCGTAACCCCGTCCAGCTTGCAGGTAACGTAGTGTCTATTTCGCCCGGTACTACAATACGATAAAGCTCGCTTTCTTGAACAAACTCTACTTTATCCATGACGCCTAGGTCGCTAAAAATCTTACGCATGATGAAAGGGCGGTCTTCAGTGCCTAAGCCACTTAATTGATGCAGCGCGACTTCAAACTCATAGTCACCCCGTACAAATGAGGTGGCACAGCCTCCAGGTATGTTGTGGCGCTCCAATAGCAACGTGCGACTACCGCCCCGTTGTAGGGAGGTGGCTGCAGTAAGTCCTGCGTTACCTGCACCGATTACCACTGTATCGTATTGCTTCATGTCGAACTCCCACGTTACTAAAGCGCTCTTTCAAACCGAAAATTGATTTTGATGTAGCACCATTCTGCATGCCTATCCTTACAGTGTAAAGATCAATATGCAAAGGAGGTCAAAAAAGGGTGTTGACACTCAAACCCCAAAAGGCATTAGGATGAGATCAAGCGGAGGCTCAACCGATTTAGGAAGCCTTAAAATTCTAGAGACCGTTAACTGGAATATTGATGGCAGTCAGTATTGGATGCCTGATATTTCAATGCCATGGTATGATTGTGGGCTAACAACAAACAGCGTGTTAACGTAAGGGAAAATATAATGCCTAAAAATAGTAATGCAAAAATAATAATGGAGTTTAATGATCCACAATCTGTGGTAGAGAAGTTTTTTGCTGTTTGTAGTACTTGTGATTTCGACAGCGCGATGATTTATATTGACGAAGATTGTGTTTACCATAATGTTCCTTTTCATACAGCTAAAGGTAAAGAACGAATACATAGGGATTTGGTTGGTATGGGGAAGGCGATTAACCTATTTGAAGTCGAGATGGTAAACATTGCCGTAAATGGCAATGTGGTATTAACAGAGCGTATCGACACATTAGGTAGTCGGTTCTTTAAGGCTGCGCTACCAATAATGGGTACACTAGTGGTTGAAAATGGAAAAATTACAGAATGGCGAGATTATTTAGATTGGTCATTTGCTTTTGGGAAGGTAGGGAAAAGCATCTTTACTAATCCCTTTAAGTCTTAGCGGTAAAAAAACCTTTAGAGCATAAGTGAGATTCTGGGCTGAGATGTATATCAGCCCGAGTTATTTTTGTGTCCCTCTTATTTTAGCTGCTCGTTTTTCCAAAGCTTCATTCGTATTGCCATTGGGCGGGTCTATTAGAGATACGTCTGAGTAATTATCTTTATTCAAGTCACAGGAGATATCTCCTGTTTTATCCATACATTCGTTATTTTTAACGCTACCGTATGCAAACTCAGCGACTTGCTTGGTGCTGCAAGAAATAATACACAATAAAACAGTAAGTATCGAAAGTATTTTTATCATTCAGGTTGTGCTCTTAGATGTTGTAGTCAGAATTGGCGCCTTTTTTTCCAATGTGGAATAGACAACTAGATATAGTGATTTACTTCACTTCGACTAAAAATAACGTTAGGAACATTATCGATACCTATTATCAATACAGAATAATCCCCCTTGAATCCAGTTATCCACACATTTGCTGTGCCATATAGTTTTTGTCTAATTTGATTTACCTACCGGGCAAATGATCTATGCTCTAACATTAAGGTTTTTTTAGGGTATAGGTGAATTAAGTGTTATCGAACGTTAAGATTGGTGCGCGCTTAGGGTTAAGTTTTTCAGCGCTCCTTGTTTTACTCATTATTATTGCTGGTTTGGCATTGGTTCGAATGGCAAACTTTTCCGACGCAACCCGTAAATTCGTAGACGAAGATGTATCTCGTGTTATGCATGCTTCCGATGTCACCATTCAAGCCCAAGCTGCGGCGCTAAACCTTCTTCAAATCCTATCAACCTCAGAACGAGAAAAGCGTATCGGGCTGTACAAGACAATGGATGGCCACAACGCTGTGTTAGATGGCATTCTTGAGGCTTTTAAGGCTGGCGAGCTTAGCGGACAAGAAGAGTTGCTGTCTATGCTTATCGAAAAGCGAACGGCCTATAAAAAAGCATTCCTTGATACCGTTGATCTAGTGGAATTAGATCCTAAGGATGCTATTGAACAGTATAACAAAGATACTGAACCTGCCTTAGCTGCGTTGCTTGAAGCAATTAACCAATTATTGGTTTCAGAACAGCAGGCGCTGTTAGATGAACAGAAAAGTACCGAGCAAGAGAATCAGAATGCAATTTATATCATGGAGTTACTTTCCTTAGTTGCCACTGTGTTAGGAGGATTGCTCGCTTTTACTGTAAGTCGGAGTATTGTGGCGCCGATTAATAGAGCGGTGTCCGTTGCTCAACGAATGAGTAGAGGGGATCTGCGCCAGTATTCCCATAATGCAGAAGGCCAGGATGAAATTAGTGTTTTGATGCAGTCCTTCCACCAGATGAATACGGAGCTACATAGTTTAATCTCCTCAATTAGTGAGGCTTCCATAGGTGTCAACGGCTCAGCTGATCAACTTGATGACCCCGTTAAACAAGTAATCGGGGGTTCCTTGGCTCAAATGCAGGCGGTGGCACGCATTAGCGATTCTATGGTTACGTTTTCTACAGGAAGCGTCCAAGCATCAGAGACGGCAAGGGACGCAAAAATGCACTCAGAATCAGCCAAGGCACTGGCCGAGGAAGGCGAGGCATTGATTCAACAGACTGCATCAGAATTCGAAAAAATATCATCTACCATCGTCAGTACGTCTGATGCGGTAGAGGCATTACGGGAGCGATCGATTTCAATTCGAGAGTTGGTGACCACGGTTAAAGATATTGCTGAACAAACTAATCTTTTGGCGCTTAACGCAGCTATAGAAGCCGCTCGTGCAGGAGAAAGTGGACGAGGGTTTTCTGTTGTAGCTGATGAAGTTAGAAATCTTGCTCAGCGTACAGCACAAGCAACTGAGGAGATCAATGGTGTTATTGATGCTATCGATCGAGAAACGCAAACCGCTGTAGAAAGAATAGGGGATGGGCGTACTGAGCTGGAGGCAGGGGTTGCTCTTATTCAGAAAATGGTACAGCCACTTGGCGATCTTAATTCGGGCGCTACAGTTGCGGTTGAACAATTAAATGCACTGGAGACTGCGGTCGCCTCACAAGCCGAAGAAAGTGCCGCTATCGAACGAAATATCCGCGATATTGAAGCTATAACCACTGAGAATCAGGCGTCGGTAAAGCATGTTGCCAATACCACTGAGCGATTAAGCGAGCTTTCATTATCTTTGGGTCATTCGGTGAAAAAGTTTACGCTCGACTAATGTTTTTTAGGATCTCAATTGTGATGCCGTAAGTATTTTCACTCACTTTACTCCCCATACGCGAACAATCTGAAAGCAGGAATTATAACTCCTTGCACATACTGGTTAGACCAGATACGATAGGCTCTTTCATGGATGTGTAATCGACCGTTATCTTTGGTCGGCACGGTCTTTTAAGGAAGGTAATTACATGAGCGCTACACTCTCTTTGGATGGGTTGGTTTTCGAGGCGGTTGAATGGGCAGTTTCTGATTATGTTATGACGTTAACGCTGAATAGGCCAGATTCAAAAAACGCCATTAATATGGTAATGGCGAATGAATTGATTTATTGCCTTGATTATGCAAAGCAAGAGAGAGGCATTAGAGTGGTAGTGATTACGGCTAAAGGCTCGGTTTTTTGTGCTGGCGGTGATCTAAAAATGATGACAGGAGGGGGGGGAGTAACCAAAAGTACGGTGCCTAGCCGAGGAGATACAACTGATATTAGTCGTTGTATTCGTGATTTATATAAACCGGTGATTATCAAAGCCCAAGGTCATGTAATAGCCGGTGCGCTTATGCTTATCTGTAGCGCCACTCATGTAGTTGTTACGGATGAAGTGACATTTAGTGCGCCAGAAATCAAACGTGGGCTATGGCCTTATATGGTTATGGCCTCTCTATTTCGAGTAATGCCTCGACGTGTTGGTCTAGATTTTATTATGCGTGGTTTTAAAATTAACGCTGAACAAGCAAAAGCATGGGGGCTTGTATCGGAAGTTGTCCCGATCCTTGAATTAAATGAAACTGTTGCACAATTATCGTCAGAATTAGCGAGTTTAGCTCCAGGTACCATGCAATTGGGTCTGGAGGCCTTTTATCACCAAGAGGATCAAACAGTGAAAGAGGCGCTACCTTATTTGCAACAAATGCTTGCAAAAACAATTGCGTCTCCAGATGCACAAGAGGGAATAAGTGCTTTTTTACAAAGAAGGGAGCCTAAGTGGCGGTAATATTTTAAAAATCAATAAATCGGTTATAACTTACGCATCTAAAGCGCTGGATTGTTCTGCTGGCGACAAAGATACCACCAAATTCTTTTTCATCTGACCTTTCTTGAACATCGCGAAAAGCTCAATAACGAGCCATAATCTTGTCATAACGACCGGACTCTTTTAGTTTTTTAAGTCCGCTGTTGAAGTCTTTGCAGATTTGAGGGTCGCGAAAAGCCACCCGGTAGGGTGAGGATGGGAATATGGAGTGAAAGACTAGGGGGGCAGCGGTATCGAATTTTTGTATCTTTGATTTGTAATAGAGAAATATATTCTTATCAGCAATAACAACATCATCTCTGCCTAGGTATAAGCGGTTAACTTGAAGGGTTTGTTTGTGGACCTCTGAATAATGCGCCTTCTTTATTGCCGCAGCAAAATCTGAACCTAAGTACTTTTTTGCATTTTGAAATGCGACAATTTTCTTACCAGCGAGATCTGATAGGTTGTTGATGATTAGGCTGGATCTTTTCAGTGTTATTGCGTAATTCTGGTAGCGAATAACAACGTCAGATAGGCAGGCGTTTAAGCCAAATGCTTCGTTAACAGTTAAGGCTGCGTCCACCACTTTCTTTGCGTATAAAACAGGTACTTGTTTTAACGGAGGGAAACGAAGCGTTAGTGTGTGATCATTAAATGCCAACGCCTCCCTGACAATATCAATCTCCATACCCGAATTGTCTTCTTGAATAATATAGGGAGCTAAACTCATTCCAACGGCAGCTCTGATTTCTTTTGCCTGCACTTGCGAGGTGAATATTAAACAAAAACAAAGTATTACAAATATTAGCGGAAGGTCTGGCGACGTCTGTTTTGGGTTCATAGGCACTCTCAAACGTTTTGCTAGCGTAAGCCTAAAAGATAGCCTAGTTATTGGCGGATGGCTAACGGTTATGCTAAAAATACGGTGTAAGAACGTGCTAACAAGGGCTATATACTGCAAAAAATTCAGGCCGAAATTGTGTTATTGTTGAATGCGAACCAGATACTCTAAAAGAGGGCAGCAGTAGAACCCCAATTAAATCTTGATAAGTCTACAAACGAGCACGGTAAGGAAGTACGCCGCGACCCGTTTTAAATCTTGGGCGAAGGCACAAACATCGCCATTATTAATTGTAGACCTCAAGTTAGAAAGGTTCTTGCTTCATCTCGGTTTGACCATGTAAACAGCCCTTGTTTAAGGAAGGCAGATGACAATAAAAAGTGAATGGCTCTTAATATCAATCCTTTTGATAGCAAATGGCGCAAAAGCTAAAGAATTGATTATAAGCTTTTCTCCTGGCAATGCTGAGCCTTACGTATTCTTAGAAACGCAAGGTGATAACGAAATCCTTTCAAGCGGCATCCTTAAGGATTTAGCCGATGGGTTGGGTAAAGAAATGGGAGTTCCCGTTATCTATCAAAATCTCCCTAGGAAGAGACTGGTATCTGGACTCGAAGAAGGACGTATTCATGGAGTTTGCATTTGGAACCCTCTTTGGGTAAGCAATCCAGAGAATTATGATTGGTCAATACCGTTGTTCGAAGAGTCGGATTGGTTCGTCTTAAAAAAGGAAAATTACTTCCCCATTGAATCCTTTGACAATCTAAAGAGCAAGCGATTAGGAACTATTCTCGGGTATTATTATGTTGGCTTAACGGATCACTTTAAACAAAAGCTTATTATTCGGGATGATGTTAATACGTTGAGTCAAAATTTCAAGAAATTAGACAATAATAGAATTGACGTGCTTATCGATTCCAATATTTTAATCGAGTATTATATGTTGCGCAATAACTCTCGTGACCAGTATTCTATTGGAGAAAAAATAGCATCTAAGCACGATATATATTGTGGTTTTTCAAAGAAATCACCATTCCCAATTTCACAAATCAATGCTGCCTTTACGCGAATGAAAGATCGAGGGGATATTGAAAATATATTAAAGAAATTCAGACGGTCTTGGGTATCAGAGTAACGCACCAGGATACCTAAAAAACCATTTCAGGAACATTCTCAGGCACGATAAGCTCCCCTTCAGTTTTTAAAACAATCTCATCCACAGAAACCCCTGGAGCGCGTTCAATTAAATGGAATTTCCTATCATGAATTTCTATATAGGCTAAATCAGAAACGATTTTTTTAATACAGGCTGCACCAGTAAGGGGTAAGGTGCATTTCCTTAGTAATTTAGATTCGCCTTTTTTATTTGCATGAGTCATTGTAACAACGATGTTTTTTGCGCTTGCTACTAAATCCATGGCCCCTCCCATACCTTTGACCAGTTTTCCTGGAATCATCCAGGATGCAATGCTGCCATTCTGATCTACTTCAAATGCGCCCAGTACGGTTAGATCCACATGTCCACCACGTATCATGGTAAAGCTGTCAGCTGAAGAAAAATATGATGCCCCAGTAACTGCAGTGACTGTTTGTTTGCCTGCATTAATGAGGTCTGGATCAATATTTTCTTCTGTCGGAAATTCTCCCATCCCAAGTAAGCCATTTTCTGATTGCAGCATAACCTCCATACCTTCTGGGACGTGATTTGCAACTAATGTAGGAATACCAATACCTAAATTAACATAGTATCCATCACATAGTTCTTGTGCCACGCGCTGTGCAAGTTGCTCGCGAGTTAATGCCATGATAAAAACCTCTTTTTTCACTGGTAAGGATAGGGTATAACTACTTTGTTACGGTAAGTTTCTCAATGCGCTTCTCAAATGACCCCTTGATAACCCTGTTTACATAAATTCCCGGTGTATGGATATGGTTTGGATCCAATTCACCGGCCCTAACAATTTCTTCAACTTCCACTACTGTAATTCTTCCTGCGGTTGCTGCCATGGGGTTAAAGTTCATAGCAGTTTTACGGAACACAAGGTTGCCCATAGTGTCTGCCTTCCATGCTTTTACTAGAGAAAAATCAGCGGTAAGCGCCTCTTCCAATACATGCATTTTTCCATTGTATTCTCGAGTTTCTTTACCTTTGGCAATAGGTGTTCCATATCCTGACGGGGTGAAGAATGCGGGAATGCCTGCACCTCCTGCTCGCATTTTTTCTGCGAGTGTACCTTGGGGCGTTAACTCAACCGCTAATTCTCCGGAGAGTAATTGTTTTTCGAATAACGAATTTTCACCTACATAAGATGCAATCATTTTTTTAATTTGTTGCTCTTCTAATAGGATACCCAATCCAAATCCATCCACGCCCGCGTTATTTGATATGCACGTTAGTTCACGAACTCCCATGCATTTTATTTTCCCAATAAGTCCTTCGGGAATACCACAAAGACCAAATCCGCCAACCATAATGGTCATATTATTTGTTAGGCCATCTAATGCTTCATCATAACTTAATACCACTTTGTTAAAGCCCTGCATTCAGTTTCTCCCATATTCTAATAATATTATACAATCATATATCGAACAAGCTGGTATGACCAGATGAAAATGGCTACTATTAAAAATATCGACCCTAAATGCGGAGCAAGGTTCTCTGCTCACATTATCGAAGGAGTATTTATGAGTTTTCGTTCAAGTTGTATTAATTTCGGATTGAAGCTAATAGTCAAACCCTACCTTTCCAAAGTGGAATTTAACCCGCTTCTTAGATATATAAGCCGAACTACTGTTAGCGAAGTATGTAAATTAATTCCCATGCCACGTTCAGTTAAAATAATACAATCACAAATAGATGGTGTACCAGTAGAGTGGCTGGTTGATGAGAAAGCAAAAAATTCTAAAAACGTTGTCTTGTATATCCATGGTGGTGCCTTTATTGCGCTCTCACCAACCACCCATCGCAGTATTACGACAAGGCTTAGTAAGCTCTCCGGCAGTAAGGTGCTTGCTGTAGATTATCGAAAAGCGCCAGAATTTCCATTTCCTGCCGGTTTGAATGATTGTAAATCCACGTACATCTGGCTTTTAAATAACGGCTACAATAGCGCTAATATTATCATAGCCGGAGATTCTGCTGGTGGTAATTTGACACTAGCAACCATGTTATCCCTTAGAGATGACGGGCTTCCCATGCCAGTAGCTGCGATGTGCCTTTCCCCCTGGACTGACTTAACACTCTCAGGAAAATCCATGATCTATAATGCTGGAAATGACGTGATGATACCAGTGCACCGGATACCTGAACTCGTAAAAATGCTTTCCGATTATGATACCAAACATTACTTAATTTCACCTCTTTTTGCTGATTTAAAATATTTTCCCCCGTTATTTATACAGGTGGGAGAGTCTGAAGTGGTTTTTGACGATAGCCAGCGCTTAGTGGAATTGGCGCGAAGCCAAAATGTAGAGGTTGACTATAAAGTGTGGAAAAACACAGTGCATGTTTTTCCAATATTGGCCCCTTACCTACCTGAAGCCAATAGTGCAATAAAGAAAATGGCTAGGTTTGCCGCTAGGCACTTCAATGAAGAGCTAGCAACAAATAAGGTTTGATTTTTTACCTACCCTAAAAGCCTTATAGGTTATATCAAGAGAGTTGAACTCGTTGCGTATATACATTATTCTGGTATGACCAGTTTGGGTTTGCATAAACTAACGCTAAAAGGCTCGGGGCTTTTCATGATAAAAATAATATTTATTTCTATTACTATTTCTATATTTGGTGGTTTAATTGTGAACGCTGCTGTGGCGTCCCAGGTACCTCGACTTCAAGATAGTGGTATTGATTTTTCTAAAATTAGTACAATAACTCAAAAACATCAGCTTGCGATTCTTCATGAATCCAAGCCTATGGAAATAGTTATAGATGACGAAAAGGAGAGGGTGGATGTACGCTTCGTTTCAGCCATTGCAACAATAGATGCGCCTATCGAACAAGTGCGATCGACGATTCTTGATTTTTCGCGGTATAAGGAATATATGCCGCAGTTAAAGAAATCTAACGTGCGGAAAAATGATAAATCAGGGGTTGTTGTTGATTTTAAATTGAAGTTTTTATTGCCTATTATCAAAGTGAATTTGGATTACACGCTTCGCTATCAAGAAGAGGAAAATGGCGACATTGTTTGGGATTATGTGGAAGGGGATATTGAGGGGAACATGGGCCGCTGGGAGTTAGTGCCCCTTAGCAAAAACACTACCATGGTAATCTATACGGTTTGGAACGACATGCGTAGCATGGGTTTTTGGGTTCGAATGGTTCTCAATGCACAGCCAGACCTTGAGGTTGCTATGCCTATTAGTACTACTGCCTTGGTTGTCGATGCCCTAAAAAAAGAATTGGAAAAGACATTAAAAGAATCTGCACCTAAAAGTATGTTCACGAAAAGTTCTAGACCACCACAAATTTCAGAGTTAGGTGTTTCAGCTACCACCTTTAAATCCTTGGCTAAGATTGGGACCTTGATGTTAATCCATCCAAAACAACAAATTCCAAAAAAAGAAGGTTCCGATCCAGTCGATTTACTATTTATTTCTGCTGGTCGCGTCGTACAAGTGCCGATTGAAAAAGCTAAAGCGATGACCTTAAAATTTGATCGTTACCATGAGTTCTTCGATCAGGTCGATGAGGTTGATGTTAAAGAAATCGGTGGCAACATTGTTGCCGACTGGGAGTTGGAGTTAGGATTTGGTGTTATTAGCATTGGAGTGGACTATGTATTGGAATATAATTGGCGAAATAAGAACACCTTAGATTTTTCTCGGCTTAGTGGCGATATTGAATATATACATGGTTCCTGGGAGTGGTTTTCACTAGATAATGAGACAACCTTGTTTTTTTATACCAATGCAAGCGTAGTTGGTGATGAAGCGGGAATGATATTAAAGCTTGCAAACCTTATACCGAATAAAGATTTGGTATTGGGTAGTTCAGCGGCTGCCGTATTGGCAGAAAATCAGGCGCCTTGGATTGAGGAAAATGCTAAGTAATTGGATATAATACGTGATGCCCGTATTGGCGGGCATTCTCGTTAGTACCGTGAAGATTAAGCTGTCAACGCTTGAACCTGTTGGCTGCTTTTTCAAAGACGTCAAGAAGCTCACCAAGTTGTTCTGCATCCCGTTCCACGAGTTTTTTAGCTGCGTTACGTGCTAGCTTGTCTTCAGCGTTTAATATGGAGCGGGTTAGTTTATTATAGGAGGCGAAATGGAAATCAGCATTGACAAGAACCTTAAAGACATGTTGATAAATATCGTAAACATCACGTAGCGAATTGATAGAAAGCTGGTAGGCGATATTATTGGATCCCTCTACAACCAAATCCCAGTATTCCAAGACGATTTCTAAGCGATTATCATCATTTGACTCTTTTAATTGTTGTGTTTTCTCAATCAATGCCTCACCAAACCCTTTGCCGCTTCGCAGTGCAGCTAAGCGTGCTGCGTCGATGGCTAAGGCTGTACGCATTTCAATAAGGCTGCGAATAGCGTTCACATCAACAACATCATTTTGCTTAATAAGGCTTGTTAATAGGTCAAGACCAGCCGTTTTACGATAGTCGTTAATGCGTGTCCGCCCGCCATGCTGTATTGTAATGAGCCTTGCTTGCCCTAATCTTTGTACGGCCTCTCGAATGGCGCCACGAGAATTGTTGTAACTCTCAACCATATTTCTTTCTGAGGGCAGCAGGCTACCTGCTGGAAGCTGCCCTGAAATAATCTGGCTTCTTAAATCCTCAAAAATTGTTTGGGCCGTGGTTTTTTTTATGATTTCTTGTGAATTTTCAGGCATGACAACTCCGGTTATTAGGTACATTTGGTGCGTTGATGTACGAATATACCATCGTCAAAAGCCGGTTTAGATAAACAAAACCTGTGCGCCACCAATTAATGCGCCAAGTATACCACCCATTGCTATGATAATCGCCTGCTCAGACGCAAGCATTTGCTTCAAGAAATCAAGAAATTCATCCGTTGAGGTCTGCTTCTTTGAGCGCATAATCGCTAGAACATTGAAGTTACTATCGACATATTGTGACACTTTATGTTTTACGAGTGGCATGGCGTTCAACACCTCCTTTCCTACCCAGCGTCGAACGACATCTTTTTGTTGTAGTGACACCGCTTGAGTTAAAATAAGGGATGCCTGGGGGATATTTCGCGGGATTGCTGTATTGATATGATAATCAAAGGTTTGATTAATAATATCCTCATTAACCTGATCAATCATCAGAGTAATAAGTTCTGCAAGTACAAGAAAATCATTAGCAATGAACTCTTGAATATTTTCCAAAAGTTCCTGTTTCCTTGAAGGGATTGCACCTTGTAGGGCAAAGCCCAGTACCCGTTTTGGTTCTGCGGGAAGCCAAAGCATTACTAAGGCCAAATAGTTGGTTGCTAACCCTACAATCCCACCGACAACGGGTAATACCCAGGATGCTGCTTGAGAGAGATAAAGTGCGTATTGCAAGAAACCTAATATCCCACCGAATATTCCACCGTACCAAACAATAAAACGTATTTCACGACCAGCGATGCTGTAAACGAGTTTTTCCATGATGTCGGGTTCAAAGGATAGCAACCTATCGAAAATGTAGTTTCGGATCCCCACTTTTTCTTGGCCATGCTCCATAAATAACGATAACGCCTTGGGTGCCTCAAGTAACATATGTTCGAACACATTATCTTGAAAGGTTTTTAGCGTTTCCTCATTTATCAATGCCTGGTATTTTTCTGGAATTCGATATTTGTTATCGATATATACTTTTTCAATGGCAGTATGTATGGCAACTTTATTGTCTTTAAGTATTTTTTCAATGTCAACTGCGTTAGCAATATCGTCCATTTGTATCAATTCATTTTCAACAACATTGGCAACCAGCTTAGCAAAGGTAGGCAACCCTTTTGGAACGATACCTTGCCACTTAAAAACGCCAAATATACGAATTTCTTGAACAGGGCGAAACATCATTCGAAGTGCAAACCAGTTAGTAAAAAAACCGATAAATCCACAGGCAAAGGGAAATAGAAACATCAATCCAGTCATAAAAATCTCTCTTAAATAAGTCAGGGTTGGTTATGAACGAGGTATTTATATTGTTATGTGCTTGTAAAAGAATAACTACGCTAGTAGTCTGGTCTGACCAGTATAAATATCAGAACATTGTTGTCAACTAATTAGGGCTGCGTACTGTTAGTCAGTCCTACTATATTTTTTCGCTCAGCGAGGCTAAAGCATTGATAATAATAAATTCGTTCGAAAAAAAACGATGTATAACAACTACACTATTAATTGCCGTAGCATTTTTTTCTAGTTCAGTAAGTCATGCACAGCTAGCCCAAAATTTGTTTATAGGTAACCCTAAAGCTGCTGCACTTGGTAACGCTGTCACCGCAGACCCCCCAGGTATTGACTCAATACACTTTAACCCCGCAGGCTTGGCGAGATTGAAGGGGCGTAGGTATGAATTAAAATTTACGGTAGCTGATGTGGATGCCAAAGGTGAATTTACAGAGTCTACAAATCCTGAAGTGGTGGCACTAAAAGAAGGGTTTCATTTAGACGACCCAATTGCAAACACTGAAAGTGAAGTCGAGAGCTACGCTGTATTCTTGCCAGGCAAGGGGATTGTTGAGGTACCATTTGCGGCAGCCCCCCTGGGCGGCATTTCGTTTAGTCCTCCAGGTTCTAACATGACCTTTGCTACAGGTGTTTATTCAACTTTGACGTTGGGCGCTACGCGAGCAGATGATGATCCAGGGCGCTTTGCTGGTAGGCAGATGGGACTAACTCGCCTTACCTATTTTTCTCCATCAGTTGCGCTACAGGTGAATGACAGTTTGGCCGTGGGTTTTTCACTAGGCTTTTCCTATTTTGGTTTAGGGTTGGACTTGCCGTTTCGTACCCCTAATATCGCTATTGGCGCAATTTCCCAAATTCAAGCTGTGGGGTGTGGCTTTGATGATAATGGTACAGACCCGTTCCTTACGCTCATCAGAGATGTTATTGACCTGTGTGGTGATGCATTAAGCCCCTTTGAGGAATTATTTACATTAGAAGTGTCTGTCGATGACCCTTTAACCTTGTCTTACAACGTGGGTGTGCTTTGGGATGCAACCCCTTGGTTGACCTTTGGGCTGGTGTATCAAAGTGCATCATTACATGAGTTGGAAGGGCGGGTGGGGGTTAGAATGTCCCCAACGCTTAATAACGTTCTTGCGGGTGTTTATGATAGCTCAGAGTCAAATGCCAATCTTCTAGAAACTTTGGGCATCGGTCGAAATGCAGACGGTACGTTTGATATTGAGAAAGCAGGGTCTATCGACATTGAAATGCCTCAGCATCTTTCTGTCGGCCTTAGCGTTGATCTAACGCCGAATATTAAGGTAAATTTCGACGTAAAGTGGACAGAAAGTTCTGTGTGGGAATCATGGTTATTTGTTCTTGAAGAAGACATTGCCGTATTAAAGTTATTGGAGTTAGCACAAATAAACGGCGTTACAGGTAGCTCAATTGATATCCCAAGAGGCTTTGAAGATACCATTAACTGGGGCGTTGGTGTTGAGTATCGTTATTCTGACAACTTAGCATTGCGATTGGGATACGAGCCTAGGAAATCAGGTATACCTGATGACAAAATTGATTTCTCCATACCTCTTGGCGACATGGATCTCTATGGTATGGGTTTTAGCTGGCAAACGGATAAAGACAGTACTCTAGATTTTAGTGTGATGTACGGAAAAGTCAGCGAATTTACTCCAACAGGCAGCAGTACTAACGGTAATAACTATAAAGGTGACAACATAATATTTAACCCATTTGCGGGGTTAGATGTCTCTACAGAAATAGGTTTTTTTGTGGTAGAGGTTGGATATAACACAATATATTAACGTTCTAATTTCGCTACATTTTATTGACCAACATATAAAGTGTCAAAAAACGAGTTTACCAAAAACCCAGTTGAATGTAGTTGATTGTAGTTGAAGGCAATCTTCTTCATAGGTATACTGGTAGTACCAGTGATGCATTGACTGATTCTTTGCCTATTTAAGGAGTGCTATTTTGAGTACCGATTCCGCCGATCTAAACAATATTAGTAATCATAAGTCAGTCAATAATATAGTTAATATTCCAGAAACTGAGCTAAAAAGAATATTGAGAATTCAACAAAAGTCATTTTCGACGCACATCTATCCCAGTGTTATAGAGCGAATACAAAATTTAGATAAGTTAAAAAACCTTCTGTTAGAAAACAGAGAAATGCTTACGAATAAGATTTCTAGTGATTTTGGTGGGCGTTCTGAATATGAATGTTTCACCGAATTTGCTACTACATTGGCGGAAATAGACTACGCTAAGAAAAATTTAAAAAAATGGATGAAAGCAGAGCGAAGAAAATCGGGATTAATGGGATATCCTGGGACTGCAAAAGTGATATTTCAGCCAGTGGGAGTGGCTGGTATTATCGCACCATGGAACTATCCAATCTATATTTCTGTGGGCCCCTTAGTGGCCGCTATGGCAGCAGGAAACAGGGTTATGATTAAACTGTCAGAACATACGCCTTCTTCTAGTAAAGCATTGGCTTCCTTGATTAACGAAACCTTTGATGAAAATTATATTCGCGCGTTTACGGGTGATGTCAGTGTTAGCATTGAGTTTTCTACACTTCCGTTTAATCACCTTTTATACACGGGTTCAGGAACAGCCGCGAAATCCATTTTGCATGCTGCTGCTGAAAATCTAACACCAGTAACATTAGAGCTCGGAGGAAAGTCACCTGCCATTATCCATAAAAGTTTCCCAATTCATCGAGCGGTTGATGCAATCGCTATAGGGAAAATGTTTTCAGCCGGGCAGAGCTGCGTGGCACCTGATTACGTGTTTTGTTATGAGGATCAAGTGGAAGAGTTTATCGCCACCTATACCTCTGTAGTAGAAAAAAGCTTTCCAACCATGTTGCACAATAAAGAGTATTCGAGCGTTATCAATTCTGGTCATGCAGAAAGACTAAGAGGGTATATTTCAGACGCAATAGAAAAAGGTGCTCAAGCGATCGAAATCAATCCCGGCAGTGAGGATTTTGAGGGCTCTAATAAAATGCCTCATACGTTATTGTTCAATGTGAATGACTCCATGATCATTGCTGAGGAGGAGATTTTTGGCCCTGTGCTAATTATACATACCTACAAAGACTTGAGTGAAGCGGTTAATTATGTCAATAGTCGACCACACCCCTTAGCACTTTATTATTTTGATTATGATAAGCCGAGGGTGGAGTATATTTTGTACAACACTATTGCGGGGGGAATGGATATTAACGATACGATGAAACACGTTGTGGTATCGGATCTGCCTTTTGGTGGGGTCGGCGCCTCGGGCATGGGACAGTACCATGGTAGAGAGGGGTTTTTAACGTTTAGCAATGCCAAAGGTATACGTACGACAGGCAGGCTAAATTACAACAAACAAATGCTTGCGTTGTCGGGTAATCCAAAAGTGATTGATGTCGCCAAAATATTTTTGAGAATGTAGTTTTTTATTACGATCAATAATTCTTAATGTCCACATTTGGTGAAATGTAAATGAACGATTCAATCAATAATGATATTTTTGACACATATAGGGGTTTCCAATATCAACCTGATAATAAAAAAGGTCACTATGAAAGCTACTATCTTAGGGCTAATCACCCCTCTGATCCCCAGGCATTTTGGATTCGATACACTATTTTTTCTCCAAAAGGGGCTCCAGAAAAAGCTATTGGCGAGTTGTGGTGCATCTTTTTTGATACTGAAAAAAATGAAGTCGTAGCAGCAAAAAGCGAAATTGATATCGCACTTTGTCGGTTTTCATCGACAAATTTGGAAGCTAACATCGAACAATCTTACCTCAAAGAGGACGGGCAAGGCGGTATTCTTAAGGGCAATGCTAGTTCCTCCGGAAATGTATTGTCTTGGGATCTTAGGTACGAAAGTAACGGAGAAAAAGCATTAACGTTATTGCCCATGTCTGCTTATGGTGCGCCGATACCGAAAGCGAAAGGTTTAATCGGATGTCCCCATGTCACCTTCAATGGAAAAATAGTTGTCAACGGAACATTAATAAATATCGATGATTGGCGAGGAAGTGAAAATCATAACTGGGGATCTAAACATACCGACAAGTATTACTGGGGGCAAGTTGCAGGATTTGATAACGATGAAAATGCATTCCTTGAATGTATCACCAGCAAGTTGAAAGTAGGGCCTATTTGGCTACCAGAAATAACGTTGGCTGTTTTGCGTGTTGGTGGCGAGGATTACGGTTTTAATGGGCTGAAAACCCTGGTGAAATCGAAAGCCAACTGTAAAGATTTCGACTGGACTTTTAAGGTAGCTAGGCCCGGAGCAATATTAACTGGAAGTTTTCAGGGGGATCCCAATCACTTTGTGGGGTTAACCTATTACAACCCTCCGCAAGGGTCAAACACATGCTTGAACAGTAAGGTTGCAAAGTGCGAACTTGTATTGGAGCGAAAAGGTAAACCAACAATCACTCTGAATACAAGTAAGCGTGCAGCATTTGAAATATTGACAAAAAACACCAACCATGGAATTCCCGTGGTTGCATAGGTGTTATACGATTTCGCAGCTTACCTGAGCTGGATGTCTGTTAGCAGATAGATTGGTTGATAGACGAAACATCGCTTCTTTCTAGAAGCTTACTATTACTTAGGAGAAATACAATGAGTCTTAAATTTTTATCAGATGATTGGTTTACTAAAATTGAAGAACTAATTGCCGCACTCGGTGATGTAGAGGTGCCTGAGGCATTGCATGATTTAGTGCTTAACGTAACGGTTACCGATACCGAATGGGGAGAGCGTGATTTATGCATTGATGCAGGCAACATGAAAAAAGGCCACGCGAGCCATGCACCAACAAAAATGATTATGCCCGTCGATTTAGCGCACAGATTGTTTGTTGATAATGATCAGTCTGCAGGGATGCAGGGGTTTATGAGTGGCCAAATAAAGGTTGAGGGTGACATGAGTAAACTTATGGCGATGCAGACAGCTCAACCATCGGATGCTCAAGTCGAGCTTCAAAAACAAATTCTTGAAGTGACTCTCGCGTAGAGCAGTCATAGACTTGATATTAAGCTACTGAGATAATCATCTCTCCCGAGTGAAGACTATCTCAGTAGTAGGTAACTAAATATTTATCGTTATAACTTTCTCAACTAAATTATATCTCGTCTATTTCCGATCATCCAATAACACTTCAGGAATCGATGATGTCAGTTATTCAGAGTTTATCAAGTAAATAATTAGGAGAGTACGCGTATGAGTAGACGAGTGAATGTTATTGGTGTGGGTATGACAAAGTTCACCAAGCCTGGGGATCCAAAAGGGCAAGATTATCATTTGATGGGCGCTGATGCAGCAAGGTTAGCGTTAAAGGACGCAGGCATTGACTACAGTGAGATACAGCAAGCATGGACAGGTTATGTCTATGGCGACAGCTGCAGTGGTATGCGGGCGCTCTATGAAGTCGGGCAAACTGGAATTCCGATTTTTAATGTTAACAGTAATTGTTCTACCGGTTCCAGTGCCTTGTTTGCTGCCCAGCAAGCTGTTTCATCTGGGGTTATAGAAGTAGCGTTGGTGTTAGGATTTGAAAAAATGGAAAAGGGCGCCCTTGGTGCAAAATGGGGGGATAGAATTCCACCGACAGGGTTGCATCTTGAGGCGCAGCTGAAAATACAAGCA
Source organism: uncultured Gammaproteobacteria bacterium (assembly GCA_913063495.1). Taxonomy (GTDB): domain Bacteria; phylum Pseudomonadota; class Gammaproteobacteria; order Pseudomonadales; family Ketobacteraceae; genus 42-54-T18. Next base: position 36,525 of record CAJXXT010000008.1, on the reverse strand, counting down.
TTTGCTCCCGCACCTGTGGCGGCACAAATGTTTGGTGGAGCAGGTGTTGAGTACCAGAAAAAATACGGCATTGCCGATGATACATTTGGTCTCATTGCGGTAAAAGCAAGAAAGCACGCTAATGCTAACCCGTACGCGCTGTTTAGTAATTTGTTGACGCTAGAGGAGGTTATGGCATCACCAACACAGTACGGGCCGCTCACTCGTTATCAATGCTGCCCTCCGACCTGTGGAGCCGGTGCAGCCATTATTTGTTCTGATGATTTCGCGAAGAAAAAGGGCATTAAAAATCCAGTTTATATTGCTGGTCAAGCAATGGAAACTGATCAACCTGATAGCTTTCAGGATAGCATGATGGGTGTTGTCGGTTATGGCATGGCGCAGCGCGCTGTGGCGTCTGTATACGAACAAGCAGGGTTAGGGCCAGATGATGTGAATGTAGTAGAACTGCACGATTGCTTCACCGCCAATGAATTAATCACCTATGAATCTCTTGGGCTAACACCGGAAGGTACTGCGGAAAAGTTCATTATGGATGGGGATAATACTTATGGTGGTAAAGTTGTTGTCAATCCATCAGGCGGATTGCTATCCAAAGGTCACCCATTAGGTGCCACAGGATTGGCGCAATGTACAGAATTGGTGTGGCAACTTCGAGGCCAATCCGAAAAGCGTCAAGTGGAGGGAGCCAATGTCGCATTACAACATAATATTGGAATCGGTGGATCTTGTGTTGTGACCATGTATAGAAAGGACTGATTCAGGTTATAAAGGTACCTCAATTTCTCATGAGGTACCTTTGCACGAGGATGGCTATCATTTCTTAGTCAATTTGTATCCCTGCAATACGTTTAGCAAAATCTTTCTTTTCTTCTACCCTCATCGCACGAGTAATTTGAATGCGTTGAGCTTGTGGTGATCCTGCACCGTGTAGAGATTCAGTAAGATAGCCTACAGCATTTCTTCCTAGTGTCATATTCTCGATTAAACGCAATATGCGAGCTCTGTGCTCAACAGGAACGGAGGCCTTTCCTTGTAAGTATTTTTCAAGCAACGGCCCTGTAATCTCGTGTTTAAAATCTTGCTCTGAGGGGAGGGTGACCATAAGACCTCCGGCTAAGTCTTGAGCCAATCGAGAAATTTCATAGGGGAATCGTGTCACGTTATGTTTGCAAATATTAGCAAGCATTTCATCGTTTTTGTAAATTCCCGATGGTAGCTTCTTCGCTTCATAGGACGATGCAATGCCCGATGAATAAATCGTTTCATTTAGATGGGTCATTTCCACCAGTTTATCTTTTATGTGACTCGCCTTTTCAGCACCATTGTAATCAGCAATGGTAGCAGCCGCTCCAATTATGACGTCGCCCAAACCGGTTTTGCAAACGTAACTAGCGCGATGATATGAGGTGAAACGAGAAACCATATCTTGTGCAAATTCAGTTTCTCCGTCCATGAATACGTGATCCCAAGGAATAAACACATTATCAAAAATCACCAGTGTTTCCTGGCCACCAAATTTTGCATTACCTTTGTCTATATCACCTTCTTCTAATGCTCGAAGATCACAGGATTGCCGCCCGTAAATATGGGTTATTCCCACGGCATGGGCCGGAATCATTCCTACAACGGCATAATCTTTATCTTTTTCTGATAAATTCATCGTTGGCATAACGCATATCCAGTGGGAATTGAGACCACCTGTCATATGCGCTTTGGCGCCCTTAATGTAGATACCTTTTTTTGTTCGCTTTATTACATGCAAAAATAGGTCTGGGTCTGATTGTTCACTGGGACGTTTACTGCGATCACCTTTGGGGTCAGTCATACCCGCACCAATGATAAGATTGTGTTGTTGGGCTTGTTTTAAAAAATTAAGATAGCGCTGGTGATATACCGTTCCATGTTTTTGATCGATGTCATAGGTGATGGAGTGTAAGACACTGATGGTGTCGAGCCCGGCACAGCGCTGAAAACAAGTGCCAGTTATTTGCCCGAGGCGGCGTTGCATTCGGTTCTTTATCACTAAATCTTCCGGGCTCTCTACAATGTGAAGAAAGCGATTGACTCTCTCGTTGATGAGAGGAGACCAGGCAGTTGCTAAGTCTGGATCTTCGATGGCAAGGTCGTAGGTGGCTTTAAGGGCGTTAATGGAGGGGCGAATAATGGCATGATCAACAGGGTTTTGAATCTGCTTGCCAAACAAATACACCTTAATGTCCCTTCCTCGTAGACTCTCAACATACATCATTGCCTGTTTTTATTGGGGAGAATACTGACCATTGTTCTGTGGCGCTTACTTCTGCTACATTATTATTGGGGCTTTTGATCATCAGATTGCCTATGTGTAATTATTGATTATATTTGTTTATATCTCTGCCAATAACTGATCGGCAATTTTCTCGGCAGCTTTGCTGGCCATGGCCATAATAGTTACTTGAGGATTGGCCCCCAAGGCACTGGGAACAGAGCTACCATCCATTACATATAGATTGTCAACATCGAACACTTTATGATTTGGATCACAAACCCCTTTAGATTTATCAGTAGCAATTCGTGCGGTGCCTAGAGGGTGATAAGCGGAGAGTAAAAAATCTCTAGGCTTGTGGGGTTTATTTAGAAATTTCCGTAACTCTGCTTCATTACGAATGGGATCGTATTTCTTATGACCAGGTATATTGATTTCATCGGCTCCTGCTTTGAGATAAAGGGTCGCTAAAACCTCTATGCCTTCCATAAAAAGTTTAAAATCGCTTTTATTCATACTGTAAGAGGCAAGGGGGATGTCACGACCTAACAAACCCCACACACGACCCCGACTTTTCTCCCGTAACATAAAGCCAAAGTACGCCGTATTTTGAAATCGCTCAGTGTTTTTTATAAACTCTTCTCCATAATCTAAACCGGATATGCCATGAACGATAAACGGTGGCGTACCGCCTTCAAACGTCAAACGTTTTTTTGCATAATCGTGTATTCCGTATCCTTGCGGAATAGAGCGGGAGTTATCAAACTCCTGTCCACTAAAATATCCAGTAACTACACCACCGGGGTGTACCGAAAGGTTGCGCCCCAACCATCGATTTTTAATACCGTTTCGTTTCAAAAATACGGGAGTATAAAAAGTACCCATTGATAGTATGGTTTTACTTGTCTTAATAGTAAGGTGAATGGCATCACCGTTTTTACCTTTTCCTTCAGCCACTAAACCTTCGACGGTGTTACCTTGTCGAAGTAGTTTTGTAGCTCGCATTCCAGTAAACAAAAATGCGCCAGAGTCTAATGCTCTTGGTATATAGCTGACATTGGTTGATTTTTTTGCTTCAGTAGGACAACCAAATTGACATAGCCCCTGGCCGTCACATCCTTCTGCATTCCGCAGAAGTGGCTGATGATCGATTAATCCCATCGCGTCGGCCCCCTTTGCGATCATATCACCAAGAGGGCCGACGTATTTTTTATCTGCTCTTTTGCTACTGATAATCTCTTCTACTTGTTCGAAATAGGGCGCCATTGTTTCATCAGTAAATTCGCTTAAACCCTCAGTACGCCATTCCGCCATAACATCGGAGGGTGTTCTCATGCAGGTTCCTGAATTGATGGTTGTTGTGCCACCTACTGTTTTACCTAACGGTATAGGGATAAAGCAGTTTCCTATTGTTCCGGTTGCCCCTTTACCTCGATAGAGTTTGGAAATCATATCGACTACTTTGCCATTAAAGTCTTTACGTTGGTAATGCTCCCCTTCCTCTATGAGTACAACGGCTAAACCTTTACTGGAAAGTTCATAAGCTGCAGCAGCGCCACCAGCCCCAGTCCCTACAATAACGACATCAGCCTCAAGCTCTTCGTCAGATTCAAAGTCTTGCGCACGAGAAATTTGTTGTTGCCAAGATTGTTTTTCTTCATGAAGTGGAATGGTTACTCCATTATGAGTTTTAACGGTCTCAATTGTTTTTTTATCTAATAGGAAGGCTAGCTTAAAGGGGATGGACGCTATACGTAAATAGTTCCCTGTAATTAACGTATAGGACCAACGTTGAAGCAGCTGTTGCCGCTTTTCGATGCTGAGGCTAGAGAAAAAACGTCCGCATGTTATGACTCCACGTAACTCTATGGGTATGAGTAACAAACTTATACCGACAAGAGCGAGAGAAGAGTTATTGGTGATGTCTTTAAAATTGCTTATTAGTTTTTTACTAGTAATTGCAGGTAGATCCTCACCTACAGGGAAAAGAGACTCAATAAAAGCATTAGTAGATTTTTGAAATAGCACGGTATCTCTCGCGTTAATATAAAAATAAGTTACATCACAGAGTACTCTCGCAAGTTGCGGTGTCAAACCGAGTTACTTATGTGTCGCCATTTTATAGTTATTTTTGATACTTGTTTCTGGTATGACCAGTTGCCATTAACAGTACGCTGAATTATGATCGTTTGCAACAATGTCTAAATCGGGATGTATAGATCACAACGCGTAGATCACAATACACAAATCACAATGCTCAGATTGAAATGAGGATATACAATGAGTACAGCATATATAGTTGACGCAGTTAGAACTGCTGGTGGTAAAAAAAATGGTCGTTTAAGTCAGATTCATCCTGTTGATCTAGGGGCCACAATATTGAACGCACTTGTTGATAGAACGGGTATTGAGCCTGCTGCTATTGATGATGTGATATTTGGGTGTGTCTCTCAGATTGGCCCTCAAACCTTTAACTTGGCAAGGACAGTTATTCTTGCATCTGAACTGCCTGATAGTGTCCCTGGGGTCACCGTTGATCGACAATGTGGTTCAGGGCAGCAGGCAATTCATTTTGCAGCACAGGCGATAATGTCCGGAACCCAGGATGTTATTATTGCTGGTGGTTCTGAAAGTATGAGCATGGTACCCATTGGTGCAACCTATATGGCGTCAGAAAAAGCAGGAATGGCTGGCCCCTTTGATAGTGTCAAACTGCAGGAAAAATATCCAGGATCATCCTTCAATCAGTTTGATGGAGCGGAAAAAGTAGCAGCAAAATACGCTGTCACAAGAGACATGCTTGATAATTTTGCTTATGGCAGTCACGTAAAGGCAGCCGCTGCCTGTGAAGCTGGGAAGTTTGACAATGAAATTATTCCCATTGAAATCACTGTTGATGGTGAACGTCACCTGCATCAAGTAGATGAAGGTATACGATTTAACCCTGTTCTGAGCAAACTTCAAAGTTTACAGCCTATATTAGACAATGGAATTATTACTGCGGCTGCGGCAAGTCAAATTTGTGATGGTGCATCCGCGGTGCTGGTAGTGAGTGAAAAGGCGCTTAAAGAGCATAATTTAACACCACTAGCAAAAATACATAGCATGGCGGTGGTGGGTTCCGATCCAGAAATGGTATTAGAAGGCCCCATTCCATGTACTAAAAAAATACTCAAACAAAGCGGGTTATCCATCAGTGATATAGGGATTTATGAGGTTAACGAGGCATTTGGATCCATTCCCTTAGCATGGTGCAATGCGTTGCAGGCTGATATCTCCAAGCTTAACGTGAACGGTGGAGCGCAAGCGCTGGGGCACCCGCTAGGGGCAACGGGTGCAAAATTAATGACTACCTTGATGTATGAGATGAGGCGACGAGGAGATCGCTTTGGATTGCTCGCTATTTGCGAGGGACTGGGAACCGCTAACGCCACGATTATAGAGAATTTGTTTTAGAGATAGCTTTTTAAGGAGGCCTTTAATGCAGATTTAGTAATAACACTAAGGAAGAAAATATGACTGAGCAACTCTTTGACCTAACCTTGACTGAAGATCAGCGTATTACGCGTGAGTCTTTACAGCGCTACTCAGATACAGAACTTAACGCTATTTCTCGTAGCTCTGACGAAAATTCTGTGCCGCCGAAGGATTTTTTAGATAATTCCATGATGTTAGGTTTGTCGATTTTGCCTATTCCTGAAGCCTATGGTGGTGCGGGTATGGATAGAACACCATTATCTAATGTGTTGAATGCTGAAGACCTTGGACGTGGTGATATGTCGTTGGCTATTGCAATGTTAACACCCCTTGCATTTGTTAACACTGTATTGGATCAGGGAACGGAACGTCAGAAAGAAAAATACCTAACGCCTCTTGCCGCTGAAAAGTTTGTAGCAGCAACTATCGCCATAATGGAACCCCGTGCGACTTTTGAGCCTTCTACACTTGAAACCAAAGCAGTCAAAAAAGAGGAAGGTTATGTCATTAACGGTGTCAAATCCATGGTGGCGTTAGGGGAAAGTTCAGCATTTATTTTGGTGATTGCAGATTTAGAAGGTGAGGGCCCCAGTGGTTTTATCGTAGAAATGGACGCAGAAGGCCTACGTTATACTGAAGAAAAATGTATGGGCCTTCGACCTTTGGAACTAAGCCGTCTTCATTTCGACAACGTCTTGGTAGGCGCTTCTGCCAAATTAGGTGAAAATGAAAAGACATTGGACTTACAACGGCTTATTGATCTCAGTCGTTTAGGTACTTGTGCTTTATCCGTTGGTTGCTGTCAAGCGGTACTAGATTATGTGATTCCTTATGTGAATGATCGTGTGGCTTTTGGTGAGCCAATCTCCAATCGTCAATCCGTTGCATTTATGGTAGCCAATATCGCCATTGAATTGGATGGTATGCGATTAATGGTGCTACGCGCAGCCTCCAGGGCGGAGCAAGGTTTGGACTTTCACAAGGAGGCGTATCTTGCACGGACACTTTGTGCGAAACAAGCGATGGAGATTGGAACGAATGGTGTCCAGTTGTTGGGAGGGCATGGCTTTTGTCGTGAACACCCGGTGGAACTTTGGTATCGAAATTTGCGAGCTATCGGCATATTGGAAGGCATAGCGTCGATATAAAATTAAAGGCCAGCGCCCAATAAAGAATAAAATAGAATAAAATAGAATAAAGGTAAAGTAGAAATAAAACAAACAGTAGGAAATCACAAATGATTAATTTGGAACTACCTCAACGACTTACAAATTCACAATCAATGATGAACAGCATTGCGTCCAGTATTTTTAGACCTGTTGCAAGAAAGTATGATGGTTTAGAGCATACTGAAGCACCCAAAGAACTTGAAATGTTAGGTAAACTGGCGGGGCAGGGAGATGGAGCTGTTGCTGCCGCGACAAAATCGGGAGATGAGCGTGTGGCCGGCATTAAAAATGCGGGTAATATGTCGGGTATTATTGCAACCACTGAATTAGCTTGGGGTTGTTGCGGCATGATGTTATCGATTCCCGGAGTTGGGTTGGGCAATGCGGCGATAAGTGCTGTTGGTAACAAAGAACAAAAAGAACGTTTTGGTAAACTATACTGTGCAATGGCGATTACTGAACCGAGCATGGGGTCGGACTCAGCTGGAGTACAAACTACGGCAGAGCAAGAGGGGGAAGAATGGGTTATTAATGGCGAAAAGATTTTTGTCACGGCTGGCGAGCGGGGTGATGCCGTTGTTGTGTGGGCAAGTCTGGACAGGTCTCTTGGAAAAGCCGCTCTAAAATCCTTTGTTGTCGAACATGGTACGCCCGGTATGACGGTGACCCGCACTGAAGATAAGATGGGGTTACGTATATCAGATACCGCAGCGATTAGCTTTGTTAATTGCCGCATTCCTAAGAGTAATATATTGGGATCAGCGGAAATCGCCGATACTGAAGAAGCTCGAAGAAAAGCGTTTGGCGGTGTTATGCAAACCTTTGATAATACCCGCCCGCAGGTTGCTGCTATGGCTTTGGGTATTGCTCGAGGAGCGTTGGAGTTAACGCGTGAATTATTGAAAAAAGAAGGGGTTGATCCACAATACGATAAACCCCTTTATAGTTCGACAGCATTGGAGGCAGAAATTTATAACATGGAAGCTGATTTAGAAGCAGCTCGGTTATTAACACTAAAAGCAGCTTGGATGGCAGATAACAAACAGCCAAACCCTAAGGAAGCATCTATTTGCAAAGCAAAGGCAGGTCGAGTGGGAAATCAGGTTACGTTAAAGTGTGTGGAACTTTGCGGTACGCTAGGTTACAGCGAGGAGCAATTGTTAGAAAAATTCGCAAGAGATTCTAAAATCATTGACATCTTTGAAGGGACACAGCAGATACAACAGTTAGTCGTTGCTCGTCATGTGTTGGGGAAGTCATCTAAGGAATTAAAATAGTTTGTTTGTTATCGAACCAAAAATGGCCTTCATTATGAAGGCCATTTTTGGTTCGATATTTGAAGGGGTCATTTGAAAGGGTCATTTACAGGAGTCATTTACAAGTGAGGCACACCAAAGCTAATCCCTTGCAATTCTCGTTTCTTTGATTCCAAACAAGTATCCAAGAAAAATGAAATTATTTTCCGTGTATCCCTTGGATCAATCAAGCCATCATCCATCAATCGTGCACTTGTAAACATGGATTCAGAAATCATTTCCAATCCCATTTCAATCATTTTTCCTTGCCCGGTGATTTTCTGACGTTCTGCGACACTGAGATCTTCTCCGGTCCTTTTGGCTTTTTCCTCAGCAATGATTTCCATCACCTTGGCTGCCTGAGCCCCACCCATAACGGCTGTTTTTGAGGAAGGCCACGCAACGACAAATTCCGGTTTTAGTGCGCGACTCGCCATAGCGTAGTTTCCTGCACCATAGGAATTACCGACTAACACTGTGATTTTTGGTGCTCGCATATTAGCAACGGCTTGTATCATTTTTGCGCCATGTTTGACTTGCCCTGCTTGCTCTACCTCCAGGCCAACCAAAAATCCGGTAGTGTTTTGCAAAAATAACATTGGGGTTTGGCTTTGTTCACATAGCTGTATAAATTGCGTTGCTTTAAGAGCCCCTTTAGGCGTGATAGGACCATTATTGCCAATAACAGCACAACGTTTTCCACCGATGCGCATATGCCCACAAATGGTTTGTTGGTCTACTGCGGGGTTAAATTCAAAAAAATCAGAACCATCAGCAATTCGAGCAATAATTTCGTGTACTCGGTAAGGTATTTTTTTGTCGCAAGGTACGATGCCAATCAGCTCTTCAGGATCATGAAGAGGCGGAATGACTTCATCCAGTGCTAATGTTGGATCTTTAGGTAGCTGGGCAACAATTTCCCGGGCGATACGTATACCATCAGCATCATCTTCAGCTAGGTACTCTCCATTTTGGGCAATAGTAGCGTGCATTTCTGCCCCTCCAAGTGCTTCGGCATCGGCTATTTCCCCCGTAGCCGCTTTTAACAATGGAGGGCCAGCTAAAAACATCTGCGTTTGATTTTTTACCAGAACGATATAGTCGGACAACGCGACCTGATAAGCGCCGCCAGCGGTTGCATTTCCGTGTGCAACAGTGATTTGAGGGATACCTTGGGCACTCATCTCTGCCTGTTGACAGTAGACAACTCCACCATCAAGAAAGCCGGCTGCTGCCCATGGATCCATTGCCGCAGAAGCTTGTGCTAAATTACCACCACCACTTTCATGCAAAGAAACAACGGGCAATTTTTGCTCAAATATGATTTGTTGTACACGTAACATTTTTTTGACTGTTACTGCACTTATTGTGCCTCCTTTGATGGCGAAGTTCCAAACAATTACGACGCAACGGCGACCAGAAACATAACCTATTCCGCAAATTATATTACCGCCAGAAAACTGTCCATTCTTGTCATCAAGCATGTTAAAACCTGCAATAGAGCAAAGCTCTACAAAGGGCGCTCCTGGATCTAGCAGGAGTGCCAGTCGTGCTCGGGGTAGAATCTTTTTCTTTTCTTTTGCTCTGTCAGCATATGCATTTTCGGTATTAATTTGCGCTTGTTCAACATCGCGTACTTTCTTTACATATTGGGTCATGAATTCACTGTTCTTTTTGAATTCTTCTCCGGTTATATCGATTTCGGACTCTAATACTGTCATTTGCTCTTCCTACAATCTATTGGATACCTTGCTTTGGATGATTATTCGTCGTCGTTATCTGTATCGGGTTCGATTTCTACCAGCAGCTGTTTCGTTTTAACTTGTGCGCCAACATCGGTCGATATCTTACTAATGATGCCATCAACATCAGCCTTTATCTGATGTTCCATTTTCATCGCTTCCATAACAAGTATCAGTTGCCCTTTCTTCACAACGTCGCCTTCTGCTTTAAATATATCAGTGATAGCGCCTTCCATAGGTGCTACAAGTTGTCCGCTACCGACACCGCCTGTAACCTGAGGTGGCGCGTTAGTGATATCATCAACAATAAGGTTGCCATTAAGTAGATCCAAATAAATACGATCGCCATGTAGTGAGAACACAAGAGTTCGGCGTACATTGTCAACCATATAGGTAAGTTTGCTTTCTTCAATATCGATGACTTCGATGACAGTATTCAACGTAACTGGATCGCTACTCTCTGTACTGTCAACATTAATGGCTGCGCTACTAATCTCGAAACGCCCACCAAAAACACCTGCTTCCATCGCATTGATGGTTATTACGATTTGATCGTCATGACATGTGAGTTTGATATTAGCGTTGACGGAGCTACCACTACGCCACCCTGTTAGCTCCAAACTTTTACTTTGTGCTTGTTGATGGCGGCTTAGGTAAAACAGTAAGGCCGCTATTTTCAACTCCTCTTGATCAGGTGTAGCTTCGTTTAGCGACAGGTCTTCACCATACTGCTCTGCAATAAAGGCGGTCGTTGCTTTGCCTTGTGCAAAAACTTGGTTTTGACAGATGTCGGCCAAAAACGTTTTATTCGTGGTGACTCCAAGTAAGGTGAGTTTACGCAGTGCTGCGGCGAGTTTACGGCGTGCTTTATCGCGAGTTTCTCCATGAGCAATAATCTTTGCTAACATAGGGTCATAGAATGCGCTAACCATCTGACCTTCGCCCACTCCATGATCAACTCTCACCTCGATTTCATTGGGTAGATTCCAGCGCAATACGATGCCTGTTTGAGGCATGAAGTTTTGCGCAGGGTCTTCTGCATAAAGGCGAGCTTCAATAGCATGGCCTTGGAAACGTATTTCATCCTGGGTTAGGGGTAGCGGCTCTCCGGCAGCTACATTGATCTGCCACTCTACTAAATCAATACCAGTAACCATTTCGGTAACAGGGTGCTCTACCTGCAGCCGCGTATTCATCTCAAGAAAATAGAATTTTCCGCTGGAATCTAACAGAAACTCAACTGTTCCTGCTCCGACATAACCACAGAATTTGGCAGCATTCACTGCTGCGACCCCCATTTCCCCCCGCAATGTTTCATCAACAACGGGCGAAGGGCTTTCCTCAATCACTTTTTGATGTCGGCGCTGGATAGAGCAGTCACGTTCGCCGAGGTGGACAACATTACCTAATGTGTCTGCAAAAACCTGTATTTCGATATGTCGCGGTTGGATAATGGCTTTTTCTATAATCAACACGCCATTACCGAATGCATTTTCGGCCTCTGATCTTGCTGCTCGGATTGCATCACTTAGCTCAGATTCATCCGCTACCAAACGCATACCCCTGCCGCCGCCCCCGGCGGAGGCTTTAACCATTACCGGACAACCAATTTTTTTCGATTCCGCAATTAATACTTCATCGCTCTGATCATCTCCTTCATAGCCAGGGACACAAGGTACACCTGCTTTAATCATGGCAATTTTAGATTCCCGTTTACTACCCATCAATTTTATGGCGTCAACACCGGGCCCGATAAACACAATACCTGCATCTTCACAGGCGTTTGCAAAATCAGCATTCTCAGATAAAAAACCATACCCTGGATGTATAGCGTCCGCCCCAACAGCTTTAGCGGCATCGATGATTTTACTAATAACCAAGTAGGATTCACCCACCGCGGCTGGCCCAATTAACACAGCCTCATCAGCGGTTTTAACATGCTGCGCATCGGCGTCAGCTTCACTAAATACAGCGACTGTATCGTAACCCAACGATTTAGCGGTGCGCATAATTCGAACCGCAATTTCCCCTCGATTTGCAACTAAAATTTTCTTAAGTGTTGCCATTTCTTACCTCGTGCCTGTTTAAAACCCAACAAAAAACCAACAAAAGCCCAGGGGCTTGGTTACACCTATTTACGTTTTTTAGGCAAGATATCCATTGATTTGCAAATGATGCCAAGCATAATCTCATCAGCACCACCGCCGATAGATGTTAACCGTCCATCACGATACGCTCTTGCAATAGGGTGATCCCACATATAACCTTGGCCGCCAAAAAACTGCAAGCAGGAATCGATGACTTCTCGACTAAGTCGTCCCATTTTAAGTTTACTCATAGATGCAAGGGTCGTTAATTCCATGGGGTTATCACCGGCAACAATACCTTCACATAGACGATAAGCTAGAGAGCGAAGTAGTTCGACTTCAGTTTTTAATTCAGCAAGGCGAAAATGCACATATTGATTGTCAATGATAGGCTGCCCGAAGGTTTCTCGCTCTCGAGTGTATTCGATCGTGCCTTCTATGACTTTGTCGAGACTGGTGATACCGGAGGTGGCAAAGATACGCTCTGCTTGAAATTGAACCATTTGTTGCATGAACCCCATGCCTTCACCTCCGATAAGATTTCCTTGTGGTACCCGTACGTCGTCAAAGAATATTTGAGCCGTGTCGGAAGCTCGCATACCAAGCTTATCTAACTTGGGAGAAACGGTTATTCCTAGTGCATTCATCGGGACGATGATTTGTGACTTATTAAAATGGGGTTTACCATCTGATGTGTTAGCTAGTAGGCATATCCAATCAGCCTGTGTTGCGTTGGTAATCCACATTTTACTTCCATTTATAATGTAATCGCCCCCATCTTTTTTAGCGGTTGTTTTTATTGCGGCAACGTCAGAACCCGCATGAACTTCACTAACGCCAATACAGGCGACTTGCTCTCCGCTAATGGCAGGTGCGAGATATTCTTCTCGAAGCGCATCGCTTCCCCATTCTGCTAGGGCAGGTGTTGCCATGTCGGTTTGAACACCGATACCCATCAGGACACCGCCACTCTCAATGTGACCCAGACCTTCTGCTGCGGCCATGCCATAACTTGCATCTAGCCCCATTCCGCCAAACTTTTCAGGCTTGGTTATACCGAGAAATCCTAGGTCTCCCATTTTTTTTAGTACTTCATGGGCAGGCCAAATACCTTCTTTTTCCCATTCGTCACAATAAGGATTAATTTCCGCCTCGACAAATTTTTTAATGTTACGACGTAGCTCGATATGTTCTTGTGTGAATCTCATGTTATTTCTCACTGTGTGTCTGTGTTTAATGACGTGTTTATTGTGTAATTACGACAGTTCTAGGATTTGCCTAGCTTCTTGTGGGGATGCAATACTGCGCCCTGCGTTTTCTGCACACTTGACAATCTGTTCAATGAGTTGACCGTTACCTGTGGTTTTTTCGCCATTGGGCAGATAGAAAGTATCCTCGACTCCTGTTCGTAAATGACCACCACAATCAGCAGTTTTTTGGTGTACCGGCCAAACTTCCTCACGACCGATTGCAGTTACTTGCCAACCACAATCATTACCTTTGTATTTTAAAAGTAGTGGAATCAAATCAGGATCTGCTGGCATACCCGAAGCAACACCCATTACAAAATTATATTCTGGGTTTTTGGCAAACCCGTTTTCCATATACATATTAACGCAACGTACAATACCAACATCAAAACATTCGAACTCGGGAACCGTGTTAGTTTCATTCATCACTTTTACAATTTCTTGTATTTTGTCCACGGGGTTATTAAAGACCAAAGGAGGCCACGCCCAATTACCATTCCCTCTCAGTTTTAAATAATTGAGGCTTCCAGCGTTGCATGCGGCCATCTCAGGCTTTGCCGCTCGTAAACAATCCAATGGCCCTTGTTGGTCTCGATCAAGCGTTCCTGTTGTCATATTAATGATAACATCGGGACACTTTTCCCTAATTGCATCGCACATACCTTTTGCAACTTCCGGTTCCCAAGTAGGTAGGTGTCCTAAGCCTGGTTGTTGACTGCGAAAGTGAACATGCATAATGGAAGCACCTGCGTCATACGCTTCTTTTGCTGAATTTGCCATTTCTTGAATTGTGACAGGGACGGGATGCTGCGTAGGGTTAGTTAATACGCCGGTTAAGGAACATGTTACAACGGCTTTATCTGAGGACATTAGAGCTCTCCTTGTTTAGAAACGTTTAAAGTGATTTTTATTCGAGTGATTCTTTGTTATTTGGTGATACCCATTGATTTTCAATATAGTGTTTGGTTCCTATATAGTCTTTCTCAATTCCAGATATTATTTTTTCAGCCACAAGCGAGGCAATTTTCTTACCAATAAAAGGGATGCGGCAGGTAATCTCAATTTCAAGCTGATTTGTAGCATCATCACCGTTAGAACTAATAATGTTCGTTCCCTTTACCTCCACAGGAATCCCCTCCAGCGAAAAACTATAGTTACCAGACCTTGAATGCTCACCGTGTAACTCCCACTCCATACTGGTAATAGCGACGTTTTCACGATCCACCAGTCTTTTTATTGCTTTCGGAAGGGATGTGGGAACACGTACTTTAATTGGGCGCTTGACGGTCGTTACGAATTTATCTCCAACCGGACCAAACTGGACAATTTGGTAGTTATGTACGTTGGCCATTTCAAAACGGTAATGAAAAAAATCCTTAGATAAATAGATATCAATAAGGTCTCTAGATCCAATATTGTAATGATGTGTTTTACTAATTTTCATAAAAATCCTATTGTTACCATTGGGATCTTTTAACTATATTCATGCCTTTCAACTGGTCATACCAGTAAATTTAGCATGAAATTATCGCGAAGGTAAAGGTATTTGGATAGAAACTAACGGGGTGTGAATATACGAATAGAAGTAAGCACACATATGTTGCGGTATTAAAATTTGATAGTTGAACTTATTATCAGTGGTGTGATAGGGTTTGCCTGGTAATACCAGTTAGTGGGTTGCTAATTATTTGGGGTTCTATAGGGCACAGAGCAATTGTTAGCTTTAAATGTTACGTGAATAATGGAGGTGTAAATGTCGTATTACGAAAAATTTGTAGCAGGATGGGTGCCGGAAAATGTTGATTTGGAAGGTGATTGGGCTGTTCATGGTCTCTATGGACCATTACCTCTGAGGCTATTTGGCCATAAAAAGTGTTTTAAAAAAGTCCATGACGATGAATACCAGGGGGCGAATCAATTTTTAGGCAAGTTTTCGTTTGGTCATTTCGATGTGAGCGTAGGAAAGAGCCAGCTTGAACCCGAAATGGAGGTTATCAATATCAATTACGATGTGAAAGCTACGCCAGCGATTATACGCGGATTGACCGACGAAGTACGATTTGTGAGCGATAACAAAATGTTAGGGCGAGGAGTGTATGCACCAGCTGCCTTAGGGCGTATTGGACCAAAAAATATTTTCTGGTTTACCGTTACGAAACTCTAATGTGAAGTGGTGATGAAAAATGAAGAAAGTACTAATCAATGGTGCTGGCGGATTTATAGGTGGTATTTTAGTAAGGAAGTTTCTTAGCGCGGGCTATAAGGTTCGAGCATCTGATATGGATCATGTGGATTTGCAATGGGCAAAAGATATGGGCGCAGAAATTGCGTACTGTTCATTGGAGGATTCTGAAGCAATTGATCGCTCAGTGGCTGGAGTTGATGTTATTGTTCATACTGCGGCAATATTTAATCTCGCGATACCTGAAGAAACGATTATGCGAGTTAATGTCAATGGTACTCGAAATTATTGTGAATCCGCATTAAGGCATAATGTTCAGCGTATCATCCTATTCTCCACGTCAGGAATTTATGGCATACCCGACAAACCCTTTATTGATGAAACTGCGAAAATACAACCTAGAAATGCGTATGAAAAGTCGAAATGGGAGTGTGAAAAGCTTGCGGTCGAATTATTTAGATCGAGTCAGTTGCCCGTGTCTATCGTTCGACCGACTTTAGTCTATGGCCCTGGTTCAAAGTATGGCCAAGCTATGTATGTTGCTTTGGGGTCTGCCTGCCGTATTTGGGGACTTGAAAATTTGATATTGCCTAGCGAAGGAAGGGTCTCTCACAGTGTTCATGTTGATGATGTTTGTTCTGCAGTTCAGGTTCTCGTTGAAAGTGGAGATAAAGTCAATGGGCAAGCATACAATATTGCAGATTTAGACCCCGTTTCTTCAGATGACTTTATAGAGATACTTTGTCAACAGCTAGGGATAAATATTAGATACAAGTCACCTATGTTGAGCAAAATAACGATACCTCTTACAAGAAGAGGTCAGGGTGTTATTAAATATCTATTAGACCGAGTAAATTTTAACCTTACAGAAACATGGAATCTTGCCGTAGAGAAACAGGGGATTTCATCTGCATTGGCACCTGTATTTGATATAGGTTGGCTGGATTATTTATGGGCAGATCATAGCTATTCCACATCTAAGCTTGCAGCTTTAGGTTGGGAACCGAAATACCCATCTATAAGAGAAGGCATTGTTGAAACGATTCAGTGGTATCGTAAGGAGCGATGGATTCCTGGTCGAGAAGAACTTGTTGAAATGGCTGTTGCTAGGAAATTAGAAGCGTAAAATAATCAAAGGAATGATACTGGTGTCTCAGTACGTCAGCACTTCATGACCGGTTTTGACCCAATAACTTGACCCATACTGACCTTTATATGCAGACATTTTTCGTTAGGATATGAAGGAAAGGCTGGCTAGTAAGATTCATCTAGCTAATGCAGCCATATTTGATTCGGCTAATTTGGAGCTTAAGAATGTTTAATACTAATCGTTGGTTTAACCCTATTGTTGCCTTTCTCATTGTCTCAATGGGTATCACACTGAATGGCTGCAAATATGTGTCTGGCATGGAAGGTAACTACACAATTGTAGCGACGGTATCCGGCGAAGTCATAAGCGTTGGTGATTCAAGTGACACCATTTCGATGCAGACAACGTCAGATACGATCATGATGCATCAGGCATGGACTCTTCAAAATGCCAATGAAAAAGGTCTATATCGAATCATTTCAATGTTGTCCGAAAAAGCCATCACAATAGACGACAACGGTCAGTCACTTTATTTGTCAGATATCTCGGAAAATGAGGCACAATTGTTTAGGGTTATGGTTCACCAGAATCCAACAACTAAAAATCTCTATGCAATTGTTAGCTTTACGTTTGATGGGGTACTAACAGTATCTAATGAGATAGATACAGCAGGTGATTTGGAAGTTACGTTGGAAAAGTATGATAAAAAAATGTCTCAGGGATGGAGTCTGTCGCTGTTGACAGAGCAACCCGATGAACCAGATTCTAACAGTGAAACAATAGTCGAAAACTACGCTGTAGAATTTTCGAGTATGAAATATTCCACGGGAACCAATAAAAAACTTTGCGGATATTCCGTAAGTTATCCTAATGGCAAGGGAAATATCAAAAAATATCGTTACCAAAATTATCTGGAACAGTTTGGAGAGGACGTGACAGATTGGTCTAGGGGTAAGTTTGGTTTTTCCAAAGTATTGACAGCCTCTCAAGCAGTCATGCCAGATAATACAACACGTTCAAAAGCGACATTGATAAGCACGGCTAAGAGAGGTCGAAGTTTAGGCGCATGTAATCTAAATGTATTTAAAGGAGCATTTTCAGGTTCAAATGCTCCTTCTAGAAACCAAGCAAATTGTGGTGGTTCCTCACTTTCAAAATATTGTTTACGTCACGAAGCTGGGCATACTTGGGGGTTGGCACATGATGGTATCCACAATCAAGATACCTGTAATAAAACAGATTCGGGTATTAGCCAAATGTCAGGATATAAAACTGGTTTCAATATACCGCATTTACATTGGCTTGGCTGGGTAGAAGAAGATCAGGTTAAGCAACTGCAATGGGATTACTCAAGCGAAGAAAATTACATATTCGGAGATCATTGGGTATCTATCCGTCCGCTCGCCGTTACTGACCCTGATGCAGAAGGTGAACACCCTTATGGACTTGTAATCGACCTTAGACGAAGTGGTAATCGGCTATGGCTAGCAAGCAACCAAGAAGGGGGCCTCCTACAACCTAGTAACCCAAATTACAATAAGCGTGAAGATGCTCTAGTGGCGATGCTAAGCGCCCCGTTTGAAACGTCTGGCTTTAGTGGCGGTCACCGATGGAAGGGAACATCAATCTACCGGTTTATAGATGAAAACCGTCCTTGGGATGATAAATTAATGGATGATATTATCATTCGAGTTGTTGAACGCTCTGAGAGTGCAATGTTGGTACGAATTGAACCCTCAGAGACCGATAACTCTTGTTCAGAACTCCCAAATGCTAGCTATGTTATTACCAAAAATAACACATCCATCAATTCCATCGATAAACTTGGTAGCGATAATCTACATATGGAATTTCAATTTAAAACTGAATATGTAAATAGGGATTCTCTATGTTCAAAGGGTACGTGTGACATGCGACAGATTTCTGTCAATAATTTGTGGGACACCTGTTATTTTGAAAATGACCAAGAAAAAACAAATCTGTTGCAGAATGGCAAAGTACAGATATCTTCCGGCGGCCAATGCAAAAGCGTACAAACTTTCAGGACAAAGTTCTCGAAGAGTGACAAAACAGTTTATGCAGATAAATTTTCACAAAATATATTATGCAAAGCGGCCTACCAATGCTTTTACAAAGTGGGCGATAGTATTAAGTTTCCAGTAAATGGCAGTAAGCAAGTGAACGCTAAGCAGGATGTCGTCATTGAAACTATTTATCCCAATGACTGGAAATCAATTATTAGTAGAAAAAGGCAGGGGGAATCCTGGGAAAATGGGCCTTACTAGGCCATATAATAACTCTGCAGTACTTTATTATCCTTTGTAGCCAGTACTAACGCTTCAGGTTCGCCCCACAATCAGAGCGTTAGTACTATGTGGCCGATTTTGACCCGATAACTTGACCGATACTGATTTTTATAAGCAAACCGTATTCGTTAGGATATTAATTGTGCCCAGTAAAAAACCTGATAATAAGACTATAAAGGGAAGGCTATGTACCGTTGTATGAAGACCTTGGTCGTTGCAATTTTCTGTCTAACGCTTCTGTCTGGCTGTAAGCTACAAGTCACTGATTTGGAGGGAGAATTTACAATTACCTCCAGTCATGCGGATATGCTGCTTGGGGTTGGTTTAGATGAAGATAATGTTCAGCAAAATGCCAGAACTGAACCGACTCCTTTACGCTCTGTTTGGATCTTGAGACCGCTTGACAATAAATACTACGTCATCATCTCAAAATACAGCGGTCTAGCGTTGACCGTGGATACTGATTCCTCTGGTGATGGTGTCAACATCAGACAGTCGGAGCTGACAGGCAGCGACGCTCAACGTTTCATTATTATGCGGTCTTACCCTAAGTCTGATAACAAATACATCATATTTAGTAAAAGCGATGAACAGGCGCTAACTGTAGAAGGAGCGTCAAAGGAACATGGCGCTAACATTATCCAGCAAGATTTTACCTTGCTGGATAATCAATTATGGAGGATCAACACTTACAACCCTACAATGCCTGATAGAGAGCTGGTGACAGCTGCTGATGCTTGGGATGTTTTCGAAGAGGCCGGACTACCTTATGTTGGCCCTACCTATCAACAGGATTTTTCAGACCACAATATCCATCCTGCGTCGAATTTGGATCCGCGCTCCGTATTACCGGGTACAGCGATTCCCGGCAGAGTGATTGTAAATGGTAAACCTTTTGTTGAGTATTACCCGGGAACACTGCCACTTATCGCGGTTTGTATTCACAACAAGGCACCTGTCACGCAGCAGATGCGAGATAAATACCCCGTGGGTTGGCGAGGATGCAGTGGCGATTGCGATTCCTTGCAAACCGCCATTGATTTTAGAGATGGTAAAATTGGGGTAGCTGTTGGGGACTCAGGCTCTGGGGAACTTTGTAAACGCACAGTGCAATATCTAGAAAAGATCACCGGTAAACGACCTCATATGATTGTTCCAAATTGGCCCAAAGGGTTATTGGACATGAATAGAATACCACGAGACACAGTAATCCAAGTTTTGCCGCCTCTTCGACAACACCCAGATCTTATTGCAACGTGGGATGACTTTTTGAGTTTCGTTCGTGAAGCGAGGGATATCGCTTTTCAGGAGTGGGGCGGTGGATTACAAATCGGTTTTCATGGTCAGGTAAGCCGTTCAGCTCGCAATCATATTGGAACCGGTATTACTGCGAATACCGTGAATGTATCTGAAGCGGTTCTAAACAATCCGTCCAGTAGTCAGTATCAAAAAGTGATGAAATCCTCCCGGATGAAATTCAGTTTGTTACAACGACATCTTTCACCTTGGGATGCCTATAAGGGGCAATACTCACTAGGACAAGGGATTGCGGTGCGAGGAATTCCAACGTTTCCAAGTGCAACCATGAAAAATCAACGGGGACCCTTTTGGTCAACTGGCGGTTCTTTTGAAAGAAACAGTGTAGGTAAAAATTTGCAAGATAAGAAAATTCAGGGCCGCCCATACCCTGATCATCACCCCGATTTTTTTGATAGCGTGCAACTGGAGTCATATTCCAACTTTATGCGAGGGGATAGGCTTAACGCATACGCGGCTCAACTTGGAGAGGCAATTTACGACAATCTAGTACACAATTTGGGGTTCGAACTACCTCGTATAAGAGGTGGGGATGGTGCGATGACTTCCGAAGAGCTATCCCCGATTGCTTCAATAGCTTCGGACTGTAAGGGTATCCCTATTGAATCTACAACAAAAGGTAGGGTGGGCGATCATTTTCATCTTCCCCAAGCGTGTTTACAATTTTGTCAGGAAACGCCTGGATGCAAGTTTGTCTCTATGTTTGTTGACCCCTCTTCAGATCCCAAAAATATACGCTTCAAAAAAACAAGGATGTGCCACGCCTATACGTCGTGTGAACTAGAACAAAGGAGTGATTACAATGTTTATCAGCTGAAATAGCGTTAAACCCAATTTAAGATATTTTGACTAAAGAGGATCAGTGTTAATTGTTTTACCAAGGGCTTAGAACAAAAAAAATAGCAATAGATAACGAGGTGGCATCATGTTTTTTAAAAAAATTAGAAACAATAAAGATATTTCATCCTACTTAAAACTAAAACACGTTTTTTTGTTAGCTGCTATGTTCGCGGTTATGTATTCCCAGAATTCGTATTCATATATATATACACCTGTGGAGATGCTGATACCGATTGCGTGGTTAATTACAATAAAAAAGCGATCAAAGAGGGCGCTGCTGCTCAAAAATACAATCTAGTGAGAGTGGTTATGCCCGGTAAAACCACTCCCAGCATGGGAAATATCAAAAGCAGCGGACGGTGGTTAGCTGATTTTTTAAAAAACGCTTCTCAAGGGCAGCTGCGCGTTAATAGAAATAGAGCCATAACAAAGGAAGTTGCTCCAGGTTCCTGTAAAGATGCGAAAGCCGAAGCCAATACGATTGACGATGCAGGAGTGCTATTTACGGTTCGTGTATTTCCAAAAGGATTGTGTGGTTCTTCCAATGCAGGAAGGGGAAATGCCAATTTGGTAGGAACACTCAAAAGAGATTTTGCTC
This sequence comes from uncultured Gammaproteobacteria bacterium, assembly GCA_913063495.1. GTDB lineage: Bacteria > Pseudomonadota > Gammaproteobacteria > Pseudomonadales > Ketobacteraceae > 42-54-T18. The sequence continues at coordinate 14,924 of CAJXXT010000008.1, read as the reverse complement.
ATGAAGTAGGTCATTTACTGGGTCTTAAACACGGCAACAAACTCAATAGAAAAACAGGGAAGGTTGAGGGCTATAAAGATCCAAGTACCTTTATGGGAAGGTACTCATCACAAAATTATTCGATTCCACAATTGCATTGGTTAGGCTGGACAAAAAAGGCAGACGTGGTTCAGCTTGATTCAGAGTTATTAGAAAGTGGAGGCGTTGTTGAAGTACAACTTAGACCTATCGACAAAAATGTGAAAAATGATGGTGATATTCCCTTAGCCTACGTTTACGACTTACCGAATAACCAACGACTTTTTATTAGTATACCAAAATCTGTAAAAACCAAAGGCAATGGCGTTCAAGGTGGTCAGATCTTCTTTTACAAAGCACCTAAATGTCAAAGATGCAAAGGTATGGCGATGGGTAATACGGTCATAGCTAGAATTTTCGATCCAACACAGAACAAGCAATACAAGGTCGCGGGCCTAGTGATTCAACCCACTAGCTATGAAAGTGATGAAATACGAGTAAATAAGGGTTCTGCTGAAAAATTCAAATCAGTAACCTTACATATCAGTAAAGATAATGATGCTGTTGAAGAGGAAAATACTGACGATACCGAGACCGTGCCATCAGAAGATGAGAATACAGAAGAGTCTACGGAAGATAAATCAATAGAAAACAGTCTGCCGCCTAAAAAACCAAGAGTGGGCACCTACAAAGTAGGTCTTAAGATGTCATGCAACGGAAAATTCGGGTCGCAAGACAAAGGGCGCGGCGAAAAAATGGTTAGATCTGCGGCTGAATATTATATCCGTAATTCCAGGGGGCGACTAAATGTTGTCTATACAGGGCATGGTCGTGTAGCGAATGATTACGTGTTTAAGGTTAATACGAGTCGTCGTAATAGCAGCGTCAGCTGTCTTGGTTCGTTTCAACACGATGTCGCAGCCCACGAAATGGGACACGCGATGGGGCTTGGGCATGCTACCTGGAAGTGGGAAACGATCACAACTAATGTTGGTAAGGGTGACAAGAAACGAAAGCTGACGTTGAGTAGACCCGACACGAATACCGTCATGAACAATAGAGCTCAGGGAGCGCCTTATCTATCTGCTCCGCATTACTACCTTAAGGATTGGCTTCCAGAGGAAGAAGTTGCTCTATTTGATGGCGAAACAACAACGTTTGAGCTAAAAAGAATCAGTGATTTTGACGGTGAAGGACTATCGACGGTCATTATTAACTCATCCATGTGGAACTTAGACAACCCAGGGGATGGTGGCCCGGTCTTTATTTCTTTTCCACATAATAAAAAGAGTCCATCAGCCAAACGTTTTGCCATGCATATGGTTACTGGAAAGCGGGGAACAGCTACCGTATTACTTGCCCAAGAAGGTAGTACACATATAGAGTCAAGACTGACAGGGATTGGCGTTGAGATGATAGAGAATGCTGATCCAGATAATATTACTATTTCTATTACATTGAATCGCTAATGAACGTGTAGGAAATGCATTAATATTGGTCTCAGATAGGGGTTGTGGCAACAGAACCCCTATTTCCTTTTTAGTCAATAGGCATCTTTGATATGTCGATCACATTTTGTTGGATTCATCTATAATAACCTAATTAACCTATATCTATCGTTGTAAAATTGGTGATTTAAAGGGGATTAGATGAGTGTCCAAAGTTACGATTTGGTGTTTAGGGGCAAGATCCATGGTGATATTTCATTAGAGAATGCTAAGGCAAATCTAGGGCGGCTGTTGAAAATTGACGCTAAAAAAGTGGAGACGTTATTCTCTGGCAAGCCCTGCGTTATTAAGAAATCACTAGATGCCTCTGTAGCCGAGAAATACATTGGCCATTTGAAAAGTCAGGGATTAGATTGTGAATTAGTCCCACTTGAAACAGATACGTTGGAAGTTGACTCACTTTCATTAGTGCCGATGGTGAGTGATACGAAAAATGAACAAGTCCTAGCGGCAGAGGTTATAGTGGGCGCTAGAGAACCCGATATCCTTCCAAAGGATAAGGTTGTAACAACCCAAAAAATAGAACTAAAAAAGGGGGCTGCGATTCAAGGCAATGCGGTGAAAGATAATGAGCAAAACGAAGACGACCTTTCAGTTGAATCCACAGAGTCTTTCTATCGTTTGGTTTGGGCTTCTTTTGCACACCCGTTACAGGGCAAGGGTTTGCTAGTTCTTATGGTGGGGACATTTCTTTTTATCGTTATGTCCTTGGCAATGAATGCTCCATTTTTCCTAGGTTGGTTCGCAACCGTATTTGCTTTTGGCTATATAAGCAATTACATGATGGATGTGCTGCTAACTAGTGCCAGAGGGGAAGAGGGAATACCGGGATTTCCGGGATATGATGATTTTTTCTCAAGTGCTGTCCAGCCGTTGATGCTGGTGGGAGGGAGCGCATTTTTTTGTTTTCTACCAGCGCTTGCTATCTACAATAGCGATATTGAGTCACTGCCTTTGCTTGTGAGTTGTATTTTTATTGGAGCGTTTCTTTTACCTTCATCACTTATTTTAATTACCTTAACGCAGTCACTGATGTGCCTTAACCCTTTATCAATGATAAGAATCATCACGACCACATTTAAGGACTATATTTTTGCGGTACTCATGTTGTTTGGAATTGTTGGTGCTAGCGTGTTAATCGAGTTGCCCGTGACGTTAACTGGGGTGTTGGTTGAGGTGTTTGTTCAACTGTATTTATTAGTGGTCGCTATGAAAATCATTGGGCTGATCTGTTACTGTAACTCTGAAAAGTTATAGTTGTTTAGGCGCAAGCATGGGTGTGATCATGAGCGGCAGTAAAAGAGTATTGTTGTTAGTCGTATTGGTTGTGGTTTTCCAACAGTGGGACTCTCTAGGGAGGTACGTTTACCCACCACCAAGTCAAGAGGCGCTGAATAATGGCGCTGTTGTACTTTATTCAACGTCCTGGTGTGGGTACTGTGAGAAGACGCGTGATCTATTGGATAGTCATGATATCGAATATTATGAGTATGACATCGAACGTTCTAAGGATGGGTATAATCAATATAAAGCGCTAGGTGGGAATGGAGTGCCTGTATTGAAAGTGGGGTCAGAGGTGGTTAAAGGGTATGATGTTAGTGCGATGAAAAAAGTACTTGGCTTGTAATTGCAAAGGGGCTCTGGTTATTTAATCTCCGGAAGAATCGATCAGCAAGATCTAACTTTGATATTTAGTGAATCTGTCTCTGTTAATCATTTTATATTAATATCAAACTGTCTGTCTTCACCGTTGAGAAAATACTATTGACCTCAATATCCATATATTTTTTTAGGCTCAATAGTATTTCGTCAAGACAGTTTTTCTGTAAGAGGTTGTTTATAAACCTTCAATAATCCATTGTGAGTGCGCTTTGTCCGGATTCCCTGTACCGCTGACATAAGGACGTTTCGACCAACTGCTGAACCAAAGGAAGTCATTCCAGTAGGTGTTTTCAATGCTCCATAAAACACCTTCTTGTTTCACTCGATAGGCTGCTTGATTCGGCGAGTTATACAGTAATGCTTTTCCGGAGTATGCACTGTAACTTAAGAACAGATCGGCATCGTTTTTGGCACGAAAATAAGCTTCGTTATTGGAATTTCCTACCAAAATGAGTTCCAGCGCTTCACCCGTTTTTGAATAAACGTTTGCGTTGTGTTTAATGCCGTCAGGAGCGGTAAGATTTTCGCCGTTTACAGAATTTTTAATAACAACTTGCTTACCGGTATCTGCTTCCAACTGCGGAAATTGCCAATTTGAACCAGGTGTTTGCCATGTTACTGATGTCCACTGCCAGTTAAAGGGTATATCCATATAGGGATCATTTAAATCACTGTATCCAGCCATAGGTTCTACATTATATAAACATTGACGTCGCAACTTATCGAGTGCTAGAACACGCTCAGCCTGGCTACCTGAAGTCACGCCTAAACCTACCATGCAGTCGAATTGGCTCATACCGGGGCCTGCTTGGTTCTCTTCTAATACATAAGTGTGGTCGCGGTGAGACTCTTTTTCATACCAGGCAAGCATCTCTTCTTCATCAAAAGATAACCAGTTATCAACTAACGTTTGAGCTTCCTGTTGTGCTATCTCTTCTCGCTCTTCAGGTGATACAGCCATGGTCCGAATAAAGGCTGCCCATAAATCTTTACTGGCTTCCATTGCAACTAAAGCTACCGTTTTCATATTGCTGATTTTATATGTTTCCCAGCCTGAGTTGAGGCGGGTGTCCTCTTTCCAGATTACATCACCACTGGTAAAGCTGATTGCTTCTGTACTGGCGTGTGTATGTTGCTCAGCGCCTTCAGTACATAAATAAGCCTTCACTTGATGCACTTTTTCGTAATTGTCTTCAGCTAGGCGTACTGTGTGTTCTGGACTGAAAGAATCCTGAAATAGATGTACAGCTCGACCAAATAGAAAATAGTTATGGCCTATTTTCTTTTGCGAAGAATAGGTGCCACCATCCCAGATTTTTATGCTTTTCTCATTGGCTATAGCTGCATTAACAAAGTGTCGAATAAACCGCTGTTGCGCCCGTTGAGCAGATTCAATACCACCTTGGCCACCGATATCATCATAACGACGCATAAAGTGGTCTTGCTGTAAATCTGCAGGTTCCTGGGCAACGGCATCAAAACAATCAATTTTGCCTACGGTAGATTTTACAACGTTAAAACCTGCGGTATCGACCCAGCGCTCACCCATTATCGCGGCATAAACATCATCGTATCGAGGTTCATAGCGGGCGTTGTTATTGGAAATGCTTTTTAATCGGCTCACTTCAGCTTGCGCATTTGATAGATCTAGGTTTTTGGCTAAACCATCTTGCCAATTAATTCTAGGATCTTGTGGGTCAGGTGAAATAACATGGTCAGCATTTAAAACTTCAAGCGCTGACGTGCGTGTTAACCACTCATGGCCCATGGGAATTGCACCGCCACCCCCTATTTGAGTAAATGCCATCGTGCCAGTTGAACTCATTAATCCGAAAACCAAACAAGCGAGTCGCTTGTTAAGTTTCCCTAAACTGTTATTTTGCTTTCTCATTTAAAGCTCCCAAAAAATGTATAGATAGGTAATAGGAATTCAGTAAGAATTAGTGCAACAATTCTCGCTACTTGGAATTTTTTGCGGATTATACAGAGGCTGCGGGGACTGTCGAATTAACGCTCATGCCGCATGATGATTAGTCTGCAGGGGGGTTGGAATTTGCCGGGGGTAAATTGGGTTATCCAATTATGCAACCCACAGTGATGCACTTTTCTTAGTGCTTTGGTGAGGGTTCTGTTGCGTTATGTTAAAAGGACGTTGCAATCTGTAAATCGCTAACTAGGCGATGCAATTATCAGTGACTGATAATTCAGGATCCATTTGACTGTGTAGAAGGCGCTTTTTTGTAAACATCCAACGTTTAAAGAGGATAGGGGCGACATTATTTGTAGTTACTTTTGTAGTTACTTTGTTATTGGCATGTGGTTTTTTGAAATGAAATTACAAATCGGCGCTATTTCAACGCTTGGTGTAGATTGTAGGTGCAGCAATCTTCTAGTGATTGGTGCTGTTGCTACTTGTTTGATAGACTTGGTTCTCTTTTTCTAATCTTGTGTTTTGGACAATTACTTTTATGGGCAGATTACAAATGAATACTCTTCGATTCCTACTAATCGTCATTAGCGGGGGAATGTTTTGCTCACTAAGCTATGGCCAAAATCCTTTACAAATTGAGAGTAAACCCTGGGAACGAATTGAGATAGATTCCAACCGTCCCGGCCGTGCTCTACTTTTATTTACCGCTGATTTTAATGGCGATAAGCATCTTGATATAGCTACAGCCGGGTTTTGGTACGAGCATTCTGGTGATGATTTGACCCAATGGAAGCGCCATTCATTGCCCGCGAAGGCCAACAACGTTACCTGGGTGGGCGATATAGACAAAGATGGTGACATCGACATCCTGGCAACAGAGTGGTCTGGTATAGAGGGAAAGCCCACACTCATTGATCGTGCCCTCAATCGCTTGAAAATCCGTAAATATGATTATCAACAAGGTCGCTATGGTGAGCGTTTTAATTGGGGGGAAAATGATGGCAAAGGGAATTTTACATGGCACTACAACATCCCTGATGCTTCAGGCAAATTTGATTTCTTGCAGGGGACTGTAGATATCGAAACACCCACAGGCACTCAGATTGTGCTGTCTTGGCATGATTGGAAGTTTCCCTTAGAAGCCTATGAGATTCCCAAGGATCCAGTAAATGAACCATGGCGATTAGTGAAATTAAGCGATACCACTCAGGGAGAAGAAATAAACAGCTTTGATGTCGACCAAGATGGGCTGAAGGATTTACTGCTGGGTACGGTTTGGATGAAAAATACTGGAAGCTCTTGGGAGAAGAAGACATTTGTTGATACTGACATACTGCCAGATCGGAATGTTGTGGCAGACATGAATGGCGATGGCCGTGATGATGTTGTTGTTGGATACGAAATAGTCAATACACCAGGGAAACTCGCCTGGTATGAGCGTCAATCTGATAATGCCTGGAAGGAAAATATTATTTCCTTAGACTTTATAATAGGCACCTCAAGTGTGGGAGTTGCTGATGTAGATATGGATTCGGACATGGATGTTTTTGTCGGTGAGCATAATACCAAGAATGAAAAAAGTGCCCGTCTCTTTTGGTTTGAAAATTTGAAGGGTGACGGTACCGAATGGATGGGGCATTTGATTTATTTGGGTGATGAGCACCATAACGGCACTGTACCAGTGGATTTAGATAAAGACGGTGATATGGATGTTGTCTCTATTGGGTTTAGACATCATAAAGTTGTCGCATATATTAATCCCACTATCCCTTAAGCTAGCGATTTCAGGCTCATCTTATGCCGGGAACACTTTTCCATCTTTGCAAGTTCAACTTGCTATTGGAAAAGGCTGGGAGAGTTTACTAAGCCATAAAACGGCTGTAGAATAGCTTTTTTTCATTTTATGTATTCTCATTTTGAGAAATTATCAGAATTGTTGGCGAGTCGACCATGAATTTACCCTTAATATCGTCTTTTTTAAGCGGCACTGCGTTAGTATTTCTCGTTGGAGTTGCAGTTGGAGCTTACGAACTATTCCCTTACAGTGTCATCAAAACTGTACTTAACGATGTTGAAGCTGTTATAGCGGATAGTGATCGAATTATCGACAATAAACCTTCGGGTTTTTTGGCCAAGGCTCGCTACGAGGGGGAGGGCTCAACGATTCATGAAGAAAGTAAAATGACACCAGGGCTAACTTTGCTTTCTGGTTTTTTTAATGATCTTCCCGGTCTGCGCCTAATAAAGCACGACGGTAGCATCGTAAAAGAATGGCCTGTTTCATACGCATCTTTATTTCAAGATTCAAGTCATATCGCACCTGCTAAGGATGTTCCTGCCACCGATTGGAATACAGCTGTTCACGGAATGCATCTTAACCCCGATGGCTCGGTGATTTTTAATCTTGACGGCAAAGGCACCATTAAGCTTGATCATTGTGGTAATCCAGTCTGGACATTGGCGCGCATGACCCATCACTCCATTGATCAAGCAAGTGATGGCAGCTTTTGGATTCCATCACGATATTACTTTCAGGACAATCCAGAGCACCCTTTATTCAAAACACCGTATCGTAGCGACACCGTTTTGAAGGTTTCTCCGCAGGGTGAGGTTCTTGCAGAGGTTTCTATATTTAAAATTTTAATTGACAGTGGGTTGTATTCGTTGCTGGTAGCCAACGGCGAATTCAAAGTGGACATGCAAGTAGAGGATGCCATGCATGTTAATGACATTGAAGAATTGAGTGTCGAAGACGCTGCCGCATTCCCTCACCTGGCAGCTGGCGATCTACTAATGTCTCTGCGGCACCTCAATTTGCTGATAATTGTCGACCCCGTTACCTGGAGAGTGAAATGGCATCGAGCAGGGCGCTGGCTTCGCCAACACGACCCTGACTTCCATCCAGATGGCACAATTTCATTGGTAAACAACAACTCTGATGATACTAAAAAAGGCACTATTTTGGGTGGCAGCGAAATCGTTTCAATACGCCCGTACGCTCCGGAAGTGCCAAGCAAGGTTCTTTTTGGTCCAGCCCAGGATGAGCACTTCTTTACAAACACTCAGGGTAAACACCAACTCCTTACTAACGGCAACACGGTTGTGGCAGAATATTATGGTGGGCGTGCATTTGAATATGACCAAAATGACGATATCGTTTGGCAATACATTAATCGCTATGATGAAAATACGGTAGCGAAAATTTCAGGCGCTCAGCGTTATCCAATGGATTACTTTGCAATCAAAGATTGGTCCTGCAACGAATGATGGTGGTGGTACGTTTCCTTTAGGCTGCCCCAGCGCCCCGCCAGGCTCTAAGGATTGCTGGTGTGATCTTGGGGGCCATCAAGGCACCTCATTGTACTGGCAAGCACCAGCTGCTTGATAGCGGGATAGAATGATATGATGTGCGTGCATTTGAATACGATTAAAGTGCAGCAGTGACAGCCTCGAGCGCCCAGCATTCTTCAACGGATTAGCTTGCAATCAAAAGCTAATCCGTTGAAGAATGGCTAGGAATTGACAGCAGCTGCAGACATTTCCTCAAAAAGCTCCATTGCGTCGTTCAGTAACTCTTTTGAAATCTCGTAATCTTTTGCTGAATAAGGCTTGGGCGGAGATATCCGATCTGCCTGGCTTATCACAGCCTCATTGTTATCCAATCCAACCCAGTCCGCTAGTTTTTTTAGGCTATCTTTGGGTTGTCGACAAAAATGATCATAAGAAAATAGAGTTGCAGTGTTTTGATTTTTAAGTAAGGAGCGATAAGAGCTTACCCAATACTGCAACCAGAACTCTAGCGTTGTAGGTGATAGGTCGGTATGTTTGTCCAGCCACCCCCCCATATTGATAGGTTTTAAATTTTCACCAAAATCGTAATGTCCAATAGCTCGCATGTAGCTCTTGGCAAAGGCATCTTCCTTGTGAATGGCGAGAAAATTAGTGTGCTGACGTAGCAAGGAGGCGCTTTGCTCAAATGGGTGTCGAAAAGGGATAACTATGCGTGCGCTTGGGAATATCTTGGCGATATAGTCAATGCGGCTAATGTTCATGTTGTTTTTTGAAAGGTATCTAGGGGATGCTAGGTCAGGGCGGCGCAGGTGCGCAATTTTTTTTATGTGCTGGTTAAAAAACTGTTCAAATTCAGAAAAGCTAAACCTTGGGTTCCATACATCTACATGATCCTTGTGATACTGTTTGGGCCAAAAGCTCGCCCATAACACTTCTTCAAAGGCCTCTGGACTTTCCATGCTCACCATCATGCCGTCACCGTGAGCGCGCTCCTGTAATTCGATTTTTTTACGGAATTTGGCTGCCATTTCCTCCCACAGCAAGGGTGTTAAGATAAAGGGCATATCCTGATAAGTATGCGCGCAGAATTCACCACTACTTTCTAATATTTCTAATAATAGGGTAGTGCCAGCACGGGGTAGACCGGTTACAAACACGGGGGAGCCCGGTGTTACTGGGTCGAGCTTTGATTTAAATAGGCGGTCTTCTAAGTAGGCCAAGCTTTGCTGGGCTGGGCGGGTTGAAAATGCCAGCTGATGAAACAAGCGATCTAGCATCGAGTAGTTATTGTTGAAGCTCACTATTTATTATCCGTGTTTTTTTACAACTAAATAATACGCTAGGCAGCCCAACAAGGTTGTTGCAAGAATAAATTGCCAGGACAATGTAATAGCTAGTACATTGTCAAAAGACATGAGCCCTAGCAATTCAAGTCCAGACACAAAGCCTAGCGGAATAACCAAAGCCAGAGCGCAGCCTAGCGCAATCATTATAAAGTATTTAAAAAGCTCTACAGAGTATCGCTGCATGGCTTTTTCTTTTTCCAAATCAGTTAATTCTTTGTTTTTTACAACTCCAAGAGTTGTGCGGGCAAGGTTTATGACCTGCTTGCTTGAAGAAACTACTTTGAATAGCTTCAAGAACAACACAAAGAAAATAACAATAGAAAACGCACCGAACCAATCCACAGTTATTTCTCTATTGAGTCTGAATTTGTTTTCTGGGCAATCGCTTGGTCTTCAATGGATTCCTCAGCGTCATCCAAAGTAGGCTCATTGCGCTTCTTGAGCATGCGTTTCACCGGATACCATACAAAGCCTAGTATCGCAACCAATACTGCGGCAATTAGCGCCACAAATGAGCCGATTGCTGATATGCCTGCGCCAGGGCCAACATATGCATTTGCTATTATTGGGCAAAACAGCCAAATCGTCCCCAAAATCAAACTAGCCAACTTACTCATAAATACCTCACGATTTCTTTACTTGTTAAGAAGGCTTGCCTCCTAAATATGGCGAAATTATAACACAGTACATCTTCCATATCCTAATCTGGATATGGAAGGAAGCGTTTCAAGGCTTATGATTATTCTAACGTGACCAATCATTTAGTGTCTTGCCCGGTTGTGGGTTGACACTAACTTTCCTTGTTTCGTTGGCTAGTGGGGGCAGCTAATAAGCCGTTTTTTTCCATTAACTCTAATATTAGATCAACCTCAGTTTCTAGGCTTTGGCTATCGGTGTTTAGATGAAGATCAGGATGGCTTGGAGCTTCATAGGGAGCATCAATACCGGTAAAATTTTTGATTTCACCGCTACGGGCCTTTTTATATAACCCTTTAGGGTCTCGCTTCTCTACTTCTTCTAGGGAGCAATCTACAAAAATTTCAAAAAACGGCATGTCATTGTCTTGGTGCAGTTTTCGTACCGTATCTCTATCATTGCTATAGGGGCTGATAAAGCTAGAAAGTACTATGACTCCAGAGTCGACAAACAGCTTGCTGATTTCTCCAACTCGACGAATGTTTTCGGTTCGATCTTCAGCAGAAAACCCTAGGTTGTTATTAATACCTAAGCGGATATTGTCTCCATCAAGGCGATAACTAAGTTTGTTGCGTTTTGCTAGGGCTTGTTCAAGTGCAACGGCGATGCTGCTTTTGCCGCTACCAGAGAGGCCGGTAAACCACAAAGTGGCGCCTTGCTGGCTTAGCATGTTTTCTCTGTCCGTGCGGGTAATCTCACCATTGTGCCAATGCACATTAGTTGCCACCTGTTCCATGATGTACCTCTCTTAGTTATAGTATGTAAGGGTTGCTGCCTATCATTCACTAGGTTTACTTATTAAGTTAGCCCTTAAGTTTGGGGCTTTAAATGGGATTTTGCAACCCAAACTCTAGATCGTGTTTAGCCAGAAATTTGTAACGCCTTATAATATAATGAAAGGTTGTATGTGAATCACACAATAAGCCTTTGATTTAGGTGAAACGTGTACACCATTGGATTTGTGTGGTTGTCCAATAGAGCTTACAAACAGGATTACTCGGACAATGTTTAACTTCAAACGCCCAACTCATGGACAGATATTTTCTGTATATTTTTAGGCTAGCGGACTTCTTGTAATTGTATCGATTTTGAATTTGTGACGGGTTTACTCTCTGTCTTACTGGTGTCTGTATAAAATTGCTTAAACCATTTTCGCATTTTCATGATGCCGCCTTCGTTCTTGCACAACTTCGGGTGTTCCCGATATATTTTGTGTTCCCAAATGGGTAAGTCACCCAAAAAGTCGTGTTCGATTTGTTTGGCCATAATAATCAGCATGATTTTGTTGATTAACGGGTTCATATTTTTCATGCGGAAGTGAAATCGATGTCTGACTTTGCCCTTGCTGGTGGGAACCATAGAGGCTATGAGTACAACGTTGGTCATTGAACGCACCCGTACTACGGTGTAAGAAGGCCCATAATATTCCAGATGTAATGCAGCGTTAAAAATCTTGCCGAGGACTTTGTTTTTAGTGGTATACCTAAGCGTCGCCCGTGGCCCGTCAAAGGTTAACTCTTCCACTTTAGGGATTTCTTCAACATTATGAATGGGAATGAAGTGACCTAAATCCACTATGTTCTCAACAACTTCCTGAACATGGGCGCTATATTCAAATTTGCTAAAGTGAGATGGGCTCCAACCTTTAACCTTATCGCCTTGTAACTCAGGTACTTCAGGTACATCGCATGGAGGGGCAGATCCATCAGCCGAGAAATACGTTAGGATCTGACCATTTTTTTCCACCATCGGCCAATGGGTGAGACATGCTTTGGGTTGGGGTTCAGAATAGGGGACTTCTACGCACTTACCTGATTCATCAAATTGCCAATGGTGGAAGGGACAGCGTAGATTGTTGCCGACGATCCCCGTGCCGCCGTGACCTAAATGGGCTCCCAGATGAGGGCAATAGGCATCAACAATGTGTGCTTTGTGATTTCTACCGCGATAGATAACCACATCTTTGCCGAAGTAGTGGAAGGGTTTTACATCACCCACTTTGATTTCGGTGCTGTTGGCTAACACGTACCAACCATTAGGGTATGCGCCAAAGGGGTACGTTCTTTCTTCTCTTGCTTCTTGGTGCATGATGAACCTATGTATATATGTAGCTGAATAATTGGCCATATTCAGTTCCATTGATGTGATTAACTCCCTAACTGACCAAATACACCAAAAGGTCATTAGTTGGTCGTATATTAATCAGATCACACTGTTTGTCAACGAACGGCTTAGAAATTCAGAGCTAATGACACAAATGAAGCCGACGGTGAACATTATATTTCCGCATCTAGGGTCTTCAACAATATGCGGGTTAATTTGCTACACTTTGACTCATAACAATATGAAATATATACGAATTATCTAAATGTTTTTTAGGGAAAAAGAGCTGACATTCACAAAGTAGCCCTTTGAAAATAGGACTATTTATCATTTAGTTACGGCCCTGCGTGTGGCATTTAGCACCGTATATTGTTGGAGTCCCTACACGTACCTTCGTCGATCATTAACGAGGAGAACAATATATTAATTAACCCTAATCACCCAGACTGGGGTGATATTACGGCATTGGATGACACGCCATTCAACTACGATAAGCGCTTAGATAAGTAATTATTTTGATGGCCCAAAACACCAATTGAAATTCTATAAAGAAATCACTCAATTGGTTGGTAAGTTGGGATATATTTTCGAATGATTTTTGTAATCTGGTTTTTACTTATGGACGTATAGGCATTTGTCACCTTTGTAAGAATTTCCGGAGTCATCCGCGGTGATTGCTTTGAACACTGTAGCCAACTGGTATTCATTTGGAGAACATAGTAATCATAATTATTAACGGTGTAATGTTCATCGATAGTCTCTTTTCCTCCCACAAATCCGTCAATTCTTCCTTTAGCTAACATTCTTAATCCGTTTTTGTAGCTATTTACCGGCCATTTTATAATTTTAGTGTTTTTTTCAATCGCATCACTATATTGTGCTCCACGAACGAGCCCAAGTGTTTTACCTTCGAAATAAGCTAGGTTATCCATATTGAATTTAGATTCACCAAGATTCAGTGGACGAAGAGCAATAATAACAGGCTTTTTAATTACCAACCCTACTTGTGTGAATGTTTTCTGTCTTTCCGTTGAAGTAAAGAAGATAGCACAATCAATCTTGCCTCTTATCAATTCTCCAATCATACGCTGAAAAGGGAGAAGTTTAATGATTACCTTCATGCCTGTAGCTTTCGCGAATTGTTCTGTTATTTTATAGTAAATCCCTGCATTATTTCCCTGACCATCTATATAGCCAAGTGGTTCACCAACATTTATTACAGCCAACTCTAGCTCGTTCTCAGTTATAAAAGTTTCAGCCGTCAGATTGCTTACAAAGGAAATGAAGAATATAAAATAAGCCACTGTTTTTAGGTTGGATTTTGTCATAACAGGAACCGAATGAATGCTTTTGCCTCTAGCATTGTACGCCCTAAAATCACCAAGCTCTATGCTTTTCAGTGCTCTATCATTCGCTTACCAAAGGTTCGATTTCCATATAACTGAACAGTCTATTAGGTGCCAAATTTGTATATTTCATGCACCTTGTGCTGTTATGGTTTTTTGTACATATGCTAATATTAAGTAAGGATTTCAGGGCAAGCTTAAGAGCGATTTTTTATAAAAGGTTGGGCAGGCCAATGCATAAGACTTCTGATAATGAGCAAAACAAAAAAAATCGACGATCGATCTCCTGGCGCAATTATCAGATAGGGGAGGATTTACTTGACGCACTTGCGATACTGAATGCTGATTTTGATATAGTACAACTTAGTAGCAGGGGGTGGGATCTCCTCGGTTTAGAAACAGAGGTCGAAAGAACAGGGGGTTTCTGTGAAATTATACATGAAAAGGACAGGAGTAGAGTCAAATCTGCGTTAGCGCATAGCTTGAAGGGTAACAGTACAATCGATACTGAAATACGCCTGAAACCGGAAGGTAATCACCAGCGATGGGCGCATTTGAGAGCTGTTCCGATGAATGAACGTCAATTGATTTTCGTTACTGTTTATAACATTAGTACTTATAGTGCTGAAATTAGCCAGCTTAGCCGTTTTTTTTCCATGTCCCCGGACTTATTTTGCCTTATGGATTTTGATGGGAACTTTATCCGTATCAATATCGCATGGGAGCAGCTTCTCGGCTGGCCAATAGAAACACTGGTTAAGAATGACTTCTCTTCCCTGGTACACCCATCCGATCAAGAAAATACAAAGGCTCAATATTTAAATAATACGGCTGGGGCAGACTCGGTTCTTTTTGAAAATCGCTATAGAACGATTGATGGCACGTATAAATGGATAGAGTGGAAAACTGTTTCTTTGATGGATGAAAAATTAATATTTGCAAATGCTCGTGATATTTCTGCCAGGAAAGAGTTTGAAAAAAAATTACGGGAGATGGCAGCTGCGGAAATTGCGAACCAAACAAA
>CAJXXT010000007.1 GCA_913063495.1 uncultured Gammaproteobacteria bacterium | reverse complement strand
TCTGGATTAGTAGAGATGTTAATCGCTCACGGCGCATTGGGTGACTTGGGTGTAGGCCCTGGTCACGCTCCCCTTCTGACTCGCTTGAATCCTGGTCCTGTAAGAGTGATTAGGCAAAATGGCGAAGAGGAAGTGTATTACGTGTCGGGTGGAATGTTAGAAGTTCAACCGAATATTGTTACTGTACTTGCAGATACTGCAGTACGAGCTGATGATGTTGATGAAGCTGCTGCGGAAGCTGCAGCGGAAGAAGCACGTAAGGCGTTAGAGAATCAAAGTGCTGAGATTAATTATTCAGCAGCAGCAGCTCAACTGGCAGAAGCTGTGGCGCAATTGCGTACAATTCGCCAGATGAAAAACAAGCTGGGTAAGTAACAGACGTGATTATTTCGCTTAATGTCAATTTGGCGTGAATAGTTACAGAAGTTGATAAAAAAGGGTGGCTACGGTCACCCTTTTTTTGTTTTATACTCTAGCTGTGGAAGCTAAACTTCGAAAATGCGATGTTCTATAATAGTTTCTGAAATAGCATCTTCAAAAGTAGGCCTTCTTATCATTATGTGTTCGTAACTATTCGACTTAATGTCCGATTTAATAAGGGAATCTTAGATGGATTTGAATGTAGTCATCTTAGCAGCAGGCAAAGGCACTCGAATGAAATCGACGTTGCCAAAGGTATTGCAACCACTCGCCAAAAAACCTCTATTATCCCATGTGCTGGAAAAATCATATGCTTTAAAAGCAACCAATGTTGTTGTTGTTTATGGTCATGGTGGTGAGGCGGTTCAATCGACTGTGGAAAATCTGCATTCTGAACATACTATCGCCTGGGTAGAACAAAAAGAGCAGCTTGGTACAGGTCATGCTGTTAAAGTTGCTTTGCCAGAGCTAACAGCGGGCACACAAACACTTATTCTTTACGGTGATGTACCACTGGTCACTGAGCAGACATTACGCTCCTTTATTGAACAAACCGATGATAAAGGATGTGGCCTGTTAACAGTCCAACTAGATAACCCAGCGGGTTATGGCCGGATTATTCGTAGTGCTGACAATAAAGTTGAAGCTATTGTTGAAGAAAAAGACGCCACTGACCTACAGAAGCAAGTGACTGAAGTAAATACCGGAATTATGTTGGTAAATACTGGTTTATTGCAAAAGTGGTTACCAACCTTAGACAACAGCAACTCACAGGGTGAATATTATCTTACTGATATTGTAAAGATGGCCCGTGAGGAGAATATTTCAATACAAGCTTCCGTTGTGGCCGACCCCATGGAAGTGACAGGTGTTAACGATAAAGTACAGCTAAGCCAGCTTGAAAGACGTTACCAACTAAAACAAGCAGAAAACCTCATGCGTAATGGAGCGATACTTGCTGATGCATCTCGTATTGATATTCGAGGAGATATCACTATTGGCGAGGATACTTTTGTTGATGTTAATGCAGTGTTTGAGGGTAAAGTAACTATAGGTAAGGGTTGCCAAATTGGTCCCAACTGTATGATTATCAATAGTAGTATTGGGGATAACTCCGTTATTCACGCTAATACGGTTATTCAGGATTCAAGTCTTGGTGATACCGCAGAAATAGGCCCTTTCGCGAGAATTCGTCCGGGTACGGTTACTGAGTCTCGCGTTAAGATTGGTAATTTTGTAGAAACTAAAAAGTCCCATATATGTGAAGGTAGTAAAATAAATCATCTAACATATATCGGTGATGCTGAAATCGGTAAAGGTGTGAACATTGGTGCAGGCACTATCACATGTAACTATGACGGTGTGAATAAACATAAAACGGTTATTGGTGATAAAGTGTTTATTGGATCTAATACCTCGTTGGTGGCTCCGTTAAATATAGGTGAAGGTGCAACAATAGGTGCTGGCTCCACTGTATCAAAGGATGCAAAAGAGCATGCATTAACAGTGACGCGGGCGAAACAAATTACCCTTGCGGATTGGCAGCGACCAGTAAAGAAGGCATAAATATCAGAGCTAAAGGAGTAGAGAAGTACCTGCTATTCCGATAATCTCAAATCTTGCTTGTAGCACATTATTTCCTCTTTGTTTCAGAGCGATTTCTGAAACAAAGAGGAAATAATGTGCGGTCATAGAGATTCGCAACGAACCTATTGTCATAGTAACGATAAAACAGAGAACGTCAGGGAAATATTATGTGTGGAATTGTTGGTGCTGTATCAACTCGTAAAATCGCTCCCATTTTATTAGAAGGGCTTAAGCGGCTAGAATATCGGGGTTACGATTCTGCCGGTATAGCTCAACTCGTTGAGGGGCAAGAAATAGAACGTATTCGATGCCAAGGGAAAGTAAAAGGTTTAGATGAAGCTGTGTCAGCAAGTACCTACCCAGGAATTGTGGGTATCGCCCATACACGATGGGCTACTCATGGTGTGCCCAGCATAGAAAATGCTCACCCACATCTGTCTAAGGGTGATGTTGCGGTTGTTCACAATGGGATCATAGAAAACCATGAAACCCTTAGAAAAGAACTACAAGGCGAAGGTTATGAGTTTACCTCTGAAACTGATACCGAAGTTGTTGCTCACCTATTTCACAGAGAATACCAAAAAACTCCAGATTTATTAAAAGCGCTACGTATTACCGTTGCACAGTTAGAGGGGGCTTATGCACTAGGGGTCATGCATAAAGACGAACCTTCCCGATTAGTTTGTAGCCGAGCAGGCAGCCCTTTGGTATTAGGTGTTGGCATTGGTGAGAATTTCATCGCCTCTGATCAGCTTGCTTTATTACCTGTTACTACACGCTTTATTTTTCTTGAAGAAGGGGATTTTGCAGACCTTCGCTTAGATTCCGTTGTTATTGAAGATACAAATGGAAATGTTGTAGAACGGACCATTCGTGAAAATGTTGGAAGTGCAGGAACTGCTGATAAAGGTGAATATCGCCACTTTATGATGAAGGAAATCTTCGAGCAACCGACGTCAGTTAGAAGAACGCTTGATGGTCGTATCGTTGATGGCAAAGTAAATCTTGATGAATTTGGCCCAACGGCAGAATTATTGTTTAGCAAACTTGAGTCGATACAAATTATTGCTTGTGGAACCAGTTTTCATGCTGGCATGGTGGCTAAGTATTGGTTTGAAGCTATCGCGGGTATTCAATGTAATATCGAGGTCGCATCTGAATTTCGTTATCGTAAAACGGTAGTACGGGATAACACCTTGTTTGTTACCATCTCCCAATCAGGCGAAACTGCTGATACGTTAGCAGCATTACGTGATGCCAAGGGCTATTTAGGTTCGTTAACTATTTGTAACGTACCGGATAGTTCATTAGTACGCGAATCTGATATGGCATTTATGACTAAAGCAGGGACTGAGATAGGTGTTGCTTCCACCAAGGCCTTCACAACACAACTAGTCTCATTGTTCTTATTTATGGTTGCTGTAGGGCGATTCAATAACGTTACAGCGATTCAAGAAAAAGAGCTGCTAGTAAAACTGAGCAAGTTACCTGATATTATTCAAAGTGCGTTGCGTTTGGACAAAGATATTGAAGCTATGGCTCCTATGTTTAGCGAGAAACATCATGCGCTGTTCTTAGGTCGAGGTATTCAATATCCAATCGCAATGGAAGGTGCGTTAAAGCTGAAAGAGATTTCTTATATTCACGCTGAAGCATATCCAGCAGGGGAACTTAAGCATGGCCCGCTCGCATTGGTAGACAAAGATATGCCGATTATTGCTGTGGCTCCCTCTGATAGTTTATTAGAAAAGCTTAAATCAAATTTACAGGAAGTTAGGGCTCGTGGTGGTGAACTATTTATATTCCAAGATGCTAAGGCTGGTGTTGAGAAAGATAACGATGTTCATGTAATGGACTTGCCATATATAGATGAGGTGTTAGCACCTATTTTGTACACAATTCCATTACAGTTGTTGTCTTATCATGTGGCGATTATTAAAGGTACTGATGTTGACCAGCCGCGGAATCTCGCCAAATCTGTAACGGTAGAATAAGGCACTGTGTTAGAGGGTAATAATTGAAAATGATAGAAAAGACACTCGAAAAATTATTTTATGCCAGTAGGTGGCTGTCGGCGCCGTTATATTTAGGCCTGAGTGTGGCGTTATTGCTATTGGGTATAAAGTTTTTTGAAGAATTGTTTCATGCATTTCCAATAATTTTGGAGATGCAGGAAACGGATTTAGTTTTGTTGATATTATCGCTTGTTGATCTTGCACTCGTAGGTGGCTTGATCGTTATGGTAATGTTCTCAGGGTATGAAAATTTTGTATCAAAAATCGATCTAGATAATGAAACTGACAAATTGGACTGGCTTGGAAAGTTAGATTCCGGATCATTAAAACAAAAAGTTTCCGCTTCAATTGTAGCAATATCTTCCATTCATTTATTAAAGAAGTTCATGGGCGCGGAGAATGTCGATGATGATAAAATGATGTGGTATGTCATCGTACACCTAACGTTTGTTGTTTCTGCATTAGGCATGTCTTATGTTGATAAGCTAAATAAGACGTAAGATTACAGGTATTATTGGCTGCCTAATAACGTTCTAAATTATAAGTAAACGTTTGATTTACTTTTGTATGGATTAAAATTAGGCGGCGTTGGTCAATGTATTTGATAGTAAAGTAGCGTTTTTCTCTTGTTTTTTTGTCTTTAATTGTAAGTTTACGATCAGATAACGAATAGTAAGAGCGTTGTAAACCTTTAGGTTGTTCATTGTGGTCCACAAAACCGTTACGCTTAAAAATCCAATAATCTGATAAAGGGGTTGTTCCCGAAATGTTCTGACCATGCTCAAAAATTGCAACAAGTGCCCAACGCCCCATAAGTTGGTTAGCGTAGCTTTTTTTTGTGTTTCCACCCCAATTAGTGACGTTTGCAGCGAAAGTAGGGAATGAGATTGTAGATAGCAGAGAGAGACAGATACTAATTACTAAAAACGCTACTTTCATGTTTAATCCCCCATTTTTATTAAAATATAGCTGCAAGTTTTACGTCATCCTGTTTTAATCTAGGAGCGGACATTGCGTACTGCAAATGAAAAAAAGCCCTTTTAAGCGCTACTTAGATGGTAACTAGAGTTTCTATAAGACTTGGTTACCGAATTAAAACAGAAAATAATGGTAATGAGAACTAGCAGGTCATGGTTACCGAATCGAAAGGGTAACAAAATAACCACTCTAGTTAAATAGTGGATCAATATAATAAGAAGAGAAATATGAATCATAAGCCAGATAATGTCACTATTATTGCTCCATCGCGAAATATTCAGCCGTTTCGACGGGTGTTGTTTATGGCCATGTTATGCCTTATATCTACGTCAGGTATGGCAACGATAAGACCGCTGACTGAAATAGCGGCTTTTCAAACTATTATGGTTGAAGGTGAGGACTTGGCGGCTGTGTTAGGAGAGTCAATTGATAAGATATCTCTAGCAGCAGTTATTGATGATGAAATGGAACCGGTACCCTATCAAATAGATGAATATAACAATGGTGGGGCAGTGTATTTTGAAAATTGGTCAGTGCCAATTGACGGTGTAAAAAATCGCTTTGATAAAGCCGATAAACTACTTTTTCTTCAAAAGGACGCTGGTTCTCGTCGTCAATCCTATCATCGTTTTGATGGAGAGTTTTTAGCCGAAGTCTCCCTTACAGGAATAGATGGAATTACACGTTATGTTTATGTTATCAAAGGCTCTCGGTTACGCTCAGAAGAGCAGTATGTTCGGTATAGCGCAGAAGATGCTTTAGTTGAAACGGATTTTTATTCATTAATGTATAACCCAGAAAACCATGTTGTGTGGGATGATTTTACAATAATTAATTATATTGGAGATGAAAACCCACTGGATTCGTTGAAACTACGCCTGGAAGCTGGATTGCTTACCTCGTTTTCGAAAACGACGTTGAACAATAATCAGATTGTTGCAGAACCTGCTGGTGAACGAATTGGGCCGATTCGTGCAACAACACAGATGGATTTAACATTGTGGATATTTAAAATGCCAATGTTACAAGTGAGTTTACAGATTCATCACTACCCAAAGTCTATTGTATATGATGTAAGAATGGTAATACCAGAAGTGCGCCGTAAGCTGTTAGTGGACCCTACGTTGTCAATGAGTTTAGATGCGAATAATCTATTAGGCACAACAGTGAGAACGGCTTTGGGGCCAAAGCAGTCAGGCGTAGTTGATGGTGAAGTAAGTGAAGTGGAGCAACAAATAATTGAGGCAGGTCTAACGGCAACAAAAAACTGGATATGGGCATCGACTCATCGTAATTTAGATATTGTGGCATTTTTTGATTTCTTGGGTGATACCGATGAACCGCTTTCCACTGTATATGTTGATGATAAACTAAGGGAAGATCAGCCTGAACGTTTTATAGGACAGCTACCGAACATGGGGTATAAAATAGAAAACTTACCAGACTCGGGATTTTTTGGGTTTACAACCAGTTTATATATAAGTAATGGCTTTAAGGGGGAACCAGAAAATTTTACTCAATCTATAAGAACAATGCCTGAGCTAATTGTCAGAAAGATATCAAAATAGATAGAGTTATTTGATTAACGTATATAAAGGGGGCGAGTTAAGAGGTTTACTCTGTTTCCCCTTCGTATAAGTTAATATCAGAAAGTTCGAAGCTGCAGGAGGGAGATTTATCTTTTTTACTTTTGCTTTTTGTGTGTATTGCCAGTGTTTGTCCATCTGACTTAATCGAAAAAGTAAAGCGCCGTTTAACAACCTTAATTTCTATGCCGTCATCGCTTAAAATTAGCTTTTGAAAAAGTATAGGTTTAAACGATTGAGTTGGATGATCGATATAAAATTCTTTATACGTTTTGTCACTAGGAACATCAATAGTGAGAAAGGTGCTTTCTTCATTGGTGTAAAAATTAGCAAAACATTTCTTTGAGCCTGAGCTACCGGTTAATTCTACCCTACCAATGCCATTTCCAAATTGTGAGATCTGTTCATGTAACAGATTTTTAAATTCTTGGTGTAGAGCTCCGTTTTCTCTAGGTATGTTAACAACAGTATCGGCATTTGCGGTTACGCTAAGCCCTATGCTGATAAACGTAATAAATGTACTTGTTAGCTTTTTAACAAAAGACTGCCTGCAACCGGTAGCGTCTGCTGCCACTGTGCGTTCTCCTTAACGTAAGTGCTTTACTAGTAGCTTTGGAAGGGTCCTGGAAGCTTGCGCCAATAGGGTTTTATGGGCGTCTTTTCCCTTCCCTATAAACACACGTTTTTGATCAGCTTCAATCGTCGCGGAGGTGTTAAAGCGTCCAGTTGCTGTTGGGGATTCTATATTTTCTCCGTTAGCATCAACAACCGAAATACGTCTTTGAAAATCCAAAGGGCCTTCATTGTCTTTTTGCCAGCGATTATAAAAATGTTTTATGTTTGAGGTAATCTCACGTCGTTGGGCATCTTTAATGCAATCAATATATTCGGTATTAATAATACGATCATTGTCACTAGGGGTAGTACATTGAGCCTGTTGATTATCAAAGACAATGTTTGCTCGTAGATTACCTTCACCGATAGGGTCAATTACCGCAAGAAATTCGATCGCTCGATGTAGTTTTGATGCAACTTCAGTTGCTGCTTCTATTGCTGCGCCACCACCACGGCCATGGCCAATAAGAATAATATTGGCATCCTGGTGAATCTGGGCGAGATGTTTTTCAAATTGTTCTTTAAATAAGCCAGTGGACGTCGAGATATTGCTGCCCTCAAAACCATTCCAGTTTGTTTCTATATATTTAGCTTCGTAAGACTCCACCCATTCTTTTAATTGCAATGTCTCTTCTATATTTTGGTCATATTCTCCAGAAACAACAAACACATAAGAAGAAAACTCAGGTTTGGCGGCTGCTTTTTTATGTGTTTTCTGAGTTCTTGCTAATGAGATAGCGGCAGGAGCGGGTGCGTTATTTGCTAGTTCAATATAATTGGCTAATTCTAGCCTGTTACTTTTAATTTTTGTTAGTAAGCTACGGTTACGTTTAACTTGCTTTCGTAAACTAATAATTAATGTAGCTTGAGTTTCACGTTGGGCAAGAATAGATTGCAAACGGGGATCCAAATCAAGAGTTGAATCTTTCTGCTGTGCCTGAAGTGCGAGCAATTGTTGTTGAGCAGCTTCTGCTTTTTCAGTAATAGCGTGTAGTTCAGTTTCTTGTTTAGCTTTTTCCGTTTGGAGCTGATTCGCTTTCTGATTGTTTTGAGCAATCTTTGTTTCGTGAGCTTCTGATTCTAGTTGGCGTTTAAAGGGGTTAAGTGAATTGTGATAATCTGTTGAACGCTGCGTATCTCTTAAGGTGAGCTGAATGTCTTTGTCCAGTAAACGAATGGCGTTTTGAATACGTTGAACTTCAAAGATTTGGCGTTTTACTTCACGTTTAGCATCGTGATAAGCCGTTCGGTTGTTGGTTCGCTCTTTACGTAACGATTTTCGTTGACTAAGAATTTTACTATCTAACGACCACAACGTATGTTCAATCTTTTTGATTTGATTGTTGTCAGCGGAAACGCTTGTATTTATTTGATTCAGTTGTTTATCGTAGGACGCCAAATTAGGTGCGGCGTGACTGATCATAGAAGCAGTGGATAATAGTCCGGTAAACACCCAGCCCGCTATACTAAGCGTTTTTGGTGCCTTCACCCGAACAGATTCAGTGTTCTTTTGTAAGCGATACAGCTTGCTGAATTTATACATGGCAATCTTCAATTATTATTAGAATTATAACCCTAGTTTAGCTAGGCGACTATATGGTGCCGTTATTCGTTGATTATCTTGTATAGCAGGTATAACAGGTAACGTTCAAATTAAGTATAGCTTGGTATTTGATGCGTTGTATTGTTTCAGTATCCGTGTTGAAACTGTCACCTTTAGTTGAGTATCCAATGAAAGAGCATAAATGGCAATACAGTACAGTTCAAGTTCTCAATGGAATTAGTATAAAGGTTAGTTAAACCCTCATGTTTACGAGGTAACCCGGGGGTTAGCGAAGGAATAATGATCCCATAGAATCATGTTACAAAATGTTCAATAATTGTACTTTGTTGTACAAGAAATACTCTATTTGGGTAGCCCAATTTGAATGGGATGAGCTTACTTTGAGTGATGTATATATCGTAAAAGCCAGATACAAAAAAGGAGCTAATAAGCCCCTTTTTTGTATCTGTACTTCTAATAGGAAGTACTATCGAACGCCAGCCTGACGTAATGCAGCAGGTTTATATTCTACTTTGGAGTATGTCTTAGTGAAATCAACGCCTTCATTTTCTTCGTTCTCTAAACCAAGGGCTAGATAACGTTTAGCGTTTAAGTCATATAATACTTCCATTGCATACCACGGGATTTTTGAATGGTAGTACTGCATTTCATAGGCTTGAGCGACACGCCACATGTTCCCACGACCGTCATAGTGATCGATGATGCTTGCTTGCCAAGAGTCTTCATCAATGAAAAAGGTTCTAGCGCCATATACGTGACGAGTTCTAGGCCTTAGTTTTGATTCGACAACCCACACACGATGCAACTCGTGACGAGTGAATTCTGGATTAATGTGACCAGGTTGAATGATATCCTTATACTTCAAGCCTTTTTCATCTAGCTTAAAGTTATTATAAGGAATATACATTTCTTTCTTGCCAATTAGCTTCCACTCATAGCGATCAGGAGTTCCGTTATACATATCAAAGTTATCAGCGGTACGTAACCCATCCGCCGCAGTCCCTGGGCCGTCATAGGCTACCTGAGGCGCTCGACGTACACGACGTTGACCAGCGTTATAGATCCACGCTTTACGAGGCTCTTTTACTTGGTCAATGGTTTCATGTACTAATAACACGTTACCTGCGAGACGAGCGGGGGATTTTACTTTTTGCTTAAAGTAAAATAACACGTTTTCATCTTCACCGGGTTGAATGTCTTTTAGGCCGAAGCGAAATGCAATTTCGTCCTCAAAGATAACCACGTTAAAGGCACCATTAACTTGAGGTGTTGCCTGGCCCGTAATACGGGTTGCTGTTTCACCACGATAACGAACGATATGGTTCCAAATTACCTCTACACCGCTATTCGGAATTGGGAATGGATATCCCCGCACTGTGTAATCGGTTAAGCCGTTACCACCTTTTACTAAACCTGTCGTCGTAGCGTTGATTTTGGTTGCTGCGTAGACACTCTCTGGTAATGCGGCGGTACGTCGTGACTGATATATCGGCATTTTGTAAGTGTCTGGATAGGTCGCAAACATCGCAATCTGACCTGGTGATAATTTGTCTTTGTACTGATCTAGGTTAGCAGCAGTAATTTCAAACAACACCTTATCGTCAGGAAAAGGATGGCATAAGAAGCTAGTGCCGTCATAACAGGCAGGGCTGTCTTTTAGGCCACCCGTATACTCAGGAATACTACCATCAGCATTTGCTGCTTTTTCAGCCCCAATCGCCGTTAACTCTGCTCCTATTTTTGCTGCTTGGCCAGCATCGACCTTTGCCATTATTGGTGATGCTGCTAGTGATGCTGCTAGTAAACCAGAAGCAATCAATGTTTTTTTGAATAATTTGTTTCGCATTTTCATGTCCTTTGCCCCCCTAACTTAGAATGATACGCTTGCACTAAGGGTGAAGAAATCCCTATCGGCTAACTGGTTGTAGGGTTCGGCGCCGAAGAAGTCGGTATAACCAACGGCAACGCTGTATGTGTTCTGATAAACGGCCTCAAGATTTAAACTGAAGGACATTCTGTCTTCTAGGAAGTTTGAGATGGGGCCTGGTGATACACCATCCACATCATGACTAAAGCTGATGGTTGGCTTCAAGTTAATCCCTGCAAAGACGTTACTGTATTGGCCACTAACTCGGATCTTATAACCCCATGCAAATTGCGTTGGGTAGTTTTTGTCTTCGGAAGCTAGGCCTGCACCAAGTACGGTTTCAAGTGTTAATCCAGATGCTAAGGCACCCGCTGTGGTAGCTGTAGCTGTAGCTGCACCAGTTGCCGCTGCAGTTGCTGCATCAGCACCGCCAGCTAATGCTGCCGCTTCTGCCGCCGCTCCTGCTGCCGCCCCCGCTGCCTGAGAAGCTAATATCCTAGACCAATCGGTATCAGGAAACCCCGGTGTTAACAACGCGGCATTGTATCCACTGTTGAGCGTTAGCTCATCTTCATCAGGGATGTCAGCATAAGCAAATGCAACATCACCAACCAAGGTCCAGCGTTCGGCCCCGAGGAATCGGTCGAAGAAATGAATCATCGAAAATTCAGCTTGGTAATAATCTTCTTCGATATATCCCTTAACGTAATCTCCGGTACCAAATTTTGATAAACAGTCAAATGCGATAGGTGCATCCGCACACATTTGACTCGGGAAGCCGAGCATGCCTCCTAGCAGTACGCCATCCTCTACTTGGAAGGGTTGATCTTTTCTTACACTGATTTCACCTGCGACGGATGATGCGCCACCAGGTAAGCCAAGGTCTAATGTGGTGCTGAATGAGGCACCTAACAATTGAATGTCTTCTGGGTATTCAACAAAATAGGTCCCGTAAGGAAGTAATAATCCAACGGCAGTGGGTTGACCCGCACCAATAAGAGCATCTCGTATGGGTGATAAGTCTGCATTTAATATTGCATTTGTGGCTAGTGTACCTAAGTTGGCATTTCCAGTCGCTGCGCCTAAGAATGCACCAAAGGATGCTGCATCGGGGTCAGGTGTCATACCGCTAAGAAGAGGTAGTTTGGAATGGTAGTTAATGAAGTAACCTGCAACTTCTGTCTCGATGGCTTCAATAAAGTATCGAACGGCAAAACCAAATTGACCTGAATCACTGGCCTCGTTATCTTCTCCTCGAGGAAGTCTTGTCAAACTACTATCTAGGCCGGGTGCTGTACCTCTTTGTGTACCATCGGTACCAGTTTCTGCTGAAACATAAAAGCCATTTACGCAGCCGTCACCAATTAAATCAGTTGTTGAGAAAAATGTACCACAAGGGGGGACGCGTGTTTCTTCCCAGTCAAACTGGACAAATGCTTCAAGCGAGAGGTTTTCAGTAACACCAATAGAAGCAAATAGGGATTCTGTGGGAAGAAGAGCCTCTTTTAATTCGGCTCCAGGGGCCAATAAAGCATTAACATCAATTGCGTTTATGGTGTTAATTCCGTTCGGGAAAAATACACCTTCACCCCAACTGATAACTTGGCGTCCATACCGTACGTTTAATGGCATTTCACCGATCCACCAATCCCCCCATATAAAGGCATCAAGTATTTCAGTGTCGCTGGCGTTGGATTGCCTAGGCTCTGCTGGGTGACCGCTATCAGTTGTTGCATAGAATGCTGGTAAATCAGATCCACCGTCATTGTTGGATAAACGATTGTCATACCACCCTTTGGCACGAACAAATGCCCCAAAGTTCTTATAATTCATTTCTACATCAAATAAAACTTTAACGATTTCGGTGTAAGTATCACCTTGTTCGAAGCGTAAGTTACTATTGTCTTGAGAGGCTGTGTTATGTTTATGATTTTTTGCCTCTCCTGCAGCCTCTGCATTTGCAGGCCCGACACCTTCATAATCAATATCCGATGTCCGCCAGCCTGCACCAACGGAAAGGGTTGTATCTAGTTGTATACTAAAATCACCGTCACTAAACTCGACAGCTTGAGCACCCCCGCTCATCAGGCTGCCGAGCGAGACGGCAACCGCGAGTGAGGTCATTTTAAAAGGGTTTCGTTTTCTCATCTGAGCAAAACTCCATACTGGTTTTAGTTGTTATCTGAGCACCCAAAATGTGAACATCAAGATAAAAACCATGATTACAACGTCTTTGACCCATGTTGAAGCAAGGTAAGTTGGGCCATTTCCCATGCCAAAGACGTTATTATTCACAATGGTTAATGTAGAAATATAATCGTATTTTCCTATAAGTGTTAATTTTGAGGTCAAAAAAGTGTAAAAAATTTGTGCTCTGAGCGCTATTCGTACAAAGGCTTATATATAATAGATCAAAGGGTTAGGGGCGGTAGTGAGAAATGCGTTAACGAAGTAAAATCTCTGGTACACTGCCGCTATGACACATGATCCTCTTTTATCAGTTTTGAATAAAGCACAGCATAAGGCAGTGACTTCTGACGCCCCTCGTTTGTTGGTTCTTGCAGGAGCTGGAAGCGGCAAGACACGCGTCTTAGTCCATAGAATTGTTTGGTTGATTCGTGATCGAAATCTATCGCCATCAAATATATTGGCTGTGACGTTTACAAATAAAGCCGCCGCTGAAATGCGAGAACGGATAGGTTCTTTGTTGCGAGTACCGGGTGGTGCTATGTGGGTGGGTACATTTCATGGTATTGCCCATCGTTTATTGCGAACCCATTGGAAGGATGCGGGTCTTCCGGAAAATTTTCAAATCCTGGATTCTGATGATCAACTACGGGTTATTAAACGTACGTTGAAATTTCTTAACGTTGATGATTCTCAGTGGCCTCCGAAACAAGTTCAGTGGTTTATCAACAACCAAAAGGATGAAGGTCGTCGTCCAGAACATATTGAACATTATAATGACCTGCACCAAAAAACACTGATTGATGTGTATAAGTATTATGAGCAAGCCTGTACTCGTGGGGGTATGGTAGATTTTGCTGAATTATTGTTACGCTCCCATGAGTTATGGTTAAAAAAACCAGAAATTTTGGCACACTATCAACAACGCTTTAAACATATTTTGGTGGATGAGTTTCAGGATACTAACACCGTGCAATATGCGTGGTTGCAGGTGTTAGCCGGTAAAACAGGTGCAATGACCATCGTGGGAGACGACGATCAGTCTATCTATGGTTGGCGTGGTGCTAAGATTGAAAATATTCAGCATTTTGGCAAAACCTCAGGCAGTGTTGAGACTGTAAAGTTAGAACAAAATTACCGTTCAACCGCCACTATTCTTGCTGCGGCCAATGCGGTAATTAATCGAAATAGTGACCGTTTGGGTAAAGAGCTATGGACCGATGGTGAAGACGGCGAGCCGATTACGTTGTATGCAGGATTTAACGAAGTTGATGAAGCACGGTTTATAAGTGATCGTATTGAATCGGCATTATTAAATAAAGCATTACTGAATGGCTTACAACGTAAAGACATTGCCATTTTATACCGTTCTAATGCCCAGTCTCGGGTGATAGAAGAAGCGTTATTGCGGGCGGCAATTCCTTATCGTATTTATGGGGGGCATCGATTTTTTGAGCGAGCAGAAATTAAAAATGCTATGTGTTATTTACGCTTATTATGCCACCGGGACGATGATGCCGCTTTTGAGCGTGTGGTTAATATACCAGCCCGCAGTTTAGGCGATAAGTCTGTTGAGAAGGTTCGAGAAACAGCACGAGCAATGAATCACTCAATGTGGGAAGCTGCGCTTTATCTAGTGAATCAAAAAGCATTACCTGCACGAGCACTCAATGCATTACGCCAGTTTCTTGGCCTCATCGAAACCCTTTCTCAAGAAACCTTAGACCTTAGCTTGGCAGAACAAGCTGAGATTGTGGTTGAGCGAAGTGGTTTGATGGACATGCATAAAAATGAAAAAGGTGAAAAATCTCAGGCCCGTGTTGAGAATTTACAAGAATTGGTTACCGCTGTACGTCAGTTTGAGATTGAGGGGGAGCTTGCCCCTACATTAGCGAACTTTTTGGATCACGCAGCATTGGAATCGGGTAATAAACAGTCAGAAGATGCCGATAATGCCGTCCAATTAATGACATTACATTCGGCTAAGGGTTTGGAGTTCCCCGTGGTATTTTTGTGCGGATTGGAAGAGGGTATGTTTCCATCAGCACAATCAAAAGATGATCCGGACCGTTTAGCAGAAGAACGACGATTGTGTTATGTCGGTATCACCCGGGCAATGAAAAAGCTGTATGTGAGTTATGCAGAAAGTCGTCGCTTATATGGCACTGAAAAGCTGAATGGACCATCTCGTTTTCTTCGAGAAATCCCGCCGAATTTGTTGGAAGAAGTGCGGATTAAATCTACTGTGACTCGCCCTGTTGGATCTAGTAATGCTGGCGGAGGTAGTTATCGATCTTCAGGCCAAAATGCTAATAGTAATGCAGCTAGCAGTAGTGCAAAAATTCCGCGTAGAGCGCGGTTGCGTGAGGACTTGGCGGATGCACCTTATCGACTCGGTCAGCGGGTGCGTCATAAGAAATTTGGTGATGGGGTTGTATTGGATTGTACTGGTACCGGCTCTAATGCTCAGATACATATTAACTTTGCAGATGTCGGTGAAAAGCGATTAGTTATGCAGTATGCCAAGTTGGAAGAGATCTAGTGTGATAACACGTAGTTTGGATGTTTTAGATAGTACTAAAGTTTTGGCGCGTAAATGGTAGATAACACGCAGATTTTGAAATCTACAGAATAGATATAATAGAGTTAAATTTAAGGATAAAAAATGATAAAAAAATTAGCAGCGCTGTGTTTATCCATCGCCATGTTAACCGCCATAGGGTGTGGAGAGGAAAAAGCATCAACTTCTCAAGCGGATGCAGAAAAAGCTGAAGTAAAAACATTTAACTGGAGGTTGGTAACAACGTGGCCAAAGAACTTTCCTGGCCTAGGTTCGGCACCAGAAAATTTCGCCAATGCGGTCACAGAAATGAGTGCGGGTCGACTTACGGTAAAGGTTTATGGGGCCAATGAGTTAGTACCCGCGATGGCGGTATTTGATACCGTTGCGCGGGGAGCCGCAGAGATGGGGCACGGCGCTGCGTATTATTGGAAAGGAAAAACTTCTGCTAGTCAATTCTTTACCGCCGTACCTTTTGGGTTAAATGCCCAAGAAATGAATGGTTGGTTGCATTATGGTGGAGGGTTGAAACTTTGGCAGGAGATTTACAGTGATTTTAACCTAATACCGTTTGCAGGCGGTAGCACCGGAGTACAAATGGCCGGATGGTTTAATAAAGAAATCAACACCGTTGAAGATCTGAAAGGATTAAAGATGCGCATCCCCGGTTTAGCGGGAGAAGTATTGCAACGTGTTGGTGGGATTCCGGTGACATTGCCCGGTGGTGAATTGTTTACCGCATTACAAACAGGGTCTATCGACGCGACTGAATGGGTTGGTCCCTATAACGATTTAACATTTGGATTACATAAAGCAGCAAAATATTATTATTACCCTGGATGGCACGAGCCGGGTGCAATGCTGGAGTTTATTGTTAACAAAGATGCCTGGAATTCATTGCCTAAAGATTTACAAGCTATCGTGACCCATGCAACACGAGCAATGAATCAAGACATGTTAGATGAATACACTGCCAGAAATAATGCAGCACTAAAAGAGCTAATAGAAGTCCATGGTGTGAAGGTTCAAAAACTACCGGACGAAGTATTACTAGCACTTAAAAATGCATCAGAAGAAGTCATTGCAGAAGTTATTGCAAAAGATGAAAAAGCCAAAAAGGTTTATGACTCCTTTAAAGCATTTAGTGACGATGTAAGGCCTTATACTGCTATTTCTGAAAAGGCATTTATTGAAGCGCGAGATTTGTAGAGGGATGTTGTTGCAGAATTCTCTATAGTGATAATCTTAAAATTCCGTATTGAACACTGTATGTGACATCATATCTCAGAAGTCGCAGAGGCAAGGATACCCAATAGACTCACTTCATTCGCGAGTTCATTGGGTGCGTGGATGTACTTGCTGCGTTTTCTGAAAGATGATGACAGATACGGTGCGATCTACGAGATACGCTGAGCTTTTACCTATCCTAAAAAATCATCTTTTCGAAATCGTGCGAGTCCTTTTGTCATCATTAATCGCAACAAAGGTAAACTTACCTTCCGTTACTTTCCTCACCTCCTGCGTTTTATGATGTTTTGCCCACACCTCAATATTTAACGCAATTGAACTACGCCCAATATCTAGCACATCACAATAACAACTCACCACAGAACCAATGGCAACCGGAGATAAAAAAACCATCGAATCAATGGCCACCGTTGCAACACGACCTTCAGCAATACGATTCGCCGTTACCGCTCCTGCTAAATCCATCTGAGATACCAACCAACCACCAAAAATATCCCCATTAAAGTTGGCATCTTTTGGCATAGCAATAGTTTGTAACGCTAAATCACCTTTAGGTTGAATAACCTCATCGTGTTCTTCATTCATAATACTGCCTCAAATTGCATGCAAGGGGGAGTGTGCAAGTAGCAACCAGTGTAGACGACAAAAATAGAATACAAACCCTAATCCGTAGTCTACGGTTAACTTAAATCGTTAACGGTATAAGTTAACCATAAACAACGCTAGGCAACCAGGTTGCTAACGCAGGCCATATCGCCAGAATAATCATCATCAAAATCTGAATTAAGATAAACGGAATAACCCCACGGTAAATCGTCGATGTTGCAATACTCTCTGGTGCAACCCCCCGCAAATAGAATAATGCAAATCCAAATGGAGGGGTTAAAAATGATGTTTGTAAGTTAATCGCAATCATTACCCCTAACCAAACAGGATCAAGCCCCATCGCCAACAACACGGGCCCTACAATGGGAACTACGACAAAGGTGATTTCGATAAAATCGAGAATAAATCCCAGTAAAAATATGACGACCATTACCAATAGCGTAGCGCCGATGACACCACCAGGCATAGCATCAAATAATGAACGAATGAGCTCATCACCGCCATAACCTCTAAATACCAATGAAAACACCGAAGCGCCAATCAAAATAGCAAACACCATACTGGTGATTTTGGTTGTTGAAGTCACTATATCCATCATCTTACTGATATTGAGCTGACGTTGTAGTAAAGCTAATAATGTTGCACCAATAGCGCCAACTGCAGCAGCTTCAGTGGGAGTAGCATTACCGGATAAGATTGATCCTAGAACTGCACCAATGAGCAAAATGGGAGGTAATAATCCTTTAATAACGGATACAAAAACACTGTGCTCTAACTCCTCTGGGTCTGGAGTATACGGTGGTGCAGATTGAGGTTGAAAATACGCTTTACCGATAACGTAAGCTGCATAAAGCACTACCAACAATAAGCCCGGAATTAATGAACCAATAAAAAGATCACCTACAGAGACGGTTTTTGTTGAAAAAATACCCTGACTTAATTGCGCTTGTTGATAAGCATTGGATAACACATCACCCAGTAACACTAAGGCAATAGAAGGAGGAATGATTTGCCCCAAGGTCCCTGTGGCACAAATAACACCGGTTGCTAGTTCAGGATCGTATTGGCGTTTAATCATCGTTGGTAATGCCATTAAGCCCATTGTAACGACAGTAGCACCAACAATACCGGTGCTTGCGGCTAATAACATGCCGACTAATACGACAGATATTCCCAATCCACCTGGAAATCGGCCAAATAACTTGGACATGGAATCGAGGAGATTCTCAGCAATTTTAGATTTTTCTAAAATAACCCCCATCAAAATAAATAAGGGTACCGCCAATAATGTTTGGTTGGTCATTATACCGTACAGGCGATTAGGTAAGGCCTGCGTGATACTAAAATCAAAAATACCAGCAGCATCGCCACCAAGTGCAAATAACAGTGCAACACCCGCTAGCGTAAATGCGACGGGATAGCCCAGCATCAACACGATACAGACCGTAGCAAACATAAATAAAGGGATAAATTCGATCATTTAAACATCCCCTTGTGTGGATTTTGGTGCAGAGTCTGACGTTGTGTTTGTTTGAAGCTGGGGTTGAGGATCGGGTTGAGGGTAGTACCCCAGTAAAAAACCAACGTTTTTACCTATCTCAAGAGCGCCCTGAAAGATCAATACTACCGCCATGGTCGGTATTAATGTTTTGAGTAACCACACGTAAGGAAGCCCTTGCGCTTCTTGGGATTTCTCCTTAATTCGCCACGCAAAATCAACATAATCCAGGCTGGTATATAAAATGAAACCAGCAACCGGTATGAGCAGGGTTAACGAGCCAAAGATATCGACATAAGCTTTGGTTTTTGGGGAGAACTGACGGTAAAACACATCCACTCTTACATGTTCATTGTGTTTTAAGGTGTAACCACTGGCGAGCATAAACAGTGTGGCATGAAGGTAAATAACCGATTCTTGCAGGGAAATTGAGCTGATTTGATACCCAAAAATGGGTAAATACGCCGCTTCAAATCCATACCGCATAATAACCACCACAACAGTGATCAGCATAAGAAATAGCGAAAGTAATGCTGCAGTGCGTCCGATTACTTCTGTGAAAAGCTCAAATTTGTCTAAAATAGTCTTATAATTCATTGGGTTATCTTGTTGATTAGTATGGCGTGCCGGCCATTATATCCTAGCCTTATCATTAGACCTAACGACAGTCATAGCCTTCACAACCTTGTCACAATCTCGTCACATCGCTGTAACAAAGCCTGCCTATAGTATGCCTCATAGACAGGTGAGGTATTCACCTTGCCTAAAAACAACAAACCTATTGAGCTACAAATCAAACTACAACATGAGGGGAAACCCATGAAAATCAAAAAGATCATAGCGTCAGTGGCATTAACAGTAAGTGCTGTAATGGGGTCATCCTTGTTATTTGCGGAAGCAAAAGTGGATTCAACATTGCCGGTTTACGTTAAAACAACAGGCATTTCCGGTAACTTATCCAGTATAGGCTCAGACACCTTGGCAAATTTGATGACGTTTTGGGCTGAAGAGTTTAAAAAGCAATACCCTAACGTGGCGGTTCAAATTCAAGCGGCAGGGTCATCAACAGCACCTCCAGCACTAACGGAAGGCACATCGAATTTTGGCCCGATGAGTCGAAAGATGAAAGATAAAGAGCTGGAATCGTTTGAGAAAAAATACGGTTATAAGCCTACGGCGGTTCCCGTAGCGATTGATGCTCTTGCGGTTTATGTTAATAAAGATAATCCAATCAAGGGGATGAGTATAGCTGATGTTGATGCAGTGTTCTCTTCAACCCTTAAGTGTGGTGCAGATAGGAGTATTGAAAATTGGGGAGGATTAGGATTATCAGGGGCATGGGCTGGTCGAGATATTCAGATTTATGGTCGTAATTCTGTATCGGGAACCTATGGGTTTTTTAAAAAGAAGGGCTTATGTAAAGGCGACTTTAAGAACAGCGTAAACGAGCAGCCAGGTTCGGCATCGGTGGTTCAGTCAGTTGCTACATCTATTAATGGCATTGGTTATTCTGGTATTGGTTATATGACATCTAGCGTACGAGCGGTGCCATTAACTAAGAAAGTAGGAGGTAAGTATGTAAGTGCTTCTCCAGAGTCTGCTCTTAATGGAAGTTATCCACTAGCACGAGCGCTTTATGTTTATGTTAACAAAGCACCGAATAAAGCTATCGCTCCTTTAGAGCGTGAGTTTGTGAAAATGGTACTGTCACAAGTGGGCCAGAAAATAGTTGTGAAAGATGGTTATATCCCACTTCCTGCGAAAATGGTTGCTAAGACGTTAAGTGACCTTGGCATTAAGTAACGTAACGGCGAAAAAACTACTTATCGTATATTTGTAACATAGTTGTCAAATACCAAAAGCAGGGCAACGTAAATGTGATGTTCTGTTTTTGGTGTTGTATGCAAGTAAATGACTTATAACATTTGCTTTATGAATGGGTTTTACAATCCAGACTAACGTAGTAAGAGAATCGCAATGGGAAATACTTTTGAAAATAGATTTGGCATGCCGGAGTCATCAATGGCTCGGTTGCGTAAAATTCGAAAAGCAAAAGATAAAGTAGCCACCGTAGGTGTCACCATAGGTGGTCTGAGTGTTGTATTTTCAATATGTTTGATTTTTTTCTATTTGCTGTATGAAGTAATACCCTTGTTGATACCTGCAAGTATTCACCATGAGGATAGTTTGGAAACAGCGATACCTTCGACAACCTTATATTCAGTGATGGAAGAGCAATCTCAGATCGGAATTGCAGTAAATGCGGATGGTAATGTTAGGTTCTACTCGGCACATACAGGAAGAGCGTTGAAAGACGAGCAGGTTTTGACTGAAAATATTATTACGGTGGCCAGCGAAACCCCTAGCAAACGGCTAATAGGATTGGGAACTGAGTCGGGTTCAGTATTGTTGATAAAACATGAATACCGTTCGACGTACGATGAAAATTCACAACGTACTATTAACCCTTCTATTTCTTATCCATATGGCAAAAACACCATTGAAATTGTTGATGATGCATCAGTGTTATCACTAGCATTTCGAGATGGTGATTCAGAGCTAACGATTGCTGTGTTAAGTGAACACAATGAGGTGTACTTAAAACGTTTTGAGAAGGTTGAAAATTTTCTATCGGATGGCGTTGAACTTGAAGAGAAAGATACGGTTCAATTACCAATACCGTCTGAAAAAGTAGACAATATTCTGTTGAGCTCAGATCAACGTTGGTTATTCTTAGTAGAAGCGAATAAACAAGTTGAAGTCTTCGATTTAACGAAGAGTATCAATTCCATGCGGATCGGTGTGGTACCTGTTGTTAATAATACTGAGAATGGGAACGTATGGATAACAACGAGTGAATTCCTCTTGGGTGGAATATCGCTCTTATTAGGTGATAGTCAAGGTGGAATTAGTCAGTGGTTTATGGTTCGTGATGAAAATGGCCACCGTTCATTGGAAAAAATCCGAGAGTTTTCATTGTCAGAATCGCCCATTACTACTTTAGCAACGGAGCACCGTCGCAAAGGTTTTGTCGCGGGTGATGAAGCAGGAAATATTGGATTATTTAATACCACAGCTAACAATGCGGCGTTAGTTCAATCTATCTCTACAACAGCAATTCAGCATATTGTTATGTCACCTAGAGGTGGCAACATGATCGTCCAAGCTAAAGGAAAGGCCGGGCACCTGTGGGAAGTGGACAATGAACACCCGGAAGTATCCTTCACTTCGTTATGGGAAGAAGTCTGGTATG
The DNA here is from genome assembly GCA_913063495.1 of uncultured Gammaproteobacteria bacterium. GTDB lineage: Bacteria > Pseudomonadota > Gammaproteobacteria > Pseudomonadales > Ketobacteraceae > 42-54-T18. The sequence goes on along the minus strand of CAJXXT010000007.1, from coordinate 33,082 downwards.
AAAACTATGACGAGCCAGGGTATGTATGGCAGTCTTCTTCGGCTAGTAACGATTTTGAACCAAAGTTTAGTGTTATGCCGTTAACTTTTGGCACCATGAAAGCAGCCTTTTATGCCATGTTGGTGGCCATGCCCTTGGCAATAGGGGGGGCGATATTTACTGCCTATTTTATGGCTCCGGCGTTACGGACCAAAGTGAAACCTACGATTGAATTAATGGAGGCAATGCCAACGGTTATTTTAGGATTTCTTGCAGGTCTGTGGTTGGCACCATTAATAGAGGCTAATTTGCCTGGTGTCGTTTCACTGTTGATGATAACGCCTGTGTTGATTTTGTTTGCTGCTTATTTCTGGTCACGATTACCGAGAGAGTTTCGAACTAGAGTCCCCCCAGGTTGGGAGCCGGTGTTATTGATGCCCGTGGTAATCGGTGCTGGTGCATTATGTATGGGGTCAAGTAGCTTTTTGGAAGATGTTTTTTTTAGTGGTGATATGCGTCGATGGTTAACTCAAGATCTAGGCGTTGATTTTGATCAGAGAAATTCAATGGTTGTTGGACTAGCGATGGGGTTTGCTGTTATCCCAACGATATTCTCTATTACTGAAGACGCTATTTTTGCGGTACCAAAAAACTTAACGTTTGGTTCGCTTGCCCTCGGAGCATCGCCTTGGCAAACGTTGGTACGTGTTATTTTGCCGACGGCAAGCCCTGGCATTTTTTCTGCAGTGATGATTGGTCTGGGACGAGCAGTAGGTGAAACCATGATTGTATTAATGGCAACGGGGAATACTCCTATTATGGATATGAATATTTTTGAAGGTTTACGTACGTTATCCGCCAATATCTCAGTGGAGATGCCTGAGGCAGAAGTTACTAGTAGTCATTATCGAATTTTATTTTTATCGGGGTTGGTGTTGTTTGTATTTACTTTTATTGTCAATACCACTGGTGAAACAGTACGGCAGCGGTTACGAGAAAAATATGGGTCGCTGTAGAAATCAAGAAATTGCTATTTAGAAAATAAGAAATAAGTGATTTATGAGTATTACCCTCTCAGAAATATCTGCAGCAGGGAGGCCGGAGTCGAGCACGTATGGATGCGATATTTTGCGATTTCTAAAAGATAATACACATAAAGTACGTACTAAGAGGTCAGCTGAATCGTTACAGAGAAATTCAGCTGTATTAAATAGAGTAGTAAAAGCATCATGAAACAAAGTACAAAAGCATGGTTTCGACAAGGTGATCCGTGGATCTGGTTAAACGCTGGCGCGGTAACCATCAGTGTTGTAATGGTAACGGGTTTATTATTGTTAATAGCCGTTCGTGGTATGGGGCACTTTTGGCCTCATGCGATCGTTGATGGCACCTATATACCTAAGCAAGGTGAAGCCTATCATATAGTGGGTGAAATGGCGGGTGAAGAGTGGGTATCTGCGAGCCGTTTACGAGAGTCGGGTGTGGAGGTTGCTGACAATATTGATGTGATTCAGCGAGTTCTCATTAAAACAGGAAATCGTGATATATCAGGATTGGATTTTCGATGGTTGATTGCGGATGAGATAAAAAACATTACGTATCCAGATGAATTATTCATCATTGAGCGTCGAGAGTGGGGAAGCTATTACGGTATAGTAAAAGCCATTAAAGAAAATGGAATAGAGTTGAATACGAAGGGTGAACTGTATGCGGTGTTGCAGCAACGCATGGATCGTGTTCTAGAACTTCATGATGAAATAAGCGATATTGAAGGAAAATATATTGGCGCTATCAATTATGGATTAGAAAAAATTCGTCTAAAAGAGCGGGCTCTTGAGTTAAAAGGCTCACTTGATGCGCAGGACCTGGCTCGTTTTCAGGCAGAGCGTGATGAATTTGATGCCCAATATAATAACTATAAGGAAACGCTAGATAGTTTATATAATGAAATATCGAAAGATTCGCTAATCGCGGTAAGTATGGGCGGGATAGAAACGGAAATTAAAATTTCCAATATCGTTAATGCCTATCGTCCAAATGCAATGAATGTGTTAGAAAAAGTGATGTTTTATATTGCTCAGTTCTATTCATTCTTGTCGGACGATCCAAGGGAAGCGAATACTGAAGGGGGAATATTTCCAGCGATATTTGGTACGGTTCTTATGGTGATTTTGATGTCGATTATTGTAACCCCCTTTGGTGTTGTAGCAGCGGTGTATTTACGAGAATATGCCAAGCAAGGATGGACAACAAAGGTCATCCGTATTGCGGTAAACAATTTGGCAGGTGTACCTTCTATTGTCTATGGTGTGTTTGGATTAGGTTTTTTTGTCTACTTTCTAGGTGGTTCTATTGATGAACTGTTTTATCCCGAATCTGCACCATCTCCAGTATTTGGAACTCCGGGTTTGCTATGGTCATCTATTACATTGGCACTATTAACGGTACCAGTAGTGATTGTGGCAACAGAAGAAGGTTTGTCTCGTATTCCTAAGGCAGTGAGAGAAGGAAGTTTGGCATTAGGCGCAACAAAATTTGAAACCTTGTGGAACGTTGTGTTGCCTATGTCAACTCCGGCAATGATGACAGGGTTAATATTGGCAATTGCCCGAGCAGCAGGTGAAGTTGCTCCGCTAATGTTGGTCGGTGTTGTAAAACTTGCACCTACACTGCCACTGGACGGTAATGCACCGTTTCTTCATTTGGATAGAAAGTTCATGCATTTGGGATTCCATATATATGACGTGGGTTTCCAAAGTCCTAATGTGGAGGCCTCTCGTCCATTGGTATATGCGACAGCATTTTTATTGGTAGCGGTTATTGCAAGCCTAAATATTACCGCAGTTATCATCAGAAACAGATTAAGAGAAAAGTATAGGTCATTAGGAACATAGTGATTTTCTATAGTGACTTTATACAATAATTCTTTGTATCAAATTAAGAGGGGGAAGTAATTATGACTTCAAACATATCAGTCTTAAGTACGTCTATACCAATAAGAAAATTACCACAACATCCGAATGAACTTCCGGCGGAAAATATTTGTATGGTTACAAAAGATTTCAATTTGTTTTATGGTAAGAAACAAGCCTTACATACTGTCAATATGTCCATAGCGAAGAAAAAAGTAACGGCTTTTATTGGACCTAGCGGTTGTGGAAAATCAACGTTATTGCGAAGTTTTAATCGAATGAATGACCTTGTTGATAGTTGTTATACACAAGGTCAAATTTTATTTGATGGTACCGACATTTTTCATCGCTCTGTTGATGTGACGGATTTACGTCGACGAGTAGGTATGGTATTTCAAAAGCCGAATCCATTTCCTAAAACAATCTACGAAAATGTTGCTTATGGCTTACGTATTCAGGGTATTCGCAAAAAACGCATTATTGATGAACGCGTGGAATGGGCCCTAAAGGGCGCAGCATTATGGGATGAAGTAAAAGATCGCTTAAATGATAATGCGTTAGGTCTGTCTGGAGGTCAGCAGCAACGGCTTGTTATAGCAAGAACCATAGCTGTAGAACCTGAAGTACTGTTATTAGATGAACCTTGCTCGGCGCTTGACCCTATATCAACCCTCAAGGTTGAAGAATTGATTAATGATTTAAAAGAACGTTATACCATTGTGATAGTGACACACAATATGCAACAAGCAGCACGTGTTTCAGATTACACTGCGTTTATGTACCTTGGCGATATGGTTGAGTATTCTGATACAGATACTATCTTCACAAACCCAGGAAAAAAACAAACAGAAGATTATATTACCGGACGATACGGTTGATAAGGGGTAACTCCAATGAGTAATGATGAGTTTGCACAACATATTTCAGGTCAATTTAATAGTGAGTTAGAAGAAGTCCGTAGTCACCTGTTGGCGATGGGAGGTATGGTTGAAAAACAAGTTGAGGATGCGGTGAGTTCTTTAGTGAATGCTGATAGCGTATTGGCATTAGAGGTATTAACTACTGAAAAAAAAATCAATAGGATGGAATTGGCAATTGACGAGGAATGTACCCGCGTCATCGCTTTACGTCAGCCGGCGGCAAGTGATCTTCGATTATTAGTGGTGACAACGAAAGCTAACATCGACTTAGAGCGAATGGGAGACGAAGCCAGTAAAATAGCAAAAATGGCGATTAAATTGTCAGAAGACGGTGTTCTGCCGAAAGGTTATATCGAAGTGCGGCATATTGGCGTTCATGTGTGCGCCATGTTACATGATGCTTTAGATGCGTTTGCTCGATTTGATGCCAATTTGGCTGTACAGGTTGTTCATGAGGACAAATCTGTGGATATGGAATATGAATCTGCCATGCGCCAGCTCGTTACATTTATGATGGAAGATCCACGATATATCACGCGGGTACTTAATGTTTTGTGGAGTTTGCGGGCACTAGAGCGCATTGGGGATCATGCTCGAAACATTGCAGAGCATGTGATTTATTTAGTGAAAGGTCGTGATGTGCGCCATCAGTCGTTGGACACGTTATAATTTATTAAGCGTTTTTTGACGCTCTAAGGATAGCTCTTGGATTCCTTTAGCTTGATCAATTAGCTGAGGTATTTGGTCTATAGGGATGGTAGAGGGGAAAGGAATGTTAGGAGCGTCATCAGGTAGTAGTGGGTTTTTACTTTTTGCATTTTCATCCAATGCCAAGGTGTCTGATTTCGGTTCACGACCAAAAGCTCTATCAATACTGTCTTGTGACAAGGATTGTACAATATTGGCATTAGGGTCAACTTTCATCAGAAAGTTTTCGGTATTGGGGTTGGGTTGTTTTGTAAATTGCCATACCCCCTCTTTATCTTTCCAGCGATAATAGGTGTTTCGGGCCTCCTGTAACAGCTTGCCTTCCGTATCAGTGGCTTTAACTAACGCTCCATTATTGGTACTTTTGGAACCACCCCATTGAATTGAAGCCCCTTCATCTTTGCCAGATAATACCTCTACCGGGCCAGCAGCTTTTCCTGGTAGGCCAAAAGAAGGCAAACGGAGGTCTTGTAAGGTCATTAACGGCCGACCACCGGGCCCTTTTAGAAAAAACGGGGCAGCCAACGCGGCAACAAGCACAAACATCATTAATTTGCTGAAAAGCTTCATTTTTTATCCCAAAGAGGCGGCATATAATCCCAGTATAGGTGAAAGTACTATAAAGTGATATTGCAGGTAATACGTTTCAAGCTTTGCAGATAATTGGGAATTCAGTACACTGCTGGCATTGTATGTGTTGATGTGAAAATAACTGCTAGGAAAATAATTATGCCTTCTTTTGATGTTGTCTCTGAGCTGGATATGCACGAAGTGACCAATGCGGTGGATCAAGCCACACGGGAAGTAAGTAATCGGTTTGATTTTAAGGGTACCAAGTCTCGATTTGAACAAAAGGAAGAGGTGATTACCTTATATGCTGAAGCCGAGTTTCAATTAAACCAATTGTTGGACATTCTTGAAGGCAAGTTGATTAAACGTGGTGTAGATATTGCCTGTATGGAAAAAGGTGACCCTGAATCCAATGTTGCAGAAGCAAGACAAACGATAACCCTGCGCCAGGGCTTGGAATCACTGGAAGCTAAGAAGTTGGTGAAAATGGTGAAAGATAAAAAGCTTAAAGTTCAAGCAGCTATTCAAGGCGATAAAGTGCGAATTACTGGTAAGAAACGGGATGATCTACAGACAGCGATTGCGTTGTTTAGAGAGGCCGATTTCGAAATGCCGTTGCAGTATAATAATTTTAGGGATTGATCTACGGCCGTCGCAACTTCTGCCTTTTGTGTTGGGTGAATGTTAGAGTGTGCTTGAATTTTCGAATTTGGTGGGAGAGTTCATTTACGACCAAAATAAGCATTTAATCAGTTAACATGAATATTTATCTCTTCCACTAACGACGCTTCCCTCTAAGCTTGAATAAGCTAGCAATAGGTGTGGGGCATTCATGCGCCCTTCTCCCGCGTGTGTTTTCCATATAAAATGCCCACCCTTTAACCAATAACTTGGTCAACATTGAGTTGTCTTAGCGTCATAGTGTTTGAATCATGAGTCATTCTAACGATATTGTTTCTGCCTTAATGGACTACGAGTCTTCGCTATGTCAATTTCTGACCAGTAGAGTCGGCTGCCCAGACACCGCAAATGACATTTTCCAGAATATGGCAGAAAGATTGCTTTCTAAGCGTGCTGGATTGGTGGTGGAAGATTATCGGGCCTATTTGTTTCAAGCGGCTCGGAATGAAGTAATTAATCACTATCGAAGCGAGAAAGCTAGAATACTGTACGAATCTGAAAGTGCAGCCAATACAGGGCAGGTGGATATCCGGTGTGCCGAGAGAACCCATATTGCTAATGATAACTTACAGGCTCTCAAAGACGCGCTGGCAGAGTTACCACCACTGACCGTTCAGGTTTTTGTGCTTTACCGGTTGAAGGGGCTGAAGCAAAAAGATATTGCGCAACAATTGGGATTGAATCTCTCCACGATTGAGAAACGGCTCGCGACCGCGTTAAAGCACTGTCGAACCCGATTAAATGACAAAGAAATTTACGGTATTGCGCCTCCAAAAACGTCTACAAAGAAGAGACGGTAGTGTAAGAATGATGAATTTAAGTGAGGATAGTCACGCGTTGATGAAAAACGCTACCAATATTGACTCATGCTATGAGAGTGCCTTTGAACTGGTGTTTGCGCTGCAGGACGCGCCCGAAGCCTCAAAGGGGGAGATTAAAGCTCAGATATTGAGCTTTGTAGCGCAATCTGAAACGCATCGTCACGCTATTGAAAGAGCGGAGGCTGAGTGGATTTTGATGGGACAGCTGCAGGTAGATGAGTTGCTACCAGTGAGTCGAGCGAGATTTAGCGTGCCCCGTTCTATCGCGGGTGTCTTTAATCACCCAAGACGTTCGAATACATTAGTGGCGATTTTCGTACTCGCAGTATTGTTGCCGATACTTTGGCCTGTACTGGTAGAAAACCCCATGACGGACACCACAGGCTTGTTTGTGCCTCTGAGTGAATATAAGACGGCATTTGGCGAACAGTTGGAAGTCAATCTTGAGGATGGTTCGGTTATCAAGCTAAATTGGGATACGGAGCTTGTTGTATCCTATAGTGAGAACACGCGATCGATAACCTTAAAGAGGGGAGAGGCGATGTTTTCCGTAGCCAAAGACGTCGTTAGGCCATTTGTGGTTGGTGCCAACCGGATTTCTGCCAAAGCCTTGGGTACAGAGTTTGTGGTTCGTAAATTCGACGCTGACAAGGTTGATGTTGCTGTGGCTGAAGGTACGGTCGCTGTGTCTTTACAACCTCGAATGCAGGGGGAAAGAATTGTGTCCAGTGAAGTTGTACTCAACCAAGCCCAATCGTTGACATCGACCTATCAAGGCTTTAGTCCAATTCGTCATCTGCTACCTGGGGAAATAGCGCCTTGGCGCCAAGGTATGGTTGTATTTGATCAGCAGCCTATTACCAAAGTGTTAAGAGAAATGAATCGATACACCCCTTACGAACTTGTAGTTGTAAATCTTAAGAATCCGCAAGAAGCAGTCACTGCAACTTACTTTATTGACAATATTGAAGAAGGTTTGAGTACGCTTGTCACTCTGTTTGACCTACAGACCCAGAAGGTTAAGGTTGCAGGTCAAGAGACCTTGATTCTCAGTAGTTCACGCTAATAAAATTAGGTTTTTCCGTTAAAATTGTTCGTCTTTGATTTAAATACACTTTTATTAAAAAGTTTTTACGGGTTTCTAATTCCTCGTACGTCTCTTTATTGATAATGCAAATGATAACAAGTCGCATTATCAATACTGGTGGGCGCATTCAGAACTGATGTATTTCATCGTTAATCTTGCTGCCACTCATCACCACTTAATTGCCTGCTCGTCCATGCATAGCGCTTGGCGGGTTTTGGAGTTAATAAGACACCGGGGAGTAGTATGAAGTCTTTCAAATCCAGAAATAATAAAGTGAACACACCTTTTCAAAAAAGCGCTCTAGCGTTTGGTATTGGTTTGGTATTAGGGGTCTGTGCATTAACACCTGTTAATCCAGCGTTTGCTCAGGAGGCCCAGCAAGTTGAAACGATATATCTAGATATCCCTGCGCAAGATTTAGCGGGTGCTTTCAAAGCGTTTTCGATGAGCAGCCATGTACAAGTCAGTGCTCAAAGTCGAATACTTGAGGGTAAAACCAGTCAAGCGGCACAAGGAAAGCTCACTGTCCTGGAGGCATTAGAAATGATGCTTAAGGGGTCTGGTCTAGTGGCTAAAAAAGTAGGTAACAACAGCTATGTGATTGTACCTGAGAACAATGAACAGTCACGTGGCAACAGGCTAGAAGAAGTGATTGTGAATGGTTCTTACGTGGTTAATGAACAATTGGATACGGCAACTGGATTGGGTTTGACACTTCAGGAAACTCCCCAATCGGTCAGTATTGTGACTGCGCAACGTATACAGGATCAGCAATTGCGTTCTTTGGGTGACGTCATCAACAATGCTCCTGGGATTTCATCCAAGGCATTTGATAGCTCCCGCGATGGCTTATCAGCGAGGGGCTTTGATGTCACTAATTATCAAATTGATGGCCTGCCTGTATCCTGGGATCCTGCGGCAAGTGCAGGTGAAACCCAAACAGATACTGCATTGTATGAGCGTGTGGAGGTTGTAAGAGGGGCTACGGGGTTACTGACGGGGGCAGGGGATCCGTCGGCTTCGATTAATTTAGTGCGTAAGCATGCTGATAGCAAAGAGTTCAAGGGTTACATCTCGGTAGGAGCAAGCCGTTGGGATAACTATAATGCTAGCATTGATGTCAGTACCCCCTTGAATGAAAGTGGCTCGGTTCGTGGTAGGACGGTTTTAGTTTATGAACAAGGCGATTCCTATGTTGATTTTGAATCCAATAAAAAGCACGTTTCTTATGCGGTTGTTGACGCGGATATTACCGACAACACAACTATCAGTGTAGGGACTAGTTATCAGGACAACGATCCTACTGCCTCTCAGTGGGGTGGTTTGCCCATTTTCTTCAGTGATGGTACTCGCACTGACTGGTCGCGCTCTGATACGGTGGGAGCAGATTGGACCTATTGGGCTAGCACTCATGAAACCTACTTCATGAATCTGGCTCACCTGTTTGATAACGGTTGGGAGTTAAAGGTTAATGTTAATCGGACTAAGAGTACGTCAGATATGCGATTGTTGTACTTATACGGTTCTCCCGACTCAGTGACGGGGTTGGGCATGGGGGCTTTTCCTGCACGCTACGATAACGAGAGCAAGCAGAATGATTTTGGTTTGCGCTTATCAGGTAACTTTTCTCTCTTTGCTCGAGAACATGACCTGGTACTAGGAGCAACTCACAGTGAACAAGATTTTATATACAATAGCAGAGACGCACTTTCGGGTTCGGCGATTGGTAATTTCTTTGCATGGGATGGTTCCTATGCCGAGCCCGAGTGGGGGCCTAAAACGGCATATCAGAAACACGTTACAACGCAGATAGGGTACTTTGCGGCAACACGACTGGACATAACCGATAAGACCAAAGTGGTATTGGGAAGCCGTGTTGCTGATTGGGACCGAGAAGATGGCATCACTAATGAAGAATACGGTAACTCCGGTGTGTTTGTGCCTTACGCAGGCATTCTTTACGATGTTACTGACCAGCACACCCTCTATGCAAGTTACACCGAGATATTCCAGCCGCAAGAGGAGCGAGATATTGAGGATAAGTTTCTCGACCCAGTTACAGGTGTGAACCGCGAGGTGGGTTTGAAGAGTGCGTTTTTTGACGATGTATTACATACTACGGTTACCGTTTTTCAGACGAAACAAAAAAATCTTGCGGTTGAAGATGAAAGTTTTGTGGCTCCGGCTAATGATCTTTCCAAAAAAGTTTATCGAGCGGCGGATGGGGTAGAAAGTAAAGGTTATGAAGTTGAGGTGGTAGGTGAGTTAACGCCCGGTTGGAATGTTAGCGCAAACTATACGCAGTTCGATGCCACGGTTTCAGATGCGGGTGGTACTTCAAATACGGCAAATACGCGATTTCCCAGCAAGTTGCTACGCTTCTATTCCACCTACACGTTGGATAGCTTTACATTTGGTGGTGGAGCTAATTGGGAAGGTGGTAACTATACCGATGGCATCACCAACCCAGGTTCTGGTGAGAAAGTGCGTGTGAAACAACCCTCATATTATTTGGCAAATGTGATGGCGCGATATCAGGTTAATGATCGGTTTTCTGCGCAAATGAATATCAATAACTTGTTTGATAAAGAATATTACAGCCAGATTGGGTTTTACTCCCACATAGCGTACGGAGAGCCACGTAATATTAGCGTAAGTTTTAAGTACGAACTGTAGTATAAGGCTGGAAAAGGTGTCCTCCGGCAGAAATGTTGGAGGAGCATTAACTAACCAGTTGGCGTGATGGAAAATGACAGGTGAAGTTACTGCCTTCGCCTGAGGTGCTTTGAATATCAAGTACCCCTTCATGGTGTCTTAATATATGTTTGACGATAGCCAGGCCTAGACCGGTTCCCCCCGTTTTTGCATGGCGGCTTGGATCGGCACGATAGAAACGTTCCGTCAGTCGTGGAATGTGGATAGGGTCAATACCAACACCATTATCTATAACCGATAAATGAGCACCTTTCGAATTCTGCCACCAGCGAATATCAATTTTTCCATTCTCCGGGGTGTATTTGACGGCATTAAAAATTAGATTTGAAAAAGCGCTGTGTAATTCAGAAACATCACCAAGTAACGTTGTTTGGTTATCAATGGTTAACGTAATATGGTGTTTTTTAACATCGTTAACCCTATCTGCATCATGATAAATTTGCTGAAGTAACGCAGTGATATCCACTGGTTTTAGTGCAGCTTTTGATGCGCCAGTTTCAAGCTTAGACAATAACAATAAGTCATTTACCAACACCTCCATGCGTTCTGTTTGCTGTTGTACCTGTGATAAACCCCTGTGTAATCCGGCATTTTCATCTGGGGTTATTAAATCCAAAAACGTTTCAATGTAACCCTTGATAACGGTAAGTGGTGTACGTAATTCATGAGATACATTAGCCACAAAATCTTTTCGCATTTGCTCTAAATGATGAAGATGAGTAACATCTCGAGCGATAAGGATACGGTTCTTTCTACTGTAATACGACAATGTAATATGCAGAATGATAGATGTGTTTATGGGTGAAGAAATATTAATGCCATTGCGGTATTCACCACTTTCAAAATAGGAAACAAATTTTGGGTCGCGTAATAAGTTGGTAATTACGTGGTTGCGATCGGTGCTGCGTCGTAGACCTAAGTAATGCTTGGCTGCTTTGTTCCACCACTCCAAGGTATTATCTGGGTTGATAAGAACAACCGCATCACGAATGGCATTGGTGGATAGACGAGAGATTTCGATGGTTTTTTTTAGCTTTTTAATTCTTGATTGATGCTTTCTATGAATATGGTAGATATTATCGAGTACTTTCCCCCACAACCCTGATGCCTCTGGCGCATTATCTAATGTAGGGTTCTCCAACCAGGTCGCTAATTCTTTAATATGCAGTAGCAACCAACCAACGTAGAGAAACAATCCAAAGAAAGCGCCTGCCCAAGGTTCATCGATGCTCCAACCCAAAATGCCACCGGTAATACAGATTAGTAGAAATTTGTTTAATTCCCGTTGCCAAAGTTTTCGCACAGCGACGTATTTATCCTTGCTAATAAGTTTTACTGGAAAATCGGTAACCAGTGCCTCTTACGGTTTGAACGAGGTGTTCAAAATTATGGGGTGTGAGTGCTTTGCGTAAACGTCGAATATGAACATCGACCGTTCTATCTTCAACATAAACATTACCCCCCCACACTTGATCGAGTAGTTGGGCTCGTGAATAAGCACGATCCTGATGAGACATAAAAAACTCTAATAACCTGTATTCTGTTGGTCCAACCTCAACGACCTTGTCGTTGGCGGTAACTCGATGGCTGACAGGGTCTAGTTTTAAGCCAACAGATTCTAAGGCCTTTCCTTGAGTGCTACCTGTGCGGCGTAATACAGCATTAATACGAGAGATAAGCTCGCGAGTCGAAAAGGGTTTGGTAATATAGTCATCGGTACCAGCATCTAACCCTTGAATTTTATTATCTTCTTCACCTTTTGCGGTGAGCATAATAATTGGTGTTTCGGCTGTTGCGTCATCACGTTTTAGTCGTCGGGCGAGTTCTATACCACTGGTACCGGGAAGCATCCAATCAAGCAATACAAGGTCGGGGCGTTCGTCAATGACCAATTCATGGGCGGTTTGGCTATTATCAGCCTCTATCCAAGAGAACCCAGCCAGTTCCAGAGCAACAGAAATCATCTCTCGAATAGCTTCTTCATCATCAACAATTAGTATTTTGTTACCTGTCATTTAGAGACACCTTTGTTTTCACTAGAATCACTATGGACTCCTATTAGAGTGAAAATTTGTTACAGCTATATGACATTCCCATGAAATACTTACGAAGCGCTAATGAAACATTGCTCACGAAATACTATAGTGCAAGAAAATCCCCGCAAATATAACAGCCCCAACCCAGTGGTTATGCAGAAACGCTTTAAAGCATTGTTCAGTATCACGCTCTCGACACTGCCATAACTGCCAACACCATAAGCCACAAGCAATCACCAAACTACCAAAGTACCAATAACTGAAGTGTAGCTGGTTACCTAATAGCCATAGTGCCAATACTGCCATCAGCTCCAAGATGCCAATAATCATCAAATCTGCCTCACCAAATAAGATGGCAGTAGAACGAATTCCCACTTTCAGATCATCTTCTCGGTCTACCATGGCATATAGGGTGTCGTAAGCCATTGTCCACAATACGGTTGCACCAAAAATCAGCCATGCAAGAGCAGGAACCGGCTTTTCTGCAGCGGCAAAAGCCATAGGGATTGACCAAGCAAAAGCAGCCCCCAGTATAGCCTGTGGAAAATAGGTGTAACGTTTCATAAACGGATAAATACAAGCAAGGAACAACGCGCCTATAGACCATAAAATTGTTGTGAGATTAGTAAATAACACCAATACAAAACACAATAATCCAATAATCGCAGCTACCAGTAAGGCTTCCTTGGGGCTTACACGCCCTGTCGCCAAAGGGCGATTCTGAGTGCGTTGCACATCCCCATCTAGATTCCGATCTGCGTAATCGTTAATCACACAACCGCCAGTGCGAGTAAGAAAGACCCCGGTAATAAATATCACCAGGTTTTTCATCGAAGGCTGCCCGTCAGAAGCAATCCACAGCGCCCAAAGGGTGGGCCAAAGCACCAAGTAAATACCAATAGGCCGATCTAAGCGCCCCAGTTGAATAAAATCCGGTAAACGTCGAAAACGAGAGTTAGATAGTTGTAGGTCTTGTAAAGACACGGGTTGGTCACCTTTTAAGCAACAAGTCTGCGAAATAGTTATTTGATGGAATTTATAATGGCTACTCAGGTGATCTAGAAGTCTACGATAAGTGCTTTATGAGTAATCCCCTTTCAGAAACGTTTGCGGCAAGGAAGCCGCAGTCGAGCACGCATGGATGCGATCTTTTGCGATTTCTGAAAGGGGATTACTCATAAAGCACGTTCTACAAGATCCGCTAAAATAGTCATTAAGTAACTAGCATTATAGCCTTAACAAACTGATTTTACTGTGAATAAAGCGGACTGTCCGGCAAGAAAATCTCATTCACCAATAACGGCGCCTGATTAATATAAAACACCGAATGCCGCCCCCATAACCACCCAGGCTCAATATCTTGAGAAAGGGGCAGCAATGAACTGTGTATTTTTTTAACAACAATCGCCCCCCGCGACACATAGGGCGAATTAAATAACGCAGCCCCCAACGGTTTTGACCCCAGTTGAGTTAGCGCCTTAGCCCCGCCTGTTAACGTCGATAAAGGGATAAGAGTGCGAGCAAAGACCCAAGGAGTATCAAAACACAATAACTCCACCTCCCTAACAAAAGACAAAGATCGCGCCCGAAGGTTAAGCGCAAATTGCTCCTCAGGTGTTGCTTTGCCCTGATATTGTTGTAATACGCGGACATTAAAGTGTTGATTGGACGCCTCAAGTAAACGTTTGGTAAGTGAGCCAGAGTCAAACAACCAAGGGCGACACTGTCGTGGAACCTGAAACGTGGGGATACCCGTGAGAACTGAGGGTGTAGATAATGTCTTTTGCGCAGCGAGACGGTTACTTAACGGAATATTTAGCAAAATAAGGGCTGCCGAGAATGGAAAAAGCTATTTTAACGGATTAAAGGGCTTGGGAATAGAGAGGTGATAGCTTTGATGAAAGACCACTTAATAGTTAAGGCTGTCGAATTGTACACATTTATTCACCGAATAAAACCTATTCAAGCGCTACTGTCGCTTGATTTTTAGCAACGGGACACGTACTTTAGCCCTGCAAATGCCCTAGCCTGGTTGATTTGATTCAACAGGCCGAAATTATAAGAGAGTAAGTCATGAAAAAGTACGAATGTATTGTTTGCGGATGGATCTACGATGAAGCGTTAGGTGACCCGGAAAATGGTGTTGCCGCTGGAACGTTATGGGCTGATATTGATGAAGACTGGTTGTGCCCTGACTGTGGTGTAGGTAAAGACGATTTTGAAGAAGTAGAAGATTAAATCAATGATTAAAACTGATCTAGAAGCCCAGTTAGCAGAGCAACTGTCGATCTCGAAAGATGATGCAAGAGACGTGCTTAATGTGATATTGGACGAGATAACGTTGGCGTTAAGCCGAAATGATCGAGTCAGTTTTATTGGGTTTGGTGCTTTTGATGTGCGGCCCAGAGCTGCACGTGATGGGCGTAACCCTCAAACGGGCGAAACCATCAAAATTGCCGCAAGTAATGGCGTGCACTTTAAACCTGGAAAAGCACTAAAAGATAACGTTGCAGCACAGTCATAACGTTGTAACTACCCCCTTCCAAATGGCCTGCACAACACCTATACAACACGTTGTTGGGTGTTGTAACTGCCCAGTAGAGTAAGAATATGAAATTTTGGATTATGTTGTTGATTCTTGGGTGGCGCATGAGCTGGTTAAGTCGACACAATGAAGGTTTTCAAAAGCAATTAGACGATAAAGATTTTGTACTGCAATTTCGAACCATTGATGGTGGTATTGGTCGTCATTATCATGTTGCGAACGGCCGTGTGACTGCTTCCCCTGGTATTCACCATCAGCCCTCCATGACGTTAGCGTTCAAAGATGCAGCTTATGCCTTTGAAACAATCATGGCTGCTGGTAAAGACCCTGCAGTTTTTATGAAGGGTATGCAAGCCCAAGATATCAAAACGGATGGTGATGTTAGTTTGATGATGTGGTTCATGGGTATTAGCAAATATTTGCCACCCAAGAAGAAAAAGAAAAAAACATAACAACCTTTTTTATAGGTTGTTATTTAAGCCCCAGATATAGGGCTATACTTGGAGTGCGTGAACAATTTATAGAGGTTTGTGGGGGCCTTTTATGTCACAAGTAACATACTTTAGGGCGAATGGTATTTCTTCTCGTGTGAAATGGATAGCAGGTGCAACATCTGCATTGATATTGTCCCTTTCGGGAGGGTTGGTGAATGCGCAAGCCAATACGGCGAGTGATGTATTCCAACAACCCATATCTCCCTTTATGAGTGCAAAGACAGAAGCTAACCAGCAATTGATGATTAAGTATGCACTGCATGAAAGTGGTGTTTATGAATTGTTGCGGCAAATGCCAGCGTTGATTAACCAAGAAATTGGTAACCTCGAAGCGTCGGCGATGCAGCTAACAGGTCAAGAACTTAAATTGCTACGAGCCAATCTTAAAGCGCGTTTGCAGGCATCAGATATAAAACAAAGCATTTTGAGTTATCTGCAGTCACGAATGTCTGAGAACCAGCTTGTTGTGGTCAAAAAGATGCTGCAAGCCCCCGATGTATTGAATTTTAGGCAATTACAAGACGATGCGGATAATGACGTGGCTTATGGGCATATGCGCAGTTATAAGGTGCAACTCCAAGAGCGTGAGCCGAATAAAATCCGTGTGGGACTTGTAGAGGCGCTTGATTATTCATTACGACAAACACGTATTGAAACCGAAATAAAAGTTGAGTTGAGAAAAAGCTTATTGGCCAATGTATCTTGGATGAAGTCGAGCCAGGAGCTGCCAGAAGAGGTGTTGGAAAAAGAATTGGTAGAATACCGACAGCGAGTAGGCAGCCATATCAACGAAAATGCTCGGGTGTTTTATCTATATTTGTTTAAACAAACCTCAAGTAGCGACATTCGGCAGTTAATTACGCAATATGAAACGCCTGAGTTTGAAGTTTTTATGGGGTTGTGTGAAGACGCAATACTAAATGCGTTTAAAAAGGCAAGGCGTGATGTTTACAATGATACCGCGCTGGCAGGCAATTAATGCCTGCTAGCGCATGTATCAAAATGGCGTGCTTGTGGGAATTTACCCTTCTAACGTTCGCGCCATCGACATAAGGTCATCCTTACTTTCTGCTAGACGTTGAACAACCGCTTCAACATCATCAGCATCGAGCGTTA
Source organism: uncultured Gammaproteobacteria bacterium (assembly GCA_913063495.1). Taxonomy (GTDB): domain Bacteria; phylum Pseudomonadota; class Gammaproteobacteria; order Pseudomonadales; family Ketobacteraceae; genus 42-54-T18. The sequence continues at coordinate 16,498 of CAJXXT010000007.1, read as the reverse complement.
ATGTGGTTAATAGTGCTGCATCAAGCTGTTTTTTGGGTCCCTGTATCAAATCAGCATTTATCATCGCTTGTGTGGCAACCGATAATAGTTGGCTGTAAATCGCGTGTTTGTCACCGTGATTTGGGGAATGTTGGTAACGTAAGGCGGTGACCACCTCTTCTGGCATATTCCAGCATTCCATCAATGCCCCGCCAATCTGATCCCGTGTTAGCCCTAACAAATGATGTTCTACATGAACGTGGCAAACATGTGGGTTTGCCTCTATGTATCGGTTAATAAGGGAGAAATAGGGTGGAAAAATATGTGCGAGCACCAAATATCCGTAGTTGTGTAACAACCCGCTAAGATAGGCTAAACCCATTGATGGTCGGGCATCTGGAGACATGGCTTTGACCAATCCCTCCATCATTGCCGCACTACACACGGCCTGCTGCCAATACGGGGTGATGCCATGAGGGCCATCATTGGGGATTTCTACGGTTTTACCGAGAGATAACCCCAGCGCTAAGTTAATGACGAGGTCAAACCCGAGAACCCTAACAACCGCATCGTGTACTGACTTTATGGTGCCGGGGGCGGCGTAGTAAGGAGAACTTGCCCAGCTTACAACTTGAGCGGCAAGGCTGGGATCTTTTTCTACTACTTCTGCCAGTTCACCAACACCGGCTTCTGGATTGATGCGCAGTTGAATAATACGCTCTGCGGTTTCCGGTAGCGGTGGCATTTCCAATGTTTGTTCTAGGCGTTGTTGAATCCGCAATGTGGTAAATTGCTCAACCGCTTGGTTAATTTGTTTTACGTTACTTTCTTTGTCGGTCGCATTTTGTGGTGTTAAATCGGTTGTTGGGATGCAGTAGTCACCGGATTCTGCGGTTTCGACAAGTTTGAGAAATTCTTGTTGGCTTAGCTCTAGATAGGATTCGGAGTTGCCTACTTCGAGGTAGAGTTTGTCGCTATTGAGCAACGTTTTGTCGACAACGGTGGGAATGTCGTTAAGCAGTGGGATAGCGGGGATTTTTTCTGCCCCATGTTTTTCAGCTAGCCGGGTACTGGCTTCTTTGGTGATACCTTGGAAGTTTCGACCTAGAGCTTCACATAGGTGGGTGAGGTCGAGAAAGCTGTTGGCAGGCATGAGTAGTTGAATTTTGCCGATAGAGTCTTCTAATACCACCATGGTGACAATTGCGTTGCTGGATACTTCATTGGCGCTGCGTAATTGGTGCAATGGATTCACTGCTTCACCACTGATGATGGTAAATTGAATGCCTTGTTCAGTTAGGCAGCTTTGTATTTGGTTCGATATGCTCATGTCACCTCCCATAGAGTTATCCTTTTAGAATAGACGGGAATAGGTGGTAATGACAATAGTTTGAATAGTAACCTAAGCTTAGTTGGTTATGGTTTGATGAACCTGAAGACCGCCCTAGATTAGCAAGATTTGGAGATTCACTGAATAGTTACTAGATTTATTGCTGCTGATACAACACCACATGTTTTGACGACTGACTTTTATCTTTTACCACATGCCATTGATCAGGCAGTTTTGATAAATCGACATCGGGTTCTGCTTCAACATAAATAAAGGTATCTGCTTGGCAGTAACCTTGTTGCATTAATAATTCACAACAGGGGATTAATAGATCCTGATTAAACGGGGGGTCTAAGAATATTACGTCAAATGCATGGTTTGCGGGTGCTGATAAGAATTGTAATGCGTCGGTGTTTGTTACTTTTCCCCGTGAGCAGTTCAGAGTTACTAAATGTTGGTTGATTTGTTTTGCTGCGTTTTGAGATTTTTCGACAAATTGTACATGTTTGGCACCGCGGGATAAGGCTTCTAATCCTAATGCGCCACTGCCGGCAAAAACATCTAAACAGTTAACACCCTCTACGTCATACATAAGCCAATTAAATAATGTTTCTCTTACGCGGTCTTGTGTCGGGCGAAGCCCTTCAATGGCGGTGAAGCTCAATTTACGGCTGCGCCATTGTCCGCCAATAATACGTAATTGGTGGTGGCTGTTCTTAGGTGCTTTGCTGGAAACATTACTGGATGTATTGTTGGCAGCTGTATTTTTTGGTGGTTGACGTTTTCTCGGCATATTAACGTACTTTTTCTTCTGTGATGTCTTTTTTACCTAAGGCTATGGTGATTAATGTCTCTCGATTAATGTTTTTTTCAAAGGCTTTTTTGATGTCGTTAATGGTCACTTTTTCTAATTTCTTTGGATACATCTCTAAATAGTCCAAAGGTAAATTATAAAATCCAATGGTTCCTAAATAACCAACAATGCTGCTATTGCTGGCGATATTTAAAGGGAAGTTTCCTAATAAATGTTGTTTCGCTTCGGTAAGTTCTTTTTCGGTAGGGCCTTGTGAGATAAATTCATTCAAAATACTAAGCATGAGTTCACTGGCTTCTTGTCGAGATGCATTTTTGGTTTGTAAGCCCATTATAAAGGGGCCATTGACAGCCATGGCTGAAAAATTACTGTAGACGCTATACACAAGGCCTTTGTCTTGGCGAATTGTTTTTGTCAGTCGTGAGCCAAACCCACCCCCGCCTAAGATTCGGTTGCCTAACACTAATGCGGGCCAGTCATCGTTACCGCGTTTAATACCTAACGTCCCCATTAGCACATGAGATTGGCTCGAAGGGAATTCTATAAAATGATCTTGTTTTTCTACAAGAGAAGCGGGTGTTGGTAAACGGGGAGCGGGACTTCCTTGTTTCAGCGTACTATCAATGGCGTTAGCGATAGTTTCTGCTTCGTTACGTTGGATGTCTCCGGTAATAGCAATTACCATATTGCTACTAACGTAATATGTGGAATAGAATTCTTTTAGGTCATTGATGGTTATTTTTTTTAGGCTATCGTCAGTACCTTGGGTACGATGTCCATAAGGGTGGTCTGGATATAAAGATTGAAAAAACTGTCGATTAACAAGTTGTTTTGGGTTTTGTTTTTCGTGTTTCAGGCCAAGTGTGAGTTGCTTTAATAAACGTTGGAAACTATCGTTAGGGAATGTTGGTGTTGAGATAATTCCGTAGAAAACCTCCAGTGCTTTTTGCCGAAGGTCGTTATCTGATAATGTACGTAGTGAGAGGGTTGCCATGTCGCGGTAAGAGCCATTTTTCAGTACGGCTCCTAGACTTTCAAAGTGTGCAGCGATTTCATCAACGTTATGTGTTTTTGATCCTTCGGTGATCATACCATTGGTTAATAACGCGAGCCCTGGTAATGTTTTTGGGTCGCGTGCGCCGCCTGCATTAAACACTAAACGAATATCTAACATGGGAACTTCCGATGCTTCGACAAAGAGCACTTGGGCACCTTTAGTGGTGTTCCATGATTGGATATCGATACTGTGGGCATTGGGTGTGGCTTTAGCGATAAGTGCTAAGGATGAAAGGTGGTCTTCGGGGATAAAAGGTTTGGTTTGGGTTTGTTGTTCTTCTGTTTTGTCAGGACTGTTGTTATCGAGAGTGCTTTCTTCTTCTATAGTGTTGCTGACAACGTTGCCGTTAAAGTTATCGGGGATTTTTGCACCGGGCATGTTGTAAAACAATACAATCATAATCGAGACGGTAATGATGATGATGTTTAATGTTTTTCGACTAAAACGTTGTCGTTGTTCGGTGGTTTTAAAAGGCGAATTGTTAGCCATTATTATGTCCTAAAATGAGGTGTTTTCTAAATTAAATTGTATAAAAGGAGGTTGGCGGACCTCCTGGCGCAGCATTTATACCAAGCGAAGCGTTTACCGGAATAGCTGGTATGGGTTTGCAATTTTTATTGAGCCTTTGGCGTCAAAATCGCCACAGTTTTTCTATTCTTTACTAAGTATTTTTCAGCAACTTGGCGGATTTGTTCCGGTGTGATCGCTTTTAGGTTTTCTGCAAATTTGTCCATTTCTTGCCATGATCGCCCGATACTTTCCATGCGACCAATTTGGTTTGCTTGGCTAGAGATAGAATCTTGTTGGTAGATAATTCCAGAAATGACCTGGGCTTGAACGCGTGCAAGTTCTTCCGGTTTTGCCAATTCTGTTTTTAAGCGTGATATTTGATCCATTAGCGCGGCTTCGACATCCTCCACGGTATGGTTTTGGTTAGGAACCCCGCTTAAGAAAAATAACGTATCGCCTCGAGAAAATCCTCCGTAACTTGCACCAGCACTGGCAGTAATTTGTTGTTTTCGTATCAATTCGGTTTCAATTCTGGCGCTGTAACCGCCGTCCAATACACCCGCTAACATTCGTAGGGCGTATACTTCCCATTCTTCGGTTACGGTATTAATGCCAGGAACATTGTAGCCAATATAAAGCGCCGGTACTCGGGCGGTGAGTTCGACTTCAATGCGTCGTTCCCCTAAGCCTGCTACTTCTAAAGGGGGTTCTACTTTAGGCAGCGGTTTGGCTTCAAGAGGTCCAAAATAACGTTCTGCTAAGGAGAATACATCACTGTGTTTAACGTCACCGACAACAATTAATGTAGCGTTATTAGGTGCGTACCAGGTGTGGTACCAATCCAGTGCATCTTTATAGGTGAGTTTGTCTAGGTCATGCATCCAACCAATGATAGGAGTGTGATATCCACTGGAAATATAAGCTGCCGCTAAGAAGCGCTCATAGGTGCGGGAGTTGGGGTTATCATCAGTGCGTAAGCGGCGTTCTTCTTTGACAACTTCAATTTCTTTTAAAAATTCATCTTCAGGGAAAATGGCATTCACCATACGATCGGCTTCAAGTTCCATACTTAGAGGCAGATTGTTGGCGTTCATCATTTGGTAATAACCGGTGAAGTCATAGGAGGTGAAGGCGTTTTCAGACCCCCCGTAACTGGAAATGAGTTTAGAGAATTCATCGGTGGGTACGTTGTGGGTACCTTTAAACATCATGTGCTCTAAAACATGAGAAACTCCGGTGATCCCTACAGGTTCATAACTAGAACCAACACGGTACCAAATTTGGCTAACCATCACGGGTGCTCGATGGTCTTCTCTGACAATGACTTTTAAGCCATTTTTTAATGTATGGGTAAACGTTCGATCACTGGGGGAGGCAGATTTTTGCTGTGTGTCTTGCGCTAACTCTTGTTGTGAATTGCTTTTCAAAAGTGCCGATGTTGGGGTGGCTTGAGGCTCTGTTGCTACAGCAGATTGCGATTGAATCGTGCTGAAGCCAAGCAATAAAGGTAATACCGTGGCCTTTAATAAAGTCAAGGTAGTGAATGGTTTGTGTGGTTTGCGAGTGTTTCGCTGCTTCATATGTTTAACATCCAACAAAATGACTTTTTCAATGTTTAGGGCTTAACGAAAGTGGTAGGATAACCGATCTTTGTATTAATGACAGTGCGAATAGGGTAGAGGTTCCATCATGGCCGATATGGCGCAGCAGCAAGCGGTTTTTTCTCGCTATTTTTCTCAGCAACAAGTTACTACTGCAAGTAGTGCGAATAGCAATGAATTGCCTGCAGGGGTAACCACTGAGCAGCATGTTTTTGCTCGATATTTTCTTGTTAATGTTGGTACTGCTGCCAATGACTCAGTTGTTGATACCCTTGCTGCAACCCCTGTTGTAGCTACCCATGTTGTAGATTCTCCTGCTGATATAGAGGAAACGGCTCCGCGCTTGGTGTCGGAGGATACAGATAAAAAATCATTCCTTAAAAAGGTGCGCAGCGGTTTAAGCCGAACTCGCTCCAGTTTTACCAAAGGTATGTCGACATTATTGATTGGTAAAAAAGAGATTGATGATGAACTGTTTGAGGACATTGAAACACAGTTATTAGTCTCCGATGTGGGTGTTGATGCCACAAAACGTATCATTGATGCACTAACCGACAGAGTAAGCCGTCAAGAATTGTATGATTCTGATGCGTTATATGTAGCGTTGCAGGAAGAACTACGGGCGATTTTAGCAAACGATAAGTCTGAATTTGTTATAGATACCAGTAAAAAACCTTTCGTTATTCTTATGGTTGGGGTGAATGGTGTCGGTAAAACCACCACCATCGGTAAGTTGGCAAAACGGTTACAAAATGAAGGAAAAACAGTCATGTTAGCGGCAGGGGACACATTCCGTGCTGCGGCAGTAGAGCAGCTACAGGTCTGGGGTGCGAGAAATGACGTGCCAGTGATTGCTCAGCATCAAGGGGCGGATAGCGCCTCTGTGGTTTATGACGCTATGCAAGCTGCACAAGCTAGAGATGTCGATGTATTAATTGCTGACACAGCAGGACGTTTACAGAATAAGGCTCACCTGATGGATGAGCTAGAAAAGGTGCGACGGGTTTTGGGTAAGTTAGATGCTGAAGCCCCCCATGAAGTGATGTTGGTATTGGATGCTGGTACTGGTCAAAATGCACTGAACCAAGTGCAAGTATTTGATGACGCGGTAAACTTGAGTAGTATCACATTAACTAAGTTAGACGGCACTGCTAAAGGTGGTGTTGTGTTCTCATTGGCGGAAAAAACAGATGTACCGATTAAATTTATCGGTGTAGGTGAACAAATCGATGATTTACGCCCTTTTGATCCGGATGAGTTTGTACAAGCCTTGTTTGATGAAGAGTTGACGTAATTTCTATGATTAGCTTTCAACAAGTATGTAAACGCTATGCCAATGGCAAGGACGCGTTGCAACAGGTGTCATTCCAATTGGACGTTGGGGAATTGGCTTTTCTCACCGGTCACTCTGGCGCTGGGAAAAGTACGCTGTTGAAGTTGCTGACCTTAATAGAACGACCTACTCAAGGTCAGATTATTGTTGAAAATCAGAATCTTAGTGCAATTACACGGATGGGTGTGCCCTATTATCGGCGCAAGATAGGAATGGTGTTTCAAAACCACCAGCTGCTATTCGATCGAACGGTGTTTGATAATGTCGCGTTACCCTTATTGATCAGCGGTTACAGTAGAAAAGATGCCGGACGCCGAGTTCGAGCGGCCTTGGACAAGGTGGGATTGTTAAGTAAGGAAAACCTTTTGCCGATTATGTTATCGGGCGGGGAGCAACAACGGGTTGGTATTGCCAGGGCAGTGGTAAATAAACCGCCTATTTTGTTAGCGGATGAACCTACAGGTAACCTTGACCCAGAACTATCGGCGGAGATTATGGACTTGTTCCAACAGTTCAGTAACGTGGGTGTCACCGTGCTGGTTGCAACACACGATTTATCGTTGATTAGCCGATACAATCATCGTTCACTTATCTTAAGGGATGGCCTGCTGACGGAAGATGGGGTTTTGTCGAGCCATCTTCATGATGATGACAAATTGCAGTCATTGGAGGCAGAGTAAGTGAAACGGGCTACACCTTCTCGAACGGCAAATAAAGCGGCGGTAAATAAACCGTCAGTGCCTCGTGGTGCAAGTTTGCAAATTACAACGTTTGCTCAACGTTTCACTAGCTATCGAAATCATCATAAGGTTGTTGCTGTGGAAAGTTTGCAGCGGTTGTTAGTCACACCATTACCAACACTAATGACGGTTATGGTATTGGCTATTGCTATCGCACTTCCTGCTGGTTTGTATGTCATGTTAAAAAATGCTCAATTGCTGAGTCGTGATTGGGATGGCAGTGCACAAATTTCATTGTATTTAAAACAAAATGTCTCGGCAATCGAGGGAAAGAACCTTGCGAAAACACTTGAGCGTCGGGTGGACATTAGCCGTACTCAATTTATCTCCAAAGAGCTGGCCCTTGAAGAATTCAAAGTGCTGTCGGGGTTTGGTGATCTTTTAAAAGAACTGGATGAGAATCCGTTACCCGCAGTGGTGGTGGTTTATCCGGCCCAGCGAGATGCCGCGCAAGCAGAGCAATTGCGTATTACGCTAGATGGTTTTCAACAAGTAGAGTCTGCGGAATTGGATGCAGAATGGGTGCAGCGTTTGCATGCGATGCTCGACTTAGGAGAGCGATTAGTATTTGCTCTAGGTTTGGGTTTAGGATTAGCCGTCCTGTTGGTGGTAATTAACACGATTCGATTAGCCATTGAGGCACGGCGTGATGAGATTATTATCGTAAAAATGGTGGGTGCAACCGACGCTTTTGTTAGGCGGCCCTTTCTCTATTGTGGCTTGTGGTATGGTTTAGCGGGGGGCATTGTTGCGTTGATTATTATTGAAAGTGTGCTGTTTTGGGTGGATTCTCCGGTAGGGCAGTTAGCAGACTTATATAGTAGCAATTTTGATTTATCAGGCCTTGGTTTTGGCAATACCTTATCGTTGTTTTTGACCAGTGCTTTTATTGGATGGTTAGGGGCATGGTTAGCGGTAGGGCAGCATTTACGAGCAATTGAACCGCGCTAAGGTGGGGCGGGGGCTATTAGTAAGATTTATAGATTCGCTGTATAACAAAATTGGAACAGTGTTTCCAATAACAATATGGCTTTTTAACTCATTGTTATTTTGACAGCTCCGCCATAATATGTCATAAAAGATGCCCCGTTAGTTCGATGCGAGACAACTAATGCGAAGGAACTAGTGCGAAGCCTAAATAAGGTTTAGGTAATATTTACCCTATTGATTGAAGTTATGAATTATTAGGAACGGATTGAGAGTTGTTGGCAGTTTATAGGGAACTACCGCTCTAATTAGCACTCTTAAAAGAAGAGTGCTAGACTCAATCAGAGTTCTTGGAGGACACTATGAGTAATGCGTTACAACCAGCCATGATCGCCGCACCCGGTGCGAATATTGAAGCTTACCTACATGCAGTAGGGGGCGTAGCAATCTTAACGCCAGAGCAAGAGCGAGCGTTGTCTGAGCGTTATTTTTATCACGAAGATGTTGATGCAGCCCGTCAGTTAGTACTAGCTCACTTACGGTTTGTTGTTCATATTGCCAAGAGTTATTCAGGCTATGGGTTGTCCCAATCGGACTTAATTCAAGAGGGCAACGTCGGCTTAATGAAAGCTGTAAAACGTTTTGACCCTGAAGTTGGTGTACGTTTAGTGTCTTTTGCTGTGCACTGGATCAAAGCTGAAATTCATGAATATGTATTGCGCAACTGGCGTATTGTTAAAGTTGCGACAACCAAAGCACAGCGTAAGTTATTTTTTAACTTACGAAGTAAAAAGAAGCGCCTTGGTTGGATGAATTCAACAGAAATTAAAGCAATTGCTGATGACCTAGGTGTTAGTGTCAAAGATGTTCGGGAAATGGAAGGGCGGTTATCCGCCCATGACGCAACGTTTGATGCGCCTTCGGATGCAGATGACGACCACGTAAGCCATCACCCTGTGCATTATTTGGAATCTGCTGCGGTTGATCCTGCTCTTAAGTTAGAAAACGATAACTGGGCAGAGAATAGCAATAACAAGTTGTATGATGCTATGGCTAACCTTGATGAACGTAGTCAAGATATTCTACAAAAACGCTGGTTTACTGATGAAAAATCGACATTACATGAGTTGGCGGCAGAATATAATGTGTCAGCGGAGCGTATTCGACAGTTAGAGAAAAACGCCATGAAGAAAATGAAAGCGGCGATGTTGGAAGCGTAACTACCTATTATTGTTAGCTTTTTTACTATTACGATAAAAACAGTGTTGAGTACCTAAAAGGCTAATCAGTATGATTAGCCTTTTTTTGTGGTTCTGAAATACTGTTGTGAACAGAAGTATTGAAATAGAAGTGAGAGCAGGTATGAGTAAGCACAAAAGTATTCGTTGGATCGCCGTTGGTTCTATGGTGGTTGCTACGGCAGTAATGTTAGGGGCTTTTGGGGCCCACGGTTTAAAAGATGTGTTGTCTGACTCTCAGATGAAGGTGTATCAGACCGCAGTTCAATACCATTTTTATCATGGTTTGGGTTTGATGCTGGTAGGGCTTGTAATGGTCAATTTTTTGGGTGTTGTTAGCGCTGGATTGCGCTGGGTGCCTTGGCTGTTATTGGTTGGTGTTGTGCTGTTTTCAGGTAGTTTGTATGCACTGGTGCTTTTGGATCTGCGTTGGTTAGGTGTTGTGACACCTTTTGGAGGCCTTTCGTTTATTGCTGGTTGGGTGTTGTTGACGGTAGTCTTGTGGAAGCAAGGTAAGGTTTGAGGGGTGTTTGTATTTATTTAGGTATCTTTTACGGATTATTTGCGAATAATTTGCAAATAGTGTGATGAATAGTTTGCGCTACGCCCTGTGTTTCCGCGAAAATAGCCCGTTCATCTGAATGAATAGGAATTGATCTGTGAATGTACATATTAATGGCAAATTAGAATCGCTGCCTACAGATTGTTCTATCTCTACATTGATAGAACAGATGGCGCTAGAGGGGAAGCGTATTGCTGTAGAGTTAAATCTCGACATTGTTCCCAAAAGCGAGCACCTTCAAACCCAATTAAAAGAAGGTGATATTGTTGAAATTGTCCATGCAATTGGCGGCGGATAACAGATTGTAAATCACCAAGAGCTGCGTTAATACGCAATTTTGAAGTTAAGATAAAAGCTGAGATAAAAGTTAAGGTAAAGCTATGACAGACAGTAAAATAACAATTGCAGGTGTTGAATATGATTCGCGATTGTTAGTGGGTACCGGCAAATATAAAGACATGTCAGAAACCGCCGACGCGATAGTCGCTAGTGGTGCAGAGATTGTTACCTTTGCTGTTCGTCGAACAAATTTAGGACAAAATGCCGATGAACCCAGCTTGCTGGATGTTATTTCTCCTGAAAAATACACATTATTGCCCAATACAGCAGCCTGTTACACCGCAGATGACGCCATTCGAACGTGTCGTTTGGCCCGTGAATTATTAGATGGCCATGATTTGGTGAAGCTAGAAGTATTGGGTGATGAGAAAACCCTATTTCCTAATGTAGTAGAAACGTTAAAAGCGGCAGAAACGCTAATTAACGATGGTTTTAAGGTGATGGTATATACCTCAGATGACCCGATTATTGCCAAACAACTGGCGGACATGGGCTGCGTTGCAGTAATGCCTTTAGCAGCGCCCATTGGCAGTGGTTTGGGTATACGAAATCCACATAACATTCGTATGATTTTAGAAGATGCGACCGTTCCGATTATTGTCGATGCTGGTGTTGGAACGGCATCTGATGCGGCTATTGTGATGGAGTTAGGTTGTGACGGTGTGTTGATGAATACCGCCATTGCTGCGGCACAAAAGCCGGTACTGATGGCTTCTGCTATGAAAAAAGCCGTAGAAGCGGGGCGTGAAGCCTTCTGTGCTGGGCGTATGCCTCGGAAGATGTATGCCAGCGCATCATCTCCTATTGATGGAACTTTCTTTTAGCACCGCCTGCTTTCTAGCATTGCGAATAAAAAGTAGTTGGGGAAACATTGTTAACATGAAGTTTGTAACAGATAAAGACACGCCGTTAGAGCAAAATTCATCAGAATCCGAAGAGATTAAAGCGGATATTGGTGCCGATGGCGTGGAGAAACCACGGCGTATTCGAAGTTTTGTGCGTCGCCAAGGCCGTTTAACGGAAGGTCAACAACGAGCGTTGGACGAGTATTGGTCTCAGTATGGTCTAACTCTCGAGAGTGGCATGCTAAATTTTACCGAGGTATTTGGACGTGATGCCCCGGTGATATTGGAGATAGGTTTTGGAAATGGCAGTTCTTTGGTGGCGATGGCAAAAAGTCAGCCAGAAAAAGATTTTATTGGTATTGAGGTACACAAGCCCGGTGTTGGATCATTAATCAATGAAGCACAAGTAAAGGGTGTTAATAATATTCGTGTTTTTCACGAAGATGCTATTGAGGTGCTCGCCTCCTGCATTCCAGAAAAGAGTTTGATGGGCTTCCAGTTGTTTTTTCCTGACCCTTGGCATAAGACACGACATAACAAACGTCGTATTGTGAAACCCGAATTTATCCACACTATTCACGCAAAACTTAAACGTGGTGCAACCATACATATGGCGACAGATTGGCAGCATTATGCCAAACAAATGCTAAAAGTGATGAATGCAGACAGTGCTTTTATCAATAGTGTGCCAAAAAAAGATATTGAAGCCACAGGTGGATATGCACCACGTCCTGACTATCGGCCAAAGACAAAGTTTGAAACAAGAGGAGAGCGTTTGGGTCACGGTGTATGGGATTTAATTTTTGTGAAGTGTTAATAGCAAGAATTATAGATTTTCAGAATCGTTTAATATCGCAAAAGGAGGTGTGATATATTTAAACGAAGTAATGGTTGTTAATAAAAATAATGAAGTAACGGCAGAATAATCTCAATTAATTGGGGTTATTTTAATAGCACCGCTAACGGTGCATTGCTGCTTGGGGAGAAAAGAAATGGTATCTACATTGATGGTGCAATCATTGGATGTTTTTTGTGTATTGCGAAAGTTCAGTTTGCGCTGTGTTATTCTGTGTTGTTTATTCCTGAGTAGTGCTTTTGCTCATACTCCCGCGGATTTTTCTATTGGTGCTCCTGATCCGTTTATGTCTTGGAAAACATTGGAAACTGAACATTTTCGTATTAATTATCAAACTGAGCACCACCGTTACGCACAAAAAATGGCGGCAACGGCTGAAGAAGTGCATGAGAAAACTACCGCATGGATGAATTGGGTACCAGAAGATAAAACTGAAATAGTGATTAATGATAGTTTTGATGGCTCTAATGGTGGAGCATCCTCATTACCCTATAATCGTTTTTTTATCTTTATGAATACACCCAATGAAGGTGAGTTACAGGATCATGGAGCCTGGTTAGAGTTGGTGTTTACCCATGAGTATATTCATATTCTACATTTAGATCAGGCAACAAAGTTCCCCGGTCTTGTTCGCAACGTATTTGGTCGCCTATTCTTGGCGTTTCCTCAGATTTTTAATCCGAAGTGGATCACTGAGGGGTTAGCCGTGTACGGTGAAACCGAAAAGGAAAAAGGTTTTGGTAGAGGTCAAGGGGCAATCTATCATGCGATGATGCGGGAAGAGGTGGCTAACGGTCTGCGGTCTCTATCTGAGTTAAGTTATCAAGGTTACCGGGGTACAGATTGGCCCTCAGGTCAGGTATATGTGTATGGGTATTATTTTTTCGAGTATTTAGAGAGCCGATATAGTAGGAAAGATATTGTTCGATATATTCAGAACTGGAATAAAAATATTATTCCTTGGCGTATGGATAGTCGCTCCCAACAGGTGTTTGGTATGTCAGCAAAAACGCTATGGAGCGACTATCAACAGTATTTGGAGAAAAAGTTCCGACCGGAAGTCTTAGCGTTAGAAAATCAGCGTAAAAATACGTCGTGGCAAACGGGTACAAGTAGAGAGCATAGTAATCCAAAAATCACAGAAACGGGTGAGTTATATTTCTATCAGAATAATGGAAAAATAGAACCGAGCATTGAGCGTATTGACACCAATCAACAGCAACATACCGTTGCAACGGTTCATAGATTTAGCCAATTTGATTGGCATAACAAGCAAGGAATAGTGTTATCACGTCTAGAAATTTGTGATAACACTAAGATTTATGCAGATCTTTATCGTTGGAATAGTAACATCAATGGATGGGATCGTTTAACGCAGTGCGGACGTTACCCTCGAGTTGCTTGGCGCTCTGATGGAAAATACGTTGTTGCAGTGCATGTAGAGCAAGGACGAACAAATCTAGAGTTACTTGATGATTCTGGAAAGTTAATGATAAAACTCCCAGAGTTAGCCGATGGAGATTCAATAGGTGATGTTGATTGGTATGTGTCGGCGAGTGAGTTATTAAGTGAAGAAAAAGGTGCTGCTGATAAGGGTGTTATTGTCGCCGCTATAAAAAGAAAAAAGACCGGTTGGAATTTGGAATTGTTGGATGTTAAACGCCAGCAATGGAAAGTGTTAACCCGAAATGCTGATTTAGAATCAAAACCACAATTTAGCAATGATGGAAAATATGTGTATTTTTTGTCAGATCATGGAGGTGATCAAAATGTGCGTAAACTATTGTTAGCAACAGGTGAAGTGTCAACCGTTTCTGATAGCGCTTCTTATGTGAGGGCTTTCTCCGCTGAAAATAATCAGATCGCTTTGATGGAATACCAAGCTAATGGTTTTTCTATTAGAACGGTTTCTGAATCGTCTACAGATAAAGCCGATGATGATAATCCCGCAGCATATTCAGCGATTTCTAAACAGTCGCTTAATATCCCATCGTTGGAAAATACACAGTTGAATGAAACCCATCAATTTACCGATATTAAGGACTATAGTCCTTGGCCGACGCTAAAACCAAGGGCATGGTGGGCGGTATTGTTAGCAGATGGTACAGACAATGCCTCAATTCAGGCGATTGTTGACGGCTCTGATGCTTTAGGTTTTCATAAATGGCAACTTGCGCCGCAAATATTTCTAGATAAAAAGGAATTGGGTGGTGATGCCAGTTATATTTTTTATAACCGATTGGCGTTACTTGCATCCAGAAAAGTAGACATTGAGCAAGACAGTGAGCCGGAAAATAATAAACCCGAAGTAAAAGATATTGAAAATCGGTTTCAGGCAATACTGATGTTACCTACCAACAGCTTAGAGCAAAGTTTTCGGTTTCATGTAGGGGTAGCTCGTGAATCAGTTGATCGATATATCGAAAATAGAGGGCATCTTGAGGCAGAGGATAATTTATTAGGTTTTTCTGTGCAATTTTCGAATGTTGAATATTACGTGCATTCTATCAGTCAAGAAGATGGTCGACGTATTAAGTTGAACTACGAACAGTACAACGCTTTTGGCGGAGGTACGTTTGATGGGCCCGTAGCAGCGTTAGATTGGCGTGAGTATATCAGTGTTGGTAACAATCATGTCTTGTCGTTGCGCGGGGTAAGAGGGCAAGCGAGTAGTAACGCAAAGCCGTTTGAACTAGGTGGGAACTTTGATCAGTTTGATACCTTGGCAGGTAATATAGGTTTTGGATTGTCTGATTATGCGTTACGTGGTTATGATGGTAGTTCTGTAAAGTTACAGGGTTCACGAATGAACCTGTTGTCAGCAGAGTGGCATATTCCATTGGTGGAAGTGTTTAATGGCTGGATGGCTCCTCCTGTGGGATTAGGGAAAACGGCAATGAGTGTGTTTGTTGATACGGGACGAACATCAGGTGGAGGTAATAATGGTCGTTATTACACGGGAGTTGGTGTTGAGTTTAAGCCGCAAGTGTTATTAGGTTTGGATAACTTTTTGTTGGATATGCGCTTAGGGTTGGCACAAGGCTTGGATGATGATCTTGGTGAAACCAATGTGTACTTCTCTTTAGGTACAAGTTTTTAAATAAATAACTGCAACAATGTATTTAAGTGCTGGCGGCCTAGCTCCGTAGGTTTCCAGCATTCGTTCGTTTCAATCAGCAAGCCTTTTGTTACGGCCTGCTTTAATGGCTTCTCTAATGCTTCCGGTATTGTTGAATGTAACGTTCTTTGAAAAAAATGCTGTTTACTAATGCCATCATTCAGTCGTAAACCATTCATGAAAAATTCCATAGCTCGTTCATCTTTATCAACAAGGGTAGTTGAACTGAGGAATGTTTTGTCCTCCTCCAAGGCTCTCTTTAAATAATCAGTCGGCATACGGGTTTTTTGATACCGTATAATTTCTAGTGTATCCGCAAGGGTGACTTTCCCGTGAGCTCCTGCACCAATGCCCAAGTAATCGCCAAATTGCCAATAGTTCACATTATGTTGGCATTGAGATTCTTTTTTTGCATAAGCGGATATTTCATATTGCAAATACCCCTGCTGTTGAAGATAAGTCTGCCCCGCTTCTTGAATGTCCCACAAAGCATCATCCTCAGGCAACGTGGGTGGTTTGTTATAAAAAACCGTATTGGGTTCTATCGTCAGTTGATACCAAGAAATGTGAGATGGATTCAGTGCCACGGCTTGGGCTAAATCATCCAACGCTTGATCTGGTGTTTGATTGGGAAGGCCGTACATTAAATCAATATTAAGCTTATTAAAGCCGGCTCGCTGTGCCATTCCTGCCGCCGCAGTTGCTTCATTCTGATCGTGAATACGGCCTAATATTTTTAGTTGTTCCGGTTGAAAACTTTGCACACCAATTGAAAGTCGATTAATGCCGGCATTGTAATAAGCGGTAAATTTTTCTTGTTCAAAGGTGCCTGGATTGGCCTCGAGAGTGATTTCTGCATTTTTCGCAATGGGCACTAACGCATGAATACCAACAAGTAAGCGCTCTAAGGCTGAAGCCGATAATAAGCTGGGCGTGCCACCACCAAAAAACAGGGTTTCTATAATACGGCCTTGTACAAAGGGGAGGTCGGTTGCCAAGTCTTCTAGTAACGCTTTAATGTAGGCGTCTTCCGGAAAACCGGGTTGTGAGGGGGAGCTCTCTTTTGTTTGATGACTGTTAAAGTCACAATAAGGGCACTTACGAATACACCAAGGGATATGAATGTAAAGTGCTAAGGGAGGTAGCGCCCCTGATGTCGATATTTTTGTTTTAGTATTTTTCAAGAATGCTTAACCAATTGAGTCATCAGCACCTTTAACGCTTGTCCCCGATGGCTTAAGGCATTTTT
>CAJXXT010000006.1 GCA_913063495.1 uncultured Gammaproteobacteria bacterium | reverse complement strand
CTAACCTACGATGATCGTATTATTGGCGCAAACAAAGATGCAAAAATGATTCTAAACCGAGAAGTACGACAAACCATTCGCCAAATAACCCATGGGCATGGCTAATAATCACATTCAATAGCTACATCTGATAAACATCAAAACGACTGGAGCGCCCTTCTACTGAATAAGTTGGCTTTTTATCCTGGATAAACGCCGACTTTCTCGGGCGCTTCACAATAACTTTTTTCCGAGCGACATTTCTTGCTTGCTCAAAAAGTTGATTCACATCCATATCTTCCCCAACCACGTCTCGAAATACCCGCATTTCCTTTTTAACCAATGCAGACTTTGTCCGCTCAGGAAACATGGGATCCATATACACAACGTCGTAGAAAGAAGAATCGAGAGCAAGGTTGTCCGCTTTAACAGCATCACAAAAATGTAGGTCAATATGTTGAATGACAGGTTGTAGCTCGATATCTGCTGCAGCGCGGTATAAGCCGTCTGACAGCAATAAAAAAACCAGGGGGCTTCGCTCTAGCGTTGTCACATTACATCCCGCACAGGCAAGAATAAAGCTGTCTCGCCCCAAACCACCCGTCACATCTAAAACATTGGGGACAGATTTCTTATCTCGCCCAAATACGGCTTTAACCAACAGTTCTTGACGTACATTTTGCCTTCCGCGAAACCCAATCGTGCCACTAGAGAAGTCAACCACAACAGGATTACCCATTGACTTATCCTTGGGTGCCAATTGAATACGGTTGTTTTCTAGTAGTAACACATAACGTGCAGAATGCGCCTCCAACGCTCCTGCGTTCTCAACAACATCACAAGGCAAAACAACCTCACCGCACCCCAACGCCATTATACGTTGCTCAAAGCTTGTATCGCGTAGACAAACAGCGTTAATCAAATGACCATCAACAAGGCCTTTATCGCGTTGTTTAGAATCTTGGCTGTTTAAACGTGGGGGATTTTCTTCAGAACTGTTTACATCAGAGCTATTATACGAACACATCAATTGAACCTAAGAAATCAGTATTGCCATCAATACGGCTAAAAACATCTGCTTCCGTATAAGCTTTCACGGCTTTTTGCTGGCTATTGGATAATTTTGAAAAGTCTGGGGCTGGTTTAGCTTCATATTGCTTGTTAGTGGCTTCCAAACCCGACACACGCGTTACATCTCTGCCCTCACGAGACCGCTCTTGGCCCCCTACAGGTTGAGATACTTGTTTGCGTTGCTCTTGTTCAGTCTCCAGCTGCTGCTTTCTACGAGCAAGCGCACCCTCACCATCACGAATATCTCTCGGGGGCGCAGGCAGATAAGTGGACTGAAGTGAGTTGCCAGCAATATTCATATAATAATTAGTTAACGCATCCTTTTACAAACATCCAATTACCCAGTATAGCGAGGTTTTCCGTCAATCCCAGCTTGATAATTCGTCATTATAACGTCAAATTCTTCAGCTAAAAGTTAACGCGCTAAGCTAAGGCAATGAAAAATATAAGGAAGGCCCCTAACAACATTCGATATATTACAAACGGAAGCATGCCAATTCGGTCTAATAATCGTAAAAAAGTGTGGATACACAAATAAGCACTTGCCCCTGATACCAAAGTACCAAGGACAATCATATCCCAAAGCACTGGGCCTTCCGCTTTTACTAACTTTAACGTTTCAAGTAATCCCGCCGCTAGAATAAGGGGAATTGACAACAACATAGAAAACCGAGCAGATGATGTGCGATCAAACCCAAGAAATAGTGCTGCTGTAATCGTAATACCACTACGAGAGGTGCCCGGTATCAACGCCACGGCTTGTGCGCACCCAATAATTAGCGCAAATTTAAGTGTCATCTGATGCTGCTGCAACACTCGACTACCTTTGCTATCAGCAGCCCACAGCAAAACACCAAAGATCAGTGTCGTACAGGCAATCACCCAAGCTGAACGTAACTCTTGACTGATAAAATCATGAAAAAGCCCTCCCATAATGACGGCAGGGATAGTGCCAATCACAACGGCCACTCCCATCAAAAAGTGCTCATTGGTTTGACGCTGCTGAATTGCTTTTATACTACCGCCAGTAATCGATAACACATCAGCACGAAAATATAACACCACCGCAATAAGTGTTCCCAAATGCACCGCCACATCAAATGCGATACCTTGATCCTGCCACCCCAAAATCTGCGAAGGCAAAATTAAATGGGCAGAGCTTGATACGGGTAAGAATTCCGTGAGCCCCTGAATTAATGCTAAGAATACTGCTTGAAACCAATCCATCATAATCCTAAAAACGGTTATGCAATTTATCGAAGGTAACTGTCGAAGGTAGCTATCAAAATTAGTTATTGAGGTTAACTACCTAGTTTAACTACCTGACGTCATTAACCCTGCTCAGCTTTTTTCTTTGCCACATTATTTCTAACGTAATGCGGCAACGCAAATTCCGCACTCACACCGTTACCAGCCTCTAAACCAGGAATTGCCAATGTTAATGCATCAATCGCATGAGGTAACATTTTGTCATAAACATTCGACACCTGAATACCGGCAGAGTTAAGAGCTTCGTTAAATGCCCAGCCAGTACCGCACCCCACCCACTCATCTTTATTATTTGATATCGATGGCACAATCTCAGAATGAGTCACTGCATGAGGCTCAACAACACTCTCCTCTCCTTGCAATAACATTAGATTTTCTGATAACCAATAACACCCCCAATAGATTTCCCCCATACGAGCATCAATTGCCGCATAGACATGTGAGGCCTTATGTTCCCGGTGAGCTCTTTGAGCCATTGTTGCTAATGTTGATACTCCCAACACCGGTACATCAGCAGAAAAAGCTAACCCTTGCACAACACCTGCGCCAATACGAAGCCCGGTGAAAGCGCCCGGCCCTTGGCAAAAAGCAATACCATTAAGTTGAGTTAGTGTAATACCAGCGTCAGTCAACAGTTCATCAACCATTGGCAATACTAAATCAGCATGCTTACGAGGTTCTTCTGTATATCGGCTCTGAATATTGCCATCACAAGATAATGCGACAGAACAAGCCTCTGTGGTTGTATCGATGGCTAAATAATTCTTTTTCATAACATCACATGGTTATTGGTAATCATAACTTTTGCTATCACGGAATATAACTTGCGCTATTATCGCAAGTTTCCACAAAAATACCTATTGCTAGGTGAAAATACCTCATAAACTCAACCCCGTTACGCTCAAAGTTCCTCGACAAACAGTCCACATAAGACAAGTACCTATCGTGAAAAATACAACTGCCGCACAAACAACTATAAAGAAAGAACACATCACAGGTATCATACTAGCGGGTGGCGCGGGTAGCCGGATGGGTGGAGTAGATAAAGGGTGGGTCATGCTAAATAACCTACCCTTGATTTCTCATACCCTTGCCCGCTTAAAACCTCAAGTTAATTCCGTTGTTATTAGCGCCAACCGAGAGCTTGAGCGTTATCGCACCCTGAATATCAACGTAGTAACAGATTTACCCGGGGTAGATGGAGATACTAATACGCCAAGTAGTTTTCAAGGGCCGGTTGCGGGTATTTTGGCAGCGCTTAAAACAATCTCGACACCTTACGCTGTTATCGTACCTGTTGATGCACCGCTGTTAGCAGAGAACTTAGTACAAGTGCTTTGTTGCGAGAGTACGGCATTATCACTAATCGATGATGGGGAACGAACACACCCGCTTTTTGGTTTGTACCACCGTTCGTTAATTGAAAGCTTAGAGCGTTATTACCAGGAGGGTAATCGGCGGTTAATGCGGTGGTGTATGCAACAAAACCCTCATATTATTAAAAAACCAGAACTCCATTCTTCCTTTGCTAATATTAACGACCCAGAGAGCCTGAAAGCACTAGAATCGGTATTAATCTCAGGGTCAGCACCCAACAGCGCCTTATAAAACAAAAAAACCCCGGGAGAACCCAGGGTTTTTTCTGCTTAAGTAAAAAGGTTTCCCTCTTTTATTAAGCCTTCTTTGGACGACCGCGTTTTTTAGCAGCTGGCTTAGCAGGAGCCTTCTTCGCAGCGGCTTTCTTTGCAGGAGCCTTCTTTGCAGCGGCTTTCTTTGCAGGAGCCTTCTTCGCAACGGCTTTCTTCGCAGGAGCCTTCTTTGCAGCAGGCTTAGCGGCTTTTGCAGCGGCTTTCTTAGGAGCTGCAGGCTTTTTCTTAGCTGCTGGCTTCTTTTTAGGAGCGGCAGCGACTTTTTGACGCTTAGCTTCTTTCTTCTCAATGCCTTTAACTTTGGTTGCTGCTTTCTTAGATGCAGTTTTAACCTTAGATGAAGTGCTCTTTTCTTTAGCCTTAGCCTTCTTAGTGTCCGATTTCTCACGGCCTTTACGCCATTTGGACTCAAAAGCAGCAATAGCTTTCTTCAAATCAGCTTCAGCACGAGAACTTAGTGCTTCTGCATAATCCTTAGCAGCTTGAACAGCAGCTTCTTCAAGCTCCTTCACTGCTGCTTCAGCCATTGCAATTGCATGGCTTACTTTAGCACTACGAAGCTTTTCGCGGTTGGCTTTGGCTTTTTCTGCTAATTTAGCAACATCTTTCTTTGCTTTTTCAGCAGATCGAGCGGCGCCTTTAGTACCCGCTTTTACTGCCGCTTTTTTAGCAGCATCAGCCGCCTTTTTAGCAGCAACTATTTGCTTGGCTAAAGCAGCACTTTCTGTTGATAATTTATCTACGGATTCCTGTGCTTTTGAAACAGCAGAATTGGATACCGCAGGCTTCTTTTTGGCAGGTGTAGCTGCTTTCTTAGCAACCTTTTTTGGACCAGCAGCTTTCTTAGCTTTAGGCATGGTTTATATCTCCTCAGCGATGGCAACTTAATAGTAGTACGTGGATTAAATGGCAGTGCTAGTAACAGCACTCAGCACACAGAAATTACGCACCTCTAAAAAAAGTAGCACAAAAAAAACACATGTGTGACGTACACGTGCGAATAATATTTAATATATTATTTATTTCCACCCTATAACCCATTTTTTTTACAAATTTAACGATTTTTTTTCATATTTTTGGATTTTTTAAAAAATATTGTCTCTTTTTTTAAAAAATCATCCGCTTTGGGTTCTCCTCGGAACTGATTCCCCTCTTCCTGCAGTTTCTATTTTTCAGAACTTTCACTCCATTGTCGAGGATCGTTAACGGTAAAATGGAAGCATTTAAAAATGTTAATAACTTATTAATCCATACAAATACAGGCTTAGGGTTGGTACTAAAATGAGGGTAAATAAAGGGATAAAATGGGCAATAAATGAGGGTGGCTTTTATTAAAAACAAAGCCTTTTGCTTGGCATGACAAAGTGACAAAAAAAAGAGCTGTAATAGAGTAAAAAATGGGGCATAAACCCTATAGTAAAACGGGGTATATTTAGGTTCTATATTTGCCTCTATAAAGAACCTAAATATTAAATAAAATGACATTAAAAAAGGGAGCATATAGCTCCCTTTTTTAATGTCATTTTATTTATGCAGGTTTATGCATCCAAAGCACTCAAAACTGCATTTTTTATATCTTCCATTGAACCAACACCAGGTACTTTGGAATAAGCAGGTGCTTTTTCTGCAGTCTCACTCAATTCGTTATAGAATTTTACCAACGGCTCTGTTTGATTGTGATAAACATCCAAACGGTTACGAACCGTTTCTTCCGTATCATCTGCCCGCTGAATTAGTGCATCGCCAGTTTCATTATCCTTGCCGTCTTCTTTTGGTGGATTAAAAACAACGTGGTAAATGCGCCCAGATGCTTCATGAACACGACGACCGCTTAGCCGACTTACAATTTCTTCATCTTCAACATGGATTTCGACAACATGGTCAATATCAACACCTGATTCAAGCAATGCTTCTGCTTGAGGTATAGTTCGAGGGAAACCATCAAACAAGAAACCATTTTCACAGTCACTTTCGGTAATACGCTCTTTAACCAAACCAATAATTAAATCATCAGATACTAATTCACCTGCATCCATAATCGCTTTTGCTTTAATTCCTAATGGAGTGCCAGCTTTTACCGCTGCCCGTAACATATCGCCCGTGGATATTTGAGGGATTCCGTATTTTTCACAAATAAATTGAGCTTGTGTGCCTTTTCCGGCACCCGGTGCACCAAGAAGAATGATACGCATTAGTTAATACTCCAATAATTGTTTATAAAATTTGCGAACCCAGCAACAGCGAAGATGCAGGTATTCTGAATATTGTTGCTCCCTAATCCCTAATTTTAATGCAAATACGCATCAAACATAGACTCAGAACTAATCAAGCTAGGTAATTTTATCATAAGAATAGGAGCGCAAACATACACAGGTCCAGAGGGTTGCACAAGAGCAAACAACTGATTACCCTGCGAATGGACTAGATAATTACAAAACACTCGTCCCTGAGTTACAAAAGCCTACAACCTAGTCAATGGTTTAAAAAAAGACTTTATGCCGCCATCCGCCCAGCTAATTCATCAATCTCACCGCACATCTCCATTACATTCATAAACAAGGCCTCTAGCTCTTCTATACTAAGCACGTCAAATGCTTCCAACGAGTCCATAGACCCCGCTTCGCTACTTTCTATAACACCACAATCGCCAATACCTTCTCTTGCAAGCAACTGATTGCTCACTTGCACTATTTGAACGTAATCTGCAAATTCCCCGTTATAGTTTTCATCATGATGATGTTCACAGCAAGCAATTATCTCGCCTGGCATATTCCAATTGTCCATTAACCAGCTGCCAATTTGACTATGACCTAACTCAATCACCTGCTTTGCCTGGCCTAATCCAATAACGCGTTTTTCTAACACTTGCAAACTATCACCGGGATGACTCTCAATCAGTTTATTCAGCATTTTAAATTCTGGTGGAAAAAGGTGTCCGATTAATAAAACCCCCATGTTATGCAACAAACCACCAAGGTAAGCAGTGGACGGGTTAATTTTACCGATATCTCCCACCTTTCGTGCAATAGCTTGAGATAACATGGCTGAATACAAAGAATGCCGCCAAAACGCTTTTAGCCCTAACGGCCCTTCTTTTTCAATGTTGAATGCTTTGGCTGATGCAATACCCAGCGCAATGTTACTTACAAGATCAAAGCCTAACACTCGGGTTATAGCATCTTGAACTGAATCTATATTGCCGCGATACCCATAATAAGGAGAACCGGCATAACGCATAATTTGCATTGCAATACTAGGATCCAACTCAACAACTTCCGATAGCTGTTCTGCGGTGGTTTCCGCATCATTTACTAAACGTACTATTTGATAAGCCATGGGAGGCATTGCTGGCAAGCGGTTTATTTTTCCTAACTTTTCCTTAATTTCATCAATAGTTGAACGTTGAGCCCCTTCTTGTATAACTGGCTCATCTAACGAGTCATCCATTGAACGTCGATTTGCAATCACCGCTTTGGGTACCGAAGAGCACAAATACTGGAAATCGTCGCCATCCAAACTAATTAAACCATTATGGGTACCACATTTAAAAAACACCCGCTGATCCGTCATTAAGTTTCTATCAACAATAAGTGGCATTTTATACGCCATAGCGAGTGCTGGGTAGGCTCCTGGTTCCACATCATTAAACCATTCAGACAACACATCTGCATCCGTCACAACACTAAATTGGCGCCGTAACATACCGTTCAGTCGCTTTAAGTCGAGTTCATGGGTTAAAGGTATAACCGTCATTAGTAGTGCGTTCTTGTCACTTTGTAAAATCGTGGGCACCGCAATATAACGAGCATCCAATCCCAACTCCTGCTCCAATGTACGCAGGCACACCTCGCGTCGATGGGAATGTTCTTTGTAGGATACACCAGCAGTATCTAGGTACCGCTTGATGGTTGTTGAAATAGTCATATTGCCACCTATAGAAAATCACTGAATAACTCACCCTGCCATCCATTTAGATTAGCGCTAATTGGTGGCATTTTCCTCATTATTAGTGGTATTTTGATCAACGTAACGAATAGATCAAAGGTATGATGTGACGGTGTGCAATGTTTGTTTTTAAAACACAAACCTAACTAGTTTGAGAGGTCTGTTTTTATAACTTTTGAGAGAAGGTGCTAAACGGTTTATAACTGAATATTGTATTAGTTATAAACCGTTTAGCGCTGAATTAAAACGAAACAATAAAACGGAATAATAAAAATAGAACCTAAGGGACGGTTGCATCAATAATTAAAGATACTTTTTTGGGCTGATTCGTTATCGCCACCAAATTAATTACTGTGCTTTTACCTAATAAATCCCCAGATGCAGGTATCGCATTATGTGTTGCAGACACCCTAGCTTTCACAATCACGGTCTCTGCACTAGACAAACGAAACTGTGGCGTCATCGCTTGTTTATCACTTAGGGTTACCGTTATTGGAAACTCTCCTACTTGTTTTTTAATCGCCGCTAGGGGCATTTTGGGGCCCTGCGCTTTTTGCGCATAGATAAATAGGGTATCCGTAGGGTTTAACGTTTTTTCTAACGCTGGATCGATCGATACCGTTACTTGAAGCTGGGCACCTGATTCTGCCGATTTTTGCCCCCCCATCGAATCGGTACTCTTCGAGACCACACCCTTCGCATTAAGGCGCGTCTTTGCTGCGGCAATACTTCTCTTCAATATATCGATTTTTTCTTGAGGTGCATTAAATTTTCGGGATACTACGAGTAACCGCTCCCAATACGTAAGTGACTGCTGGAACCGCTCTGCAAAAAACGCTCCCATGCCTAGCATAGCTAACGCCTGCATATTCACCGGGTCATTTTTTAGAACCGCCAAAAGAAGTGATTCACTTTCTTGTGTTATTTTCCCCTGTTCCATACCCACAAGTAATTGCGCCAGGGCCAAACGGTAACGCGGATTATCAGGCTCAATACGATAAGCCCGTCGTAATGCCTGCTCCGCCTGCTCGCCTGTCTGCATTTGCTGATACCCCATTCCCAACATATGCCACATATTCGCATCATCGGGGTTTTCTTGAGCTTCTCGCTGCAAAGCAGTCACAAAATCAACAACCGTTCGATCAGAGCCATCTGCTTTTGGCTTCTCCCCCGCCATTAAAGCCGCAAAAACCGGGGCCATATCTTTCCTTAGTTGTAACCACGTCTCAACTTCTGGCCTATAACCTTCTTGGTAGTATGACCCTAAAGACATTATCGGTACGAGTATAACAACAGCAATCGCAGCCACCATTGCCCGCGCGCCCCTTTTATTCTTCCCTTCATCGTTTGCGGTCGTGTCTTTTGACGTATCAGGAACGTCACTTAACAATCCAATTTCTAGCTCTATTTTCAGCTTTTCAAACTCTTCTTGAGAGATAGTATTGGTAGTAACATCAAGCTGTAGCTCTGCTAATCGGTCACTGAAAACAACTGAATTAACGGCATCCCGAGACACATCCTGCCGAGCAGAAACGACCTGCGGTTTCGCCAGCAACGGCCCGACAATCATTGCGGTAGCAGCCAACGCCATCAGGAACAATATTCCGACAAGTATACTCATTACTACATCTTCCTCTTTTGATCATCTCTCTGAACGTTATTCTGGTCTTCATTCTCAGCAATTGCCTGCTCGCCCGCTTGCTCATAACGCTCTAACAATGCATCAACACGCTGTTTTTGCTCATCCGTAATATGAGCGGAACCTTGAGGTTTAGGGCCAGTACTTTTTCGCAACACCAAAACCAGAACAACAACAACCAACAAAATCAAAGGACCAAACCACAACACCCAGGTTTTTTTGGTTACAGGGGGCCGGTAAGTTATAAAATCCCCGTAGCGCTCAACCATATAATCGATGATGTATTCTTTGGATTTTCCATCTCGTAATAATTTATAGGCTCTATCCTTAATATCCTTTGCCAACCCCGCATTAGAATCTGCAATGTTTTGATTTTGACACTTAGGGCATCGCAACTCTTGTACCAGGACACTAAAATCCTCTTCCTGCTGAACATTTTCGAATTCATATACATCAATGGTGGCAATACTGACTGTCGCCATTATTAGAAACAGCACGGCGGCTGCAACGGCATAAAGTCGAGCGAAAGATATCATATTTTCTCCTCAGCTAAAGACTGCCAAATAGCCAAAAGGTTTTGTTCCCATTCCACATCAGACACAACACCCACATGGCGATGGCGAATAACGCCCCTAGCATCAATGAAATAGGTTTCTGGTGCACCATAAACCCCTAGATCCAGTCCCAAGTCCCCTTCTTGATCAAAAATAACGATTGAGTATGGATTATGGTATTTTTGTAAATACGCCTGAGCCTCTGCTCGCTCATCCTTATAGTTCAAACCTACTATCGTAACCCCTTGTTTGGCCAACGCATTTAACATTGGGTGCTCAACCCTGCAGGACGGACACCATGTTGCCCATACGTTCAGCAACAAAGGGCCTTTGAGATCTTGTTGCGTCACAAAAACCGCACCATCATTAAGTGTTGGTAGGTTGAACTCTGGGATTTTTTGATCTAAACGAGCCGATGGCAAATGCCTGGGGTCATTTTCAAGACCTTTGGCTAGAAACGCAGCCATCACTACAAACAACAATAAAGGAACGCCAAATCGTATCCATTTCATTTTCTTACCCTCTTTAACGTCTGGCCTACGCCTGCGTTCCCGTATTTAACCCATTGCTATCAATTAATCCGCGTTGCATTTTCAAACGACTCGTTACTTTCAACCGATAGCGGCGATCACTCATTGCTAATACTCCTCCAAGCGCCATAATCACCCCCCCTCCCCATACCCATCGAATAAAGGGTTTATAGTATATCCGTACCGCCCAACTGCCATCACCCAAAGGTTCCCCAAGAGCAACATATAAGTCACGAGAAAACCCTGCATCGATAGCCGCTTCTGTCATGGTATTTCGTTGCACCCAATAACGGCGTTTTTCTGGTGTTAATTGCGCTACCAACGATTCATCAACATACACATCTACCTGGCCCCGCTGCGCAGTAAAATTTGGTCCTGGAATTTCCTGCACACCGCGAAAACGAAATTCATACTTACCAACAACAGCATGATCTCCCGCTCGCATTCTTACGTCTTTTTCAACATCTTGTGTTGCCACAATCGTTACTCCAATAACCGTAATTACGATTCCCATATGAGCAACAATCATTCCTTTATAACTGCGAGAAAGCCGGTTAAAACCAGCCCATAAACCCTGGCTGGCGGTATTCATTTTACGATAAAAATCCAACAACGTTAACCATACCACCCACACAGCAACAATCACCGCCAAGCAAACCCAAAGTGACAGAGACATACCCAAAAGATTTAAAGCAATCATCGCTATTATCACAGAGGACACAAAAGCAATAATAAATGGTCGAATTAACCTTTCGACTTTGTGTCGCTTCCAATTTAATAACGGACCTATACCCATCAAAAAGAGTAACCCCACGACAACGGGTGCAAACATAGCATTAAAATAAGGCGCACCAATTGAAATTTTCTCTAACCCTAGCACGTCAAAAAAGATAGGGAATAGTGTGCCCATTAGAACGATAACAGTGGCTAACACCAACATGATATTGTTTGCGAGCAACAGTACTTCTCTCGATACACCGCTGTACTGACTGTTCGTCTGTAACCGAGGGGCTCTAATAGCAAATAGCAATAAAGATCCGCCAATTACCATGAATAAAAAGACGAGAATAAAGAAACCTCTTTCTGGATCACTGGCAAATGCGTGAACGGATGTTAACACGCCAGA
Source organism: uncultured Gammaproteobacteria bacterium (assembly GCA_913063495.1). GTDB lineage: Bacteria > Pseudomonadota > Gammaproteobacteria > Pseudomonadales > Ketobacteraceae > 42-54-T18. Next base: position 43,391 of record CAJXXT010000006.1, on the reverse strand, counting down.
ACGAACCAGGAATGTTCCCAGTAAGCTTAATGAGAATGTCATAATAGCCAATAATACCGTCCAAGATTTAAAAACCCCACGCTTGTCAGTCACTGCTAAAGAATGTATCAATGCGGTACCTGATAACCAAGGCATAAAAGACGCATTCTCAACAGGATCCCAGAACCACCAGCCACCCCAGCCTAATTCGTAATAAGCCCACCAACTTCCTAGCGCAATCCCTACCGTTAAAAAACACCAAGATGCCACCGTCCAAGGTCGGGCCCACCGAGCCCAAGCACTATCCAAGCGACCACCCAATAACCCTGCCACTGCAAATGCAAATACCACAGAAAAGCCCACGTAGCCCATATACAACATGGGAGGGTGAACAATAAGCCCAAAATCTTGCAGCAGTGGATTCAAATCTGCGCCATCTACAGGGAACTGAGGTAATAAACGCTCGAACGGGTTTGATGTATAAATAAGAAAGGAATAAAACCCCACGGCAACTAAACCTAATACCCCGAGAACACGAGCCAACATAAGTTGTGGCAACTGTTGGCTGCGTAACGCCACCGCGCAGGTCCAACCACTGAGAGTAAGTGCCCATAATAACAAAGACCCTTCGTGCCCCCCCCATACCGCAGATAACTTAAACGCCATAGGTAAGTAGGTATTAGAGTGCCCTGCCACATACTTGACCGTAAAGTCATTCGTTGCGAATGAATACGCGAGACAAATAAAGGCAATACACATAAAAATAAATTGTGTCACTGCGGCCGGTTTAGCTACCCCCATCCATCGGGTATTTTGTCTTGCAGCGCCTGCTAGTGGCAAAATGGCCTGCACAATAGCAATAACCATGGCAATAATAATGGCAAAATGCCCAATTTCAGGTATCACGTCAATCTCCTAACCTATGGGTGGGTCGGTATTAGCTTAGTGTTCGCTTGATGTTATTTAGGGAGCGTACTGTAACACAAAACACAATACGCAATTTCCAAGGTAACACGGTATTTCTATCTGCAGTTCAGCACCTAGTTCAAATGTTAACTCAATTCATAATTCAACCTAAGACGCCGCTTTGACCGCAGCATATAAAATACACTCCCTTAATTCCTTGATATATGCGCGATTCGACGTATTTTGTTGCAAAATCCGCGTACTTTGGGGTCGATCTGTTGCACCGAAAGAGATATTATCAAGGTGCGGTATGTCAAACGATATAACAATAATAAACCGCGCCACTTATAGACTTCTTTAACAAAGAATTACGTGGCATCCAGGGGGTTGAAACTACCGGCTTATCTTATGTCTTTTTATATAGAAATAGCCCTTCAATCCATACCATCAAAATATCTACCAGTTAGTAACCTCACACATGATTGATAAAAATTCATTTGACCGTGAAGACCTGCTTGCATGCGGTCACGGCGACCTATTTGGCCCAGGCAATGCCCGGCTTCCCCTTCCTAACATGTTAATGATGGATCGAATCACTTCGATCACCGCAGATGGCGGTGAACACGGTAAAGGTGAAATCATTGCTGAATTGGATATCACACCTGATCTTTGGTTTTTTGATTGCCACTTTGAAACCGACCCTGTTATGCCAGGCTGCTTAGGTGTTGATGCTATGTGGCAAATCGTTGGGTTCTTCCTCGGTTGGAAAGGAAACCCTGGAAGAGGTAGAGCCTTAGGCTCTGGTGAGATTAAATTTACTGGCCAGGTATTACCAACGGCTAAAAAAGTAACCTATCGCTTAACCATAAAACGCTTAATTGAGCGTAAACTGGTTATGGGCATTGCCGATGGCACTGTTGAAGTTGATGGCAAGGTAATTTACACCGCCAAAGACTTACGCGTTGGACTCTTTACATCAACCGAGAATTTCTAAGGAATATAAAATGAGACGTGTTGTAGTCACAGGCTTGGGAATCGTTTCCTGCATCGGTAACGACAAAGAAACCGTCGTTAATGCGCTTCGAGAAAGCAAATCGGGTATTTCTTTTCAGGAAGACTATCAAGAACGTGGTTTCAGAAGCCATGTTGCTGGCGCTGTTGATATTGATAAAAGTGAATTTATTGACCGGAAAACCCAGCGCTTTATGGGTGATGCGGCGGCATTTGCTTATATCGCCATGCAACAAGCCGTTAAAGATGCCGGCCTAAGTGATGAACAGGTTTCTAATATTCGAACCGGCTTAGTGGCTGGTTCCGGTGGTGCAAGTTCAAGCAACCAAGTTGAGGCTGCAGACATTGCTCGCAACAAAGCGGTAAAACGTGTCGGCCCCTACATGGTACCTCGCACAATGGCGAGTACAGTATCTGCCTGTCTAGCAACTCCCTTTAAAATCAAAGGGGTTAACTATTCTATGGCATCTGCGTGTGCCACAAGTAGCCACTGTATTGGTCACGCCGGAGAGTTAATACAACTCGGCAAACAAGACATTGTATTTGCCGGTGGTGGTGAAGAGCTGCATTGGACCCTTTCTATGTTATTTGATGCCATGGGGGCATTATCAAGTAAATACAACGATTCACCGGAAACCGCGGCTCGTGCCTTTGACGAGAGCCGAGATGGCTTTGTTATCGCTGGTGGTGGCGGTATGTTAGTTCTTGAAGAGCTAGAGCATGCCAAGGCCCGTGGCGCAAAAATTTATGGTGAACTCGTCGGTTACGGCGCTACGTCCGATGGCTACGATATGGTTGCCCCTTCTGGAGAAGGCGCTCAACGTTGTATGGAAATGGCTTTATCTACGGTAGAAGCAGGTAGTGTTGACTATATCAATGCGCACGGTACTAGTACCCCTGTTGGTGATATTGCAGAAGCAAAAGCAGCGAAGGCTGTATTTGGCGATAACATCCCTGCAATTAGTTCAACAAAATCATTAACTGGCCACTCTCTTGGCGCAGCCGGTGTACAAGAAGCTATCTATTGCTTATTAATGATGGAGAATGATTTTATTGCGGCCTCTGCCAACGTTAAAAATCTAGATCCTGCATTAGAGGGCGCACCGATTGCAACAACAACGGTTGAAAATGCCGGCCTCGAGCGTGTGATGTCTAATAGCTTTGGTTTTGGTGGTACAAATGCTAGTTTGATTTTCCAAAAATATACAAATTAACTCTTTGTATATTTAGAGGAACATAAAAAATGCCAGCATTTGCTGGCATTTTTTATGTTCCTCTAAATATAGTCAGCTTAGAATTTATGCTGGATACCCACAGAAAGCGTGTTTTCTTCTTCATCCACACCCTCATCATGATCTGCGTTATCAGTGGATAACAATACGTATTCCGCATAAAGTTTCGTTTGCTTAGTAAACTTTTGCTCAACACCAAAGGCGATCATGGTAATTTCTATATCATCTTTGTCGTTATCCATTTCAGTCGTTGAGGAGCCGTACTGACCTTTAAGCACTGTTTTACCAATTTTGTAGGAGCTACTTAAGATATAACCCGTTTGCTCTTCAAGGTCTGTTGCACTCGTATTATACTCAGAATCTTCTTCACTGCTTGAATATAGGAAACCGACGTTAAGCGCATCTATTTTATAACCAAGAACTAAGCGCGTAGTATCAACACGCTTACCGTTCTCTTTCAGTTTCTTAGCGGGAACGTTGTCATCAACGGCAATGGCTGCATACATACCTCCCTGAGAAAAGGATACAGATGCAGAATACGCATCAATCAAACCATTTTCACAATCATCACCCGTTATAGAGCCATCGTTTTCCAGCAACGTCTCACAATCACCTTCCGCTTCATTTTGTTCTACTTGAATCAACGCTAATTTAGCCGTTATTGAATCTGCTATTTTTGGCGTTACATAAGCAACAACATTCTTAGCACGAAGCTCTCCTTCAACAACGTTTTTTATGTCTGCAGCATGATCTCCAAATAGATCAATTTTACCTTGGGCTGCTTTTAACGGCGTATCCATTTGCCCCAATAGCACAGAACCAAAACCACCTTCAAGGCCAACATAGCGGTTACGCGCTTTTAACGTTTCATCCTCACCGTCCGAATCAACTTCCCATTCAATTTTATACACGGCATTAAGGTTAGTAAGTAATTCAGCACTCCCTTTAACACCAAAGCGAGAAGCATGCCCTGTTACAGCCCAATTAGAACCTGAATCGTTAATCTCATTAGTACCATTGTCTTTAGACACATTATCCAGTGACACATCCATGCGACCATAAACTTCAGGTCCCTCAGCCAAGGCAATGGTTGGTGCAACAATCGAGGCACTTACAGCTAAAGCGAATAAACTACGTTTCATTATTATCTCTCCTAGAGATCTAAAAAAATATTCACGAACCCCAACATTCGTGAGGACGGAGAGAGTATGGAAGGCATGTGTGACAAGAAGGTGTCTGAAATGTTGCAGTTTGATGACGGGTATAAAAACGCCAGCTGATAGCTGGCGTCTTTATTTTTCTAACCTCTAAAGATACTTAGAACTTGTGCTGCATGCCAACAGATAGAGTTAGCATTTTTGCAGTATTATCAAGCGCTACGCTATCAGTATCTTCGGCATACGAATCGATGAATGCATACACCTTTGTCTGCTTAGTGAAGTTATAATCAGCACCAAAAGTGACACTTGCTTGCTTAATTTCTTCATCATCCGGAGCATCTTCATTATTATCAAACTTAGATGACCCCACCTGCCCCTTAAGAGTTAACTTTTCACCAACAGGAATTGCAATACTCAAAACCACACCTATTTTCTCATCAGCATCAGTACCCGACTCTGCATCACTATCTTGTTCAGATACAGTTACTACAGCACCAAGCTTAACCTTCCCTGCATTTATTTGGGCAACACCACGATATGTATCCCAACCACCAACATTGTCATCAATTGCAAAAGCTGCATAGACAACTTTATTTGAGAATACAGCAGAACCGGACCAAGCATCAGCTAATCCATCTTCAACATTAGTATCAGTTGAATCATCAACATCATTCTCTTCCCCAGGTATCAATGCAACATTGAACGTGAGGGCACCTGCAACTTTAGGGGATGTTATTGCCAATACATTTGAGGGCCTAGCTTCCCCCGAAACAGTACGAGCAATATCCGCTCCATAATTATCGAATTGATCCACTTTACCTTGTGATTTTTTCATCGGGGTATCCATTTTACCCAACTTCACCGCACCAAAACTCCCCATCAACCCAACATAGCGAGTACGAGCTTTTAGATCGCCAGAATCGTCTGAAACATCGACTTCATCATCATTGTCATCAATATAAGTTGTTGTTTTTGAGTAAGACCCTTCATCTCCAGAAACTTGCCATTCAATTTTATAGATAGCTTTTAAACCATTCCCAAGATCTGCATCACCTTTAACACCAAAGCGTGATGCATGAGAATTAATTTCCCAATTTGAGCCCGTATCATCCCCACCGGTATCATTATCAATACTAACCCGATCCAAAGACAAATCCATACGACCATAAATAGTTGCGGCATCAGCTAAAGCAACACCAGGCATTGCAATAGCAGCGCCAACAGCAAGTGCGAGTAAATTACGTTTCATTTTTATTCTCTCCAATAAGGTCCAGATATTAGCCACAAAAGAGAATATGTATACGCAAAAGAAAATCAAATATCACAAAAGAAAGGCAATAGGGGCGCTGCTAAAATTATGAACACCCCAAACACCTTGTTCAATCATGGTCGCAATATTCTTTCCCTCATCCTGAGGTGCACTGATATAAATCCCCCAACAGTGCCACGCCACAAACATTTCACTTTTATGACTCTCGGAATTCAGTATAGGGACATGGCTTTAGAGGTCAACGGCTTTTTACTAGTGTAATATCGCATAGGTTAACCTTTATACTTCATCGATTATAAATTCGACAAACAATAAAACAAAGCTAAACAAAGAAAAGTTGACTCACGCTTCATTGCTTGAAATTGAGTCAATTTTAAAAATCAATTGTCTTTTATTTAACTGTTATCCATTGTAAAAAATTAGCCTTTTCGTCTTGCGTTGCATCAGCCCACAGCTGTTGTAACTGCTCTACTCGCCCAGCATTTGTCTTTACCAAACCACCATTTTTTTCAACCGGCTCTACATCTGCTTTTATTTGTAACCCTTTCAGCGCAGGCTCAGATACAACACTATCACTCACAAACTGATATTCCGGAGTTGTTTCAAATTTAAACTGCGAAACAAAACTTTTGGGAGCGGACACTTCAAACACTGCATCAACAACATTATTTGTAACAATATTTTTCACCCTAAACACCGGCTTCTTAGCAAAAGCCTGTGACAATTCCAATGTCATCAATCGCTCATGAGTAAGCTGATAGGTTTGACTTGGCTCTGCTGTAAAAGTTAATTTCACTGGGCGTGACACTACTTTTTCATCTTCTCCTGTAGCCGGACTCCAAAAATCTGCATATTCGATAATTAAAGTATGTTCACCAGGTAACACCGAAAATTCTTTTTCTTGTCCAACAAAACTATAACCCATATCTCGATTATCGATATACGTCACCTGTACCGTTGGACTCGACAATATTGTTACCGCATTTGCCACCTCGCCATCATAGAGTTTATGTTTGGATGCAACAATGGCGCACCCCGATATAGTCATTACCACTCCTAGCAAAGCAATCATTAACAGTTTTACCATGTTTTTTGTGCCCATAGTTTTCTGGAACCTCATTTTAACGCCCTATTTATAATGCTCATGTCGAACAACTTAACAATTTCAAACTAAAAAACAACTTCAACCAAAAATCAATTTAAGGCCCACAACGACTAATAGCACTGAAAATAATTTCTTTAATGTCGCTGCGGGAAGTTTGTGGGCAAATCTAGCACCAACCTGAGCAAAAACAACACTGGTCACACCAATACCCACCAACGCTGGCAAGTAAATATACCCAAAGCTCCACTCAGGCCGAAGCCCGATATCCCACCCGGCATACACAAAACCCACCGCTCCCGCAATTGCTATTGGCATACCACCAGCACTGGAAGTTCCTACTGCTTCTTGCATTTTAACATTACACCATGACAGAAATGGGACAGTGATCGAACCTCCTCCAATACCAAACAATGAGGAAACTGTACCGATAAAGGCACCAGAAACCACTAGTCCTGCATGCCCAGGAATGCCACGTTTTGGGTTTGGCTTTAATCCAAAGCCCATTTGCGCGGCCATGGTTAATGCAAAACAACCAAACGCCAATTGCAACATTCGTCCCTTCAACACACCAGCAACTTCAGCGCCCAACAAGGCGCCAACAACCAAACCGATAGTAAGCCACCCAAGGATATCCCATCGCACGGCACCTTTCCGGTGATGCTGCAACACAGAGCCATAAGAAGTAAGAATGATAGTTCCCAACGATGTGCCTACCGCCATATGGGTTAGCACCGAATCATCAAAACCGAGTAGAGTAAATGTAAAAATGAGAACGGGAACAACGACAAGTCCGCCGCCAATGCCAAGTAAGCCGCCCGTGAGGCCAGCAAAAACACCTAAGACAGGATAAATCAAATATTCCATGGTTATATCACGTCACTTCAGCAACGTAACGTCGCCAAAAGCTACCATTAATTGTTAAAAACTAACGGCAGCTTACATGACCTAATGCTTAATCTAAAGCACCGTACGCCATTAACCGCTGATAACGATCTTCTAACAATGTATCAACAGGCTTTGAAGTCAATCTATCTAAGTTTTCAACCAAGCCTGCTTTTAAACTATCTGCAACCTGGTCAAGGTCACGATGTGCACCACCTAGGGGCTCAGAAATAATTTGATCTACCAAGCCAAGCTCACTCAAACGAGATGCATTAATACCCATCGCTTCAGCCGCTTTCGAAGCAAACTCAGCACTCTTCCACAATATAGATGCACAGCCCTCTGGGGAAATAACAGAATACGTACTGTACTGCATCATCATCAGGTGATCACATACACCAATCGCTAACGCACCTCCGGATCCGCCTTCACCTATAACCGTTGAAATTATCGGTGTCTTAAGAGAAGACATGACCAGCAAATTTTTCGCTATCGCTTCACTTTGACCGCGCTCTTCTGCTTCGATACCAGGGTATGCTCCAGGGGTATCAATAAAAGTCAAAATAGGAAGTTTAAATCGCTCCGCAGTTTCCATTAATCGTAGTGCTTTACGATAACCTTCCGGGTTTGGCATGCCGAAGTTACGAGCCACCTTCTCTTTTACTGTACGCCCTTTTTCGTGACCTATTACCATTACAGGTTTGCCATCTAGGTTGGCGATTCCACCAATAATTGCTTTATCATCACCCAATGTACGATCACCGTGCATTTCTTCGAAATCAGTGAAAATTCGGCTAATGTAATCAAGCGTATAGGGCCGCTGAGGGTGTCGAGCTACCTGAGTCACCTGCCAAGGCGTCAAGTCAGAGAAAATACTCTCTGTTAACGATAAGCTTTTGTCGTGTAAGCGATCAATTTCTTCTGAGAGATTAATTTCCGAGCCCCCAACCACCAGTCGCAATTCTTCAATTTTAGATTCTAATTCAGCAATAGGTTGCTCGAAATCCAGATAATTGGGGTTCATAAACTCGTATCTCTCAGACTAAATAGGTATTGGTATTCTTTTTATTACAATAGTCATCAAAACAGCTATCAAAATAGCTATCAGTATTCACTATGTCGGCCTACATTACTGGAGCCGCCTTTAGGTGTCGAGTCCAAATCGTAGCAAATTGTTTCCAACTATTTAGACGCCATTTTATGGCGCTAACTGCAGTTCTCAATCAGTGCTAACGATAGTGCACGGCAATGGACTGGTTGCCACACAATTCCTTTAGCTGACTTATCAGTTCCGGTGATGCTTTGATATTCCAATCTTGCCCCAGATACACTGTACCTTTCACATCTGGACGCTGATAGTCAATCCTCAGGCGACAACCGTTATCATCACGATAAGGCTCCAGCAGTTGATGCAAACGCATAGAAAACTGCTCGTTAACCAATTCCTGATTTACCGATAGAGTCACCATTCGCGCGTAGTTTTCACGTGCCTGCGCGATACTAAACATCTTCCGCACCACAACCTTCAAACCACCAGCATACTCATCCATACTGACTTCGCCCTCAACCACTAACATGGCATCTTTAACTATCAGGTCTTTGTAGTCTTCATAAACATCCGCAAAAACAGACACATCAATACGGCCACTCTTATCATCGAGCGTAATAAATGACATTTTGGCGCCACGTTTGTTGGTCATCGTACGACTAGCAATCGCAAGCCCTGCAATCGTACTTTTGCTACCACGCCCCCCCGGCGTCAGGTTATTGATGCGACTGGATATAAAGTTCGCCAATTCTTTTTCGTATTGATCAATAGGATGACCGGTAAGGTAAATACCTAAGGTATTTTTCTCACCATTGAGTCGTTCATCATCACTCCAAGCATGTGCAGGCGTATACTCTCCACCCAGCTCTTCCGCTGCCTCTCCGCCGCCAAATAAATCGGCCATGCCGGCATTTTGATTTTGTTTATATTGGGTGGCAGCCAGAATTGCATCAGGCAATGATGCCATAATCGTCGCCCTATCCGCCTTTAATTCATCAAACGCCCCTGCTCGAACCAAAGACTCTAACGAGCGACGATTGAGTTTTTTAATATCGACACGACGACAAAATTCAAACAAATCCTGATAAGGGTCGCCATCACCTCTACCATTGATAATGGCGTCAATAGGGCCCTCACCCAAACCTTTGATTGCTCCTAGTCCGTATACAATGGAGCCCGCATCATTAACCGTGAATTTATACTGACTAACACTCACGTCAGGGGGAATGATCTCCAACTTCATGTTGCGGCAATCATCCACCAAGATAACGATTTTTTCTGTATTATCCATATCTGCAGACATTACCGCCGCCATGAAAGCCGCAGGATAATGCGCTTTTAACCACGCCGTTTGATAAGACACCAGTGCGTAAGCAGCCGAGTGAGATTTGTTAAAGCCGTATGCCGCGAAAAATTCCATGGTGTCAAAAATACTGGTTGCGAGGTCTGCATCAATATTATTTTTTGCGCAGCCGTCTGCAAACACTGCTCGCTGTTGCGCCATAACTTCGGCTTTTTTCTTACCCATCGCTCGACGTAACAAATCCGCCCCACCCAATGAGAAATTTGCTAACACCTGTGGAATCAACATTACCTGTTCTTGATACAATATCGTTCCGTAAGTGGTATTAAGAACAGGTTCTAAGTCTGGGTGTGGATAATCAACTTTCTGTCGACCATGTTTACGCGCAATAAAGTCATCTACCATGCCCGAGCCCAAAGGCCCCGGACGGAATAACGCCACCAATGCAACAATATCCTCAAAACTAGTGGGTTGTAGTTTTTTAATCAGATCTTTCATACCCCGTGATTCCAGCTGGAATACGGCGGTAGTATCTGCACGTCTTAATAATTCGAACGATGCTCTATCATCAAGTGGTATAGCATCGATGTTAATAGGTTCTTTGCCTTGCTTTTCTAACGTGGGGTTAATGGTTTTTAACGCCCAATCCACAATGGTTAATGTTCTCAGCCCCAAGAAATCAAACTTTACCAACCCGGCAGATTCAACATCGTCTTTATCAAACTGAGTTACCAGGTTGTTCCCTTCTGCATCACAGTACAAAGGCACATAGTTCGTTAGTGCAGAAGGCGCAATAACCACCCCACCAGCGTGCTTACCAACGTTTCGAGTAATACCTTCGAGCTTTAACGCCATCGTTAATAGCTCTTTAACCTCTTCATCATTATCGAATAACTCTTTTAACTGAGGTTCCTCTTCCATTGCTCGAGGTAGCGTCATACCCACTTCAAACGGAATTAGCTTGGCAATTCGGTCAACAAAGCCATACCCCTTACCATAAACACGGCCCACGTCACGTACCACCGCCTTTGCAGCCATAGAACCATAGGTAATGATCTGACATACCGCATTACGACCATAACGTTGTGCTACGTAATCGATAACACGGTCACGTCCATCCATACAGAAATCGACATCAAAATCCGGCATCGATACCCGCTCCGGATTCAAGAATCGTTCGAATAGCAAATCGTATTCTAGAGGATCCAAATCGGTGATTTTTAACACGTAAGCAACTAGAGACCCAGCACCAGAACCACGGCCCGGCCCCACCGGCACACCATTGTTTTTCGACCATTGAATAAAGTCGGCAACGATAAGGAAGTAACCAGGAAACCCCATTTGAATAATTACATCGAGTTCAATACGCAGTCGTTCATCGTAAGGTTTACGAATCTCTGCAAAATCTGGGGCATTCCTGTCAAAAAGAAAATCCAATCGCTCCTCTAGACCTTTCTCAGACTCAGCTTCCAAGAAAGTATTAATCGTCATACCTTCAGGAACGGGAAAATCCGGCAAGTAATATGTCCCGAGGGGTATTTCAACCGTGCAACGCTTCGCTATCTCAATGGTATTAATAACTGCTTCGGGAATATCCGAAAATAATTCGATCATTTCCTCTGGAGATCGAAGGTATTGTTGATCGCTATAGGCATGTTCACGATCTTTGGTATCGACTGTCCAACCTTCACGAATACACACCCGAACATCGTGTGCATCAAAATCATCTGATTTTAAGAAATGTACATCGTTAGTCGCAACCACAGGTACATTATGCTTGGCAGCAAGATCAACGGCTTTATGCAGATAGGTTTCATCATTGTGCCGCCCTGTACGTTGCAATTCGATATAAAAACGATCGGGAAATATAGCCTGCATTTCTTGTAAGCGGGCTTCAGCTATTTCAGGAGCATCATTTAACAAAGCTCGACCGATCTCACCTTGCTTACCTCCCGACAAAGCAATAAGGCCTTCGCTTTTCTCGGCAATAAATTCACGCTTAACTACAGGTTTACCCGACCCCTGCCCCGTCAAATAGGCTTCCGATACTATTTGTGTAAGATTGCGATAACCTTGTAGGTTCTGCGACAACAACACTAACAAAAACGGCGGGTCATCCTCCTCCACTCCCTCTACAAGCACATCAGAACCATAGATTGGCTTTATACCCGCCCCAGCAGCACCATTTTGAAATTTCACCAATGCAAACATATTACAAAAATCGGTAATGGCAAGCGCTGGCATCTTCATATCAACAACAGCTTTCATTAAGGGCTTAAGACGAACCAAACCATCAACCAAAGAGTACTCAGAATGAAGCCGTAAATGCACAAAAGATGTTGGTGTCATAAGTGTTGGGTACCGATAAACCTAATAAGGTGAAAAATAGTGTATTCGAAGACGATAAAGACAAAATAGTATTAAAGCAGCTTTTTAACCGGGCCAAAAGATTTACGGTGAATTTCCGTGGGGCCTAATTGTTTTAGTGCTTCCATATGAACTTTGGTGGGGTAACCTTTGTGTTTTGCAAGACCATAACCAGGGTATTGCTCATCAAGCAATACCATTTCTCGGTCTCGAGTAACCTTAGCAATGATTGATGCTGCGGAAATACAAGGTTCAGTTAAATCACCTTTCACAATTGCTTGGCTAGTACAGGGTAAATCAGGGCAGCGATTACCATCAACCAATGCATGTTTTGCGGATACAGGCAGTGCCTCCACTGCGCGTTTCATAGCTAGCAAGCTGGCTTGAAGAATATTGATATCATCGATTTCTTCAGCTTCTGCTCTCCCCAATGCCCAGGCTAATGCATGTTCTTTTATTTGAACAAATAGTAATTCGCGTTTTTTTTCTGTCAGCTTTTTAGAATCCGTTAACCCTTCAATGGGATGATTAGGATCCAAAATAACCGCGGCCGCAACAACCGCTCCAGCAAGAGGTCCACGCCCTACTTCGTCAACACCAGCAACAAGAAGCTCGTTTAGCGTTTCGGCGACGTTTTTTGCTTTAACTTCATTCACTGGTCAAAAAGCCCTAATGTTGAGATATGATAGTTTCTGTAGACTTCGAAATCTTGAATTAAAGCTAGCTTAATCCAAGCTGCATTCAATAAGTTTCATCAATGCCAACGCCGCTTCATCACTGGCGTTTTGACGAAGCCGACCATGAATATCATTAAAATGCAATGTTAACTTTTTGCGATTTTCATTATCATTTAGCTGTTCTAAAATTGCAGGCACAATATTTTCTGGCGTAGCCTGATCCTGTACAAACTCTGGCACAAGCGCCTCATCCGCCAACAAGTTAGGTAGCGATATATAGGGGCTTTTTACTAAAGGGGAAATAATTGCGTGAGTTATCGTCCCCCACTTATATGCCACCACCATAGGACGCTTTAGCAACATCGCCTCCAATGTTGCGGTTCCCGATGCTACAAGTACAGCATCAGAGCCAGCCATCACTTCTCGAGCATGCCCCTCAACCAATTGCACCGGAAAGTCTGTTTCACTGAGCAATAACTGCCGTTCAAATTGTGCTTTACGTGCAGCATTGGCCAAGGGAACGACAAACTTAATACGTGGATCCATCTGATAACACTGGCGCATTACATCAATAAATAACGGAGCTATATGTTTTAACTCTCCGCCTCTGCTACCCGGTAATACAGCAATCACTTTGTCGCTAAGGCTGTAACCCCAATGTTGTTTCGCTAGGTCTGTATTTAGATCCACATCGATAATATTTGCTAATGGGTGACCAACAAACTTCACAGGTACATCATGTTTCTTATAAAAAGCCGCTTCAAATGGCAATAAGGTTAACATAAGGTCAACCGCTTTCTTTATTTTGAAAACTCGCTTCTGACGCCAAGCCCAAATAGACGGGCTAACATAATGGGCTGTTTTAATACCTTTTTCACGCAGCATTAATTCAAGAGGGATAGTAAAGTCTGGTGCATCAATACCCACGAACAAATCCGGTGGATTTTGAATAAACTCCTGAGCCAGCGACTTTCGAATAGATAATAATTCTCGAAGCCTACCCAACACCTCAACAATTCCCATTACCGCTAAACGTTCCATGGGAAATAAAGACCGGCATCCTTCATCAATCATTTTGGGACCGCCAATACCAATAAATTCGATATTATTATGCAGCTTTTTTAATGATTGCATTAAACCACTGCCGAGGAGATCTCCAGACATCTCCCCAACAACAATGGCAATACGAAGGGGGCGCTTGTTCGATACAGGTGAAGATACGTTTGAATTCACTAGCGAACAATACCCCGACTAGACGACTTCAAAGTATCGATAAATAATTGTAACTCCGCACTAGATTCTAACAATTCCAACTGCTCCAAGGCTGCCTTAAGCGTAAGACCCTGTCGATAAACGGTTTTATAGGCTTTTCTTAATGTTGCAATGGTTTCTTTACTATAACCTCGACGTTTCATTCCCTCAAAGTTCATGCCATGTGCTTTTGCGGTATCTCCACTTACCATAACAAAAGCAGGCATATCTTTAACCACCATAGATCCCATACTTGCCATGCTGTAAGCACCAACTTGGCAAAATTGATGTATGCCAGAAAATCCGCCCAGGATGGCACCGTATGCCACTTTCACATGCCCTGCTAATGTTGCGTTATTTGCAAATATATTGTCATCTCCAACAACACAGTCATGGGCAATATGCACATAAGCCATCAGTAAATTGCCATTACCTATTTTAGTAACGCTTTCATCTTGAATGGTACCCCGATGAATCGTGCAATTTTCTCGAATGACATTATTATCGCCAATCTCTAAGCGCGTAGGCTCCCCATTGTATTTCTTATCTTGGCAATCCTCACCCACCGAAGCGAACTGAAAAATACGATTACCTTTACCAATGGTCGTAGGCCCATTAATCACCACATGAGGTGATATAACCGTACCTGAATCAATGGTTACGTTAGGGCCAATGTAACTCCATGGCCCTATTTCTACGTCTTCCGCTATTTGTGCGGTTTTATCAACAATCGCTTGTGGATGTATCAATCGTCTAGATCCCGTTCAGCACAGAGGATTTCTGCGGAGCCAACTAACTGACCGTCAACCCGTGCCTCTGTTTTAAATTTCCAAATAGAACGTTTCCTACTCATGACTTCTGAGCGGATAATAAGCTGATCACCGGGTATCGCTGATCGCTTGAAACGCACCTTATCAACACCAGCTATAACATAAGCTTTGTTGGATTCTGCCCCGGTTCCAATAGTCTTTAAAGCCAACACTCCGGATGCCTGAGCCATAGCTTCTATTATACACACCCCTGGAAAAATTGGGTTCTCAGGGAAGTGTCCATCGAAAATTGGTTCATTAATGGTGATATTTTTTGTGGCTAAAATATACTTCCCAACTTCCAGTTCTGTCACTCGATCTAAAAATAGAAAAGGATATCTGTGCGGGAGGTAATAACGAATTTCATTAATGTCCATCATAACTGCTTTTCTCAAACGTTAAATTTTATGGTTGTGTTGCTGCCAGCAGGCCCAATACAACGTGTATAGCGATCAAATCAGGTCGCAAGCATGTCATAGCACCGTCACAATGAAAAAGGTCATTTGTTACAAGGTGCAACCATACAGGTCTTAAGACTTTTTCCCAAGGCGCTCTAGAGCTTGAACCCGTTTGACAATACGGTCTAACTGCCTGAATCTCGTCGCATTTTTACGCCACTCTCGTGTTTTAGACATAGCAGTTCCAGATGAGTATGAGCCAGACTCTGTAATCGACCGGGTAATCGCTGAGCGCATGGTGATATGAACATCATCACAAATGGTTAAATGACCAGCGATACCCACGGCACCAGCAATCGTACAGTGCTTACCTATCGTTGTACTTCCCGCAATGCCCGTACAACCGGCGATTGCTGTACCTTCACCAATCTCTACATTGTGAGCAATTTGAATTTGGTTATCCAAAATCACATAGTCATGAATACAAGTATCATCTATCGCACCACGATCAATGGTTGTGTTAACACCTATATCAACGTAATTGCCAATCGTCACTCCGCCTAACTGAGCGATTTTTTGCCATTTCCCATCATGATTCGCAAAACCAAAACCATCTCCTCCAATCACAGCACCACTATGAAGCGTGCAATGTTCACCAATCTGAACACCATGATATAACGTAACATTGGCATGTAACCGGGAATATTTTCCCACCACGCTATTTGCACCAACAACACATCCAGGGCCAACGATGACATTATCATGGATCGTCACCCCAGCCTCTATCACGGCGTTAGCTCCTATTGAGGCGGTATTACTAACAACAGCACCAACATCCACACTTGCCGAAGTATGTATTTCAGCTGAAACGTGAGGGGCATTATCAAAGAGATGTGAAGCCTTGGCGTAAGCCAGGTAAGGGTTACCAACAACCAACGCCGAAACCGGACATAAGTCTGCTTGATTTGGGTGAACAATAACGGCACCCGCTTTTGTTGAGGCTAGTTGAGACTCATACGCCGGATTGGCTAAGAAACTGAGTGTGTCCCGAGTTGCGCTTTCAAGTGTAGCCAAGCCAGTGACAACTTGATCTGGCTTGCCTTTTAATTCAGCATCCAACGCGCTTGCCAATTCAGCCAAGGTCCAGCTTTTTGGCAATATATCGCTTTGATTTTTCATTCTCATACCCCACAAAAGCCACGGGTTCCCTGGCGAATGCCAGGGAACCCGTGATTTCCTTTGTCGGATTCACACCCGACCAACAGAACGCTCTTACTTATTCATTTTTGCAACAACTTGCTCGGTAATATCAAACTCTGGAGTCACCAGCAATGCGGCTTCACGTCGAAGGATTATGCCGTACTTTTTCTCTTCCATCACGCTTTTAACCGCTCTTTCAAAATCAGGGAGTATTGATTGGAAAAGAGCCTGCTCTGCTTCTTTAGCTTTTTTCTGAAGCTTTTTACGCTGATGCTGAAAGTCACCCATCTTATCAGCACCTTCTTGTTCAATTTTGCGTCTTTCATCAGCACTCATAATAGCAGAATCTTTATCCATTCTTTCCTTCAATGCTTTGAGTTCCGATTGCAACGCTACCAAACTAGCTTCATCTTTCGCCAATTGGGACTTCAACTTTTCAGCTTCTAATGTTCCTTTATCAGAACTAACAATCGCTGCACGCATATCAACAACGACAACTTCCCCTGCGGCAAAGGCAAAATTGGAGACAATTACCAAACCTAATGTACAAATTACTTTATGTAGTTTCATTATTTAACGTTCACTTATCTTATATGTTGTTTTTATAGAATTTAGAATGGCTTACCCAATGAAAATTGGAAGGCCTTGGTATCATCAATCTCTTTATCATTGATGGTTTTAGAAAAACTAAAGGTTAACGGTCCAATACCTGTGATCCATGAAAGCCCGATACCTACTGAGTAGCGCAATTCATCTACCGAAATATCCAGCCCATCCTCATCATCACGATGTGTATCGAAAACATTACCGCCATCTAAGTAAAATAACGTTCTAACGGAACGTTTATCTTTAACGAAAGGTATAGGAAATATCAATTCCACGCTACCCTCAACCAAAAGATTTCCACCAAAAGGGTTAGGATCACCAAAATCGTCAGTCGATTGTCTCTCAAGAGGGCCTAATGTACGGTCTTCATAGCCTCGCACAGAGCCGAAACCACCTGCATAGAAATTCTCGTAAAATGGTAGCTGTGTATCATCGCCATAACCATCGCCAAACCCTAGATCCGTATTAAAACGCAATACCCAGGTTCGCGTTAGAGGGAAGTAGATCTGACCGTTGTACTTAATTTTATAGAATTCCAATTCACTAGTAGGAACGGATATCTCCGTAGATAAACTCTGAGACGCGCCTCTGGTGGCAAAAACACCACGATTAAGTGTGCTACTTGTCCAACTACCGGTTAGCGATACGGTGTCAAAGCTTTCATTTTGAGTATATGCCCCATTATCTTTCTCAACATAGTCATAACCAATAAAGTTATGTACATCTAAAGATGAGCGTGCGCTGGCGTAAACTTTAGTGTTTTCATAACCAATGCCAAAATTTAAACGTTGCGTTTCACTAATTGGATAACCAAAGGTTAAACTACCGCCAAACCGATCGGTTGCCCACGATGATAAATTATTGTCTTCATCAATGTCTGTTTCTTGGAAATACACAGAATATCCCCGACTCACACCATCGATGGTGTAATAAGGGTCAACAAAAGAAAAATTATAGCTAGTTCGTGTATCACTTTTATTTACCGCAAACGACACACGATTACCCGTTCCTAAAAAGTTACTTTGACTCACGTTGGCACCAAAAACAAAACCACTGCTTTCCTGAAACCCTAAACTGGCACCAATCGACCCAGAAGGTTGCTCTTCTACCGAATAGTTAACGTCTACCTGATCATTTTCACCAGCGACTTTCGGTGTTTCAATCGTTACACCTTTAAAAAACCCTAAACGTTCTAAGCGGGATTTGGAGCGTTCAATTAGTCGACCATTCGCCCACGAGCCTTCCATCTGACGCATTTCACGACGTAACACTGAATCCCTTGTTTTAGTATTACCAAAAAAGTTGATTCGACGAACATACACACGTTTGCCTGGATCCACATAAAAAGTGACGGATACGGTGGTATCTTCGTTATTCACCTTTGGAACACCGTTCACGTTAGCAAACATATACCCTTCATTACCCAATCGTTTGGTAATCAATTCATTAGTCAGAGTGACTAACTGACGAGAGAAGGTCTGCCCTTTCGCCACTAACAAAAGACGTTTCAAATCTTCTTCTTTAACTTTCAAGTCGCCAGAAAGTTTCACTTCGTCAACTTTAAATAGCTTGCCTTCACTGACGTTAACCGCGATATAGACTTCAGTTTTATCCGGTGTTACCGAAACCTGGGTAGAGTCGATATTAAAATTCACATAACCACGATCAAGATAAAATGACCTCAAGGTTTCCAGGTCACCCGATAACCGTTCCTTGGAGTACTTATCATCACCTTTATAAAACGAGGTAAAATGCGTTGCCTTTAATTCAAACAGGTCAATCAGCTCTTCATCTGTAAACAAATGATTACCAACAATATCAATACCACTGATTGTTGCAACATCCCCTTCTTTAATGGTGATTTTGAGGGAAACTCGATTTCGAGGTAACGGGGTCACCTCTGGGGTCACACTTGCCGCATAACGTCCTTGTGATATGTATTGTCGTTCAAGCTCTAACTTAATTCGATCAAGTGTAGCCCGCTGAAAAACACTACCTTCACTTAGCCCAGCTTGAGACAACCCATCAAGCAAATTATCTGTCTCAATAGACTTATTACCATCTATTTCGATCCCCACAATAGATGGCCGCTCACTAACACTGATAACAAGTATGTCACCATCTCGAGCTACCTGGATATCTTGGAAATTTCCGGTTTTAAAAAGGACTCTGGCTGTTCGCGCCAAAACATCGGTCGAAACTTCATCGCCCACATCAATAGGCAATACATTAAAAACAGCTCCCAGCGAAAGTCTTTGCAAACCCTCTATGCGAATGTCTTTAACGACAAATGAATCTGCTCGAACAGAGCTAGTGACAACCAACAGCAGGGCAATTAACCCAATAGATAATTTATTCATTAAAAAATGGTATCTCAAATGCTTATGCAATAGGTTTTTATTATTTAAAGGTTTGTCAGCAACACACTATTAGTGCGTCTCGTCACCCTGGCTTTTACAGTGCAGCAGTTTACAAACCAACAATGTCGTTGTAAAAGGCGACTCCCATAAACGCCAGTAACATTGTTAAGCCGATACGATTACCGATATCTTGCAATGCATCGGGAACCGGGCTGCCTTTTACTAGCTCAACTAAATAGAACATTAAATGACCACCATCAAGCATTGGAACAGGCAGCAAATTTAACACTCCTAAGCTGATACTTAAATAGGCAACAAAACTTAAAAATGGTTCAAGGCCATAACTCGCTGTATCACCCGCCACTTTTGCAATGGTGATAGGGCCACTAAGATTATCTAATGATATTTGACCTTTAATCATTTTGCCCATTGCCGTTAGCGTTAAGCTGATAAAGTCCTGCGTTTTTTGCAACGCGTGCCCTAACGCATCGATAGGAGAATATTGTATATGTCGAATCATGCCATCAGGTAATGTTACCGAAATAGGATCCGCTTTTATCCCCAACCGTCCAAACGGAGGTCGCCCGTCCTCTGATATCACATCTGGCGTCGCAGTAACACTTACCAACTGGCCGTCACGCTTCACCACTAAGCTCATCGCTTTACCGGGGTGTTTTTGGATCATTTTTGCCCAATCAACCCAATGGGACAAAACCTGCCCCTGGGACTCAACAACTTGGTCACCGACCATTAAGCCAGCTCTCGACCCCGCGTTACCCGCTACAACTTCACCAATAACTATGGGTAATTCAGGGCGATAACCTTCCACGCCTAAAGCAACCATGGGGCCTTCTCTTTCCAGCCCTATCATCCATTGACTAACTGCCACGTTATATTTCTGCAGTAACCCATCGCCTGCTCGCTTGGTTTCAATGGTAATAACACCGTCATCACCCAAACGAGACACCAAAGCAAAATTCACATTTGACCAACTTAACGTCTCACGGCCATCAACCGACACAATCTCAGATTGAGTCTGAATACCCGCCTGCTCTGCCAAACTGCCAGGAACAATCTCTCCAACAACAGGGGCAACACGGGTAATGCCAACAACAAAAATCAACCAGTAAAGCAATACAGCAAACACCAAATTAACAATGGGTCCAGCAGCTACAATGGCTATACGCTGCCAAACCGCTTTATGGGCAAAAGACTCTGCAGGATCTATCGCCTCTTCTTCGACACCAGGCTCACCCACCATCTTGACGTATCCGCCAAAAGGGATAATAGAAATAGCGAACTCGGTACCGTGTTTATCAGTCCAAGTTGCAATAGATTTACCAAAACCAATGGAGAATTTAAGAACTTTAACGCCACAACGTCGAGCCACCCAAAAATGACCATACTCATGTACCGCAATTAAGAGACCTAGCGCGCCAACAAATGCCGCTGCGTATTGCAAATAGCCCATATACCGTCAAATCCCCTATTTAAGTCTGTTGATACACTCTTGTGCACGTCGTCTAGCGTCTTCATCTGCCGCTAAGACAATATCAATACTATCCGGCAATATCCACTCAGAAGCCTGAAGCACATCATCTATCACTTCTGTGATCTCGGTAAAGCGGATTCGTTCACTCAAAAAAGCTTCCACCGCCACTTCATTCGCAGCATTAAGCACAATAGAGGCGCTTTTCCCTGTCTCCATCGCTTGTCGAGACAACGCTAGAGCGGGAAACCTTTGAAAATCAGGCTCCTCGAAGTGTAAACCGCCTGTTTTCACCAAGTCCAATAACGGAACACCTGATGCTATCCTATCAGGCCACCCCAGGCCATAGGCAATCGGCGTTCGCATATCAGGGTTACCCATCTGCGCCACCACAGATCCATCAATGTATTCCACCATCGAATGCACAACGCTTTGCGGGTGTAACAATACTTCGACCTGATCAGGCCTAGCATCAAACAACCAACACGCCTCAATAAATTCCAAACCTTTGTTCATCATCGTAGCGGAATCAACCGATATCTTACGACCCATTGACCAATTTGGATGGGCGCATGCTTGGTCTGGAGTTACTCCCGTCAACTCACTTACGGGGGTCTCACGAAATGGCCCGCCAGACCCTGTTAGCAAAATTCTCGCAATGCCGGACTGCGTTATAGTACGGTCTTGCCACTGGTTTCCGCCGCGTGTTGATGATTGCTGTGTATTAATCGGTAAACATTGAAAAATAGCATTGTGCTCACTGTCGATTGGAAGCAATTCTGCCCCAGAATCCGCAACAGCTTGCATAAACAAGGAACCTGTCATCACCAGCGCTTCTTTGTTAGCAAGCAGGATTCTTTTACCCGCATTCACCGCTGCCATAGTAGGTAACAACCCAGCCCCACCAACGATTGCGGCCATTACATACTGAACACTATCTAACGCCGCCACATCACATATTGCCTGATGCCCTTCCAACACTTCTGTGTCAATTCCAGCAGCATTTACATCCGCACGCAATTTAGCGGCCGCTTGTGCGTCATTAAGAACAGCGTATTGAGGTTGAAAAGTTTGAATTTGTTGAAAGAGCTTCGTTGCATTGCTATTTGCCGTTAACGCAACAACCCTAAATTTCTGCCCATGTCGTGACAATACATCCAGGGTACTTTCGCCTATTGAACCCGTAGAGCCCAATATAGTGATGCCGATAGCGTCAGCAGAAAAGCTCAAGCGATACCGCCCATCACAAACATCAATCCCACGTAAACTGGAACAGCCGCTGTGACACTATCCACTCGATCAAGTATTCCGCCATGGCCAGGTAAAATAGTACCGCTATCTTTGATACCTCGATGACGCTTAACCATGCTTTCCACAAGGTCGCCCAGCACAGACGCAAATACCGTTACCATGCTCACACCAAAAAATACTGCCAGTCCGGTTTCTGTTGCGATATCGGTATAAAAAGCAACAACCAAAGCAATCACTGCCGTGGTTAACAACCCACCAACAAGGCCAGCAATCGATTTGCCTGGGCTAACTTTAGGGGCCATTTTGCGTTTACCCCAGCGACGGCCTGCGAAATATGCACCTGTGTCAGCACCCCAAACCAGCAACAATACATAAAGTAACAACCAAGCACCGTTCTCCTGGCCTTGCAACATAACAAGCCCTATCCAAGCAGGCACCAAGGTAAACCATCCCATGACACCCATGCGAATACGCCCTGTCCATAAACCCGAATTATCTGGAAAGTTTTTAACAAAATAAGCCGCTAACACCCACCACAAAACGGCAATGGAACATAACCATTTAAATTCCAACCAAAATGACAGGGATAACCCAACACCGACTAGTGCAACGTAAGGTGCCCGCTTTTTCAATTCTTCAATGCCCATTAAATTGGCCCACTCATAAGCGCCAATTAACACAGGAATTGCCATAACAAGCGCAAACCAGTGGTTCGATAATCCAAAAATTGCCCCTAAAACAAGTGGCAATAAAACAAGTGCGGTGATAATTCGCTGTTTGAGCATTAACCTTCTGCCTCTTCTATTTGTTCACTAGTACGACCAAAACGCCGCTGACGAGATCCATATTCTCTAAACGCTTCTTGTAACGCATCATTATCAAAGTCTGGCCACAGAATCTCAGGAAAATAAAACTCAGTGTAGGCCATTTGCCACAACATAAAATTACTAATTCGTTGCTCATTACTGGTTCGAATACACAAGTCTGGTGGTGGTAAATCTCCCAGACTAATATGCTGCTGCATAAGCTCAGGGGTTACCTCTGAGGCTTTTAATTCTCCGGCTTCAACTTTTTCTGCCAAAATCCGTGCAGCATTAGCAATATCCCAATGTCCGCCATAGTTAACAGCCACAGCAAAAGTCATGCGACTATTGCTCTTGGTATCTTCCATTGATTGCTGCATCTTCTCTCGTAACACAGAAGAAAATGCAGAGATATCACCAATAAAGCGCAGGCGGATATTATTCTCATGAAGCATTGGCACCTCTGCCGTTAATGACTCCAAGAAAATCTCCATCAGTGCGTTCACTTCATTTTCAGGTCGACGCCAATTTTCACTACTAAAGGCATAAACCGTCAAAACTTCCACACCGGCTTGAGCACAGTTTTCTACAGTATCACGTACCGCTTTTGCGCCTTTTTTATGTCCCAGGTTACCTTCTAAACCATGCTGTTTCGCCCAACGATTATTACCGTCCATAATAATAGCAAGATGACGAGGGACATTGGTTTTGGTATTGCCAATTGTGTTATTACCAGAGATGTTATCTCCGGAGGTGATATCGGGTGCAGATGACTTAGGTATCACAGGAACCTCATACAAGGTTTTGGGGGGAATCCAGCCTATCAATGAATTAGGCTGAATGAAACAGGGCCTTAACAACGCCCCGCTCCATTAATACAATGGAGTTATACTTCCATCAACTCAACTTCTTTCTTAGACAACATAGCTTCTACCGAAGCAACGTATTTATCCGTTAGCTTTTGAACGTCATCTTCACCTTTACGCTCTTCATCTTCACTAATTTCTTTTTCTTTTAACAACTCTTTAATATCACCGTTAGCATCACGACGAATATTTCGGATAGACACACGGCCTTGCTCAGCCTCTTTACGTACAACTTTAATTAAGTCTTTACGTGTCTCTTCCGTTAATGCTGGCAATGGAATCCGAATAATATCACCAGTGCTGGAAGGGTTAAGCCCTAAGTCAGCTTTCATGATTGCCTTTTCTATTTCAGGAATCATGGGTTTTTCCCAGCAGGTCACTGTCAGTGTACGCCCGTCTTCTACACCAACGTTACCTACTTGGTTAAGCGGGGTGTCAGAGCCGTAATAAGAAACCATTACCGTATCCAGCAAACTTGGATGCGCACGGCCCGTTCGAACCTTTTTAAAGGCCGTTTCAAGCGCAGCCAATGATTTCTTCATCCGCATATCAGCGTCTTTTTTGATTTCATTTATCACGGTCTAATTATCCTTTTTCAATAAGTGTGCCATCTGGCTCACCCAGTGTCACACTTAACAAAGCACCAGGCTTATTCATATTAAATACACGGATAGGCATATCATGATCTCGACACAAACAAATGGCCGTCAAATCCATCACACCTAGCTTTTTAGTAAGAACCTCATCAAAACTCAAACGGTCATACTTAACTGCATCAGGGTTCTTGACGGGATCGTCATCGTAAACACCGTCTACTTTTGTCGCTTTAAATACGACATCAGCATTTATTTCTATTGCACGCAAACAAGCCGCAGAGTCCGTAGTAAAAAATGGGTTGCCTGTTCCCGCTGCAAAAATAACAACGTCACCATCACTCAACAAGCGCATAGCTCGACGCCTGTCGTACGGTTCAACAACACCGGTCATAGGGATAGCTGACATTAATACAGTGTTTATATTAGAACGCTCCAACGCATCACGCATTGCCAAGCCATTCATCACTGTCGCCAACATACCCATGTGATCGCCACTAACGCGATCCAACCCAGCTTCTTGAAGGGCAGCACCTCGAAAAAGGTTACCGCCCCCAATAACAAGACCCACCTGAACCCCAATCCCTCGCAACTGACCTATTTCTAGAGCCATACGATCAAGTACTTTGGGGTCAATCCCAAATTTACCCTCCCCCATTAAAGCTTCACCACTTAATTTAAGAAGGATGCGTTTAAAATTAGGGGTTGTTGGGGTTCCGGGCATACGGGTCTCTCCTGTCAGTTTATATCAGTACAAATACAGCTTATGCTTCACCACGAACTTGTGCAGCAACTTCTGCAGCAAAATCCACAACTTCAACTTCAATACCTTCACCCACTTCATAACGAATGAAAGAAAGCACGTCAGCGCTGCTTTTCTTAACCAATGCACCAACGGTAACATCAGGATCCTTAACGAACGGCTGATCTACCAATGTGATCTCTTTCAAGAACTTCTTGATTCGACCAACAACCATTTTCTCAATGATCTCATCAGGCTTTCCACTATCTTTCGCTTGAGCAGTAAAGATCTCTTTCTCTTTATCTAAAATAGCAGGATCTACTTGATCAGAATTAACCACTTGAGGGTTTGCTGCAGCAACATGCATTGCTACATCTTTTGCCAACTCAGCATCACCCGCGCTAAGCGCAACAAGAACACCAATTTTAACACCGTGGATATACCCACCCACAACGCCGTCAGCACTTTCAACTACAGATGCTCGACGAACTTGAATATTTTCACCAATAGTTTGAACAAGCGCCAAACGAGCAGCTTCTACTGTTAAGCCGCCTTCAATTTCCAATTCTTTCAGTTTCTCAACATCAGATTCTTTGTTTGCCAATACGCATGCAGCTACTTTACTGCAGAAGCTCTTAAAATCATCGTGGCGAGAAGAAAAGTCAGTTTCACTGTTCACTTCAAGAATGATTGCTACTTTACCGTCTTCACTAATTTTAGTAACAACCGCGCCTTCAGCAGCAGTACGGGAAGCTTTCTTATCCGCTTTTGCTTGACCTGACTTACGCATGTCATCGATTGCTTTTTCAATATCACCGTCTGTTACTACAAGTGCTTTTTTGCACTCCATCATGCCTAAACCGGTACGCTCACGTAACTCTTTTACCAATGAAGCTGTAATCGCCATTAGCCTAACCTCTTAAATTTTCTGTGTTACAAATCAGTTGCCTGCCCTAGTTCTAAAAAAGGGGGCATAGCCCCCTTTTTTAGAACTAGCCAAGCTAGTTAATTCTTACTTGTCAGCTATGATTTAGCTAGCTTTTGCTGCAGGAGCTTCATCAGCAACTTCAACAAAACCATCTTTATCACCGCTTTGAGTTTGCGCGTACTCAGTACCTTCAGTACAAGCATCCGCTACCGCAGTAACAAACAACTGGATCGCACGGATCGCATCATCGTTACCAGGAATAACATAATCAACGCCATCAGGGTTGCTGTTGGTATCAACGATACCAATTACTGGAATACCTAGCTTATTCGCTTCTTGAATAGCGATACGCTCATGATCAACATCGATAATGAACAATGCGTCGGGTAAACCACCCATATTCTTGATTCCGCCAAGGCTACGCTCGAGTTTTTCAACTTCACGAGTACGCATTAGCGCTTCTTTTTTAGTTAACTTATCAAAAGTTCCGTCACCAGCTTGAACTTCAAGATCTTTTAGACGACGGATAGACTGGCGAATAGTTTTCCAGTTAGTCAACATTCCACCTAACCAACGATGGTTAACGTATGGTTGACCGGCACGAGCTGCCTCTTCTTTGATGATTTTGCTCGCCGCACGCTTAGTACCAACAAACAAGATTTTGTTCTTGTTAGCAGCCGTCTTATTGACGTAGTTAAGCGCATCATTAAACGCAGGCACGGTGTGCTCTAAGTTAATGATATGAATTTTGTTTCGAGCGCCGAAAATGTATTGACCCATTTTAGGGTTCCAATAACGGGTTTGGTGTCCAAAATGGACGCCCGCTTTTAACATATCGCGCATGCTGACTTCAGCCATAATAATTCCTTAGTTTTTACTGGGTTAGGCCTCCATATACCCCACGATCAAACCCTGTCGATGGTTACAAAACCAAACGCAAAGCACCCATGATGGTGTGTCGGTATATGTGTGGATTTAGGTTGTCTCATCCCTGCAATCCAAACGGTTATACAGAGTGAGCGGCGCTTTATACCATATCTACTCTAAGACAACAATATTACACTGTTTTTTTTAACTTTTTGACCTATAAAACACCGCTTCTGTGAGATTAGCCGAAGTAGTCGAACTGAATCTCATTGCCGTGTACAATACGCCGCTTATTCGCAGAAAGCTGCCTTACCCATTCACACATAAATTCTGTTGTTATTCAACACTCTGCCACTCAATAGAGTCACTGAATAGATCAGTAATGCCGGACTATTAGGATAGAGTATTTACGATTATGGCTATTATCATAAAAACGCCTGAACAAATTGAAAAAATGCGAGTCGCCGGTCGTTTAGCCGCAGAAGTGCTTGAAATGATTGAAGAGCACGTGAAAGTCGGTGTTACCACTGAAGAACTCAATACCATCTGCCATAACTATATAGTCGATGTACAAAAAGCCATTCCAGCCCCGCTTGATTACCACGGCTTTCCTAAATCAATTTGCACCTCTGTGAATCACGTTATCTGTCACGGCATTCCTACAGAAAAGAAGATATTAAAGAAAGGCGATATCATTAATATTGACATCACCGTTATCAAAGATGGTTATCACGGCGACACCAGCAAGATGTTTATTATGGAAGGCGCAACTGCCCCCCTCCAACGTCTCTGCAAAGTTTCCCATGAATGCCTAATGCTTGGTATCGATTTGGTAAAACCAGGCGCAAGATTAGGCGACATCGGGGCTGTCATCCAACAGCACGCGGAGTCTCAATACTTTAGCGTTGTCCGTGAATATTGCGGACACGGCATCGGCGAAGGTTTTCATGAAGACCCTCAAGTGCTGCACTACGGAAAAGCCGGCACGGGAGCAATTCTTCAAGAAGGAATGATATTTACCATCGAACCGATGATTAACGCAGGTAAAAGGCACACAAAACTGTTACCTGACGGCTGGACTGTTCACACCAAAGACAGGAAGGCATCCGCGCAATGGGAACACACGATCCTGGTGACTGCAGATGGGCATGAAGTCTTCACCAAACGCTCAGACGAAACTTTCTAAACCGAACGACTAGATTAACTATGAAAACGCCGTCAATAGAAAATTTACAGCCGGACTTGGAGCTTTTTGATCCAGCGCGATTTAGCGTACTCGTTAAAGAAGCAAAGACGCCAATCTTGGCCGTAAAAAAAGCCATTCGAGCTGCAGACGATGTGCTGACCGAGCGTTTTAAACAACAAAAAGACATAAAACTTATTATCAGGCAGCGCGCCTGGGTGATGGATCAACTTCTTGCCTGGCTTTGGCAACAACTTGATTGCAGTCAATCTCCAGACATTTCATTAATGGCCGTTGGCGGATACGGTCGCGCGGAGCTTCACCCCCACTCTGATATTGACTTACTTATCCTACTGCGCAATGACGATATAGAACCGTTCTCAAATGATCTTGAAGGGTTTATCACGCAACTTTGGGATATCGGATTTGAAGTTGGTCATAGCGTAAGGTCGCTATCAGAATGCGTTACACTTGCCGACGAAGACATCACCATCGCCACCAATTTAATGGAAGCCAGAACCATTTCAGGTAACCCTGAGCTTGGTTTACAGATGCTTGAAGACACAGGCCCTGAACACGTTTGGCCCGTCGATGCTTTTTTTAGTGCCAAGTGGACAGAACAAATTGCACGCTACCGAAAATATGATGACACAGAACAAAGCCTAGAACCTGACGTTAAGAATGCTCCCGGAGCACTAAGAGATATACAAACAATTGGCTGGGTAACAAAGCGCTACTTTCACGCCAACCGTTTAAGCGACCTAGTCAAAAGCGGCTTCCTAACCCGTGAAGAATACTGCACCCTAGACGCGGCCCATCAGTTTCTGTGGGAAATTCGCTACGCCCTGCACATCATAACCAACCGAAGTGAAAATCGCCTATTATTTGATTATCAGCGCGCTGTTGCGGAAATGCTAGGGTACCGTGATAGCGACACAAACCTTGCTGTCGAAAAGTTCATGAAGCGTTATTACAGGGTTGTATTAGCGGTATCTCAGCTCAATGACATGCTCTTACGACACTTCGATGAGACTGTTCTAAAAGCAAAAGAAGACGACGTTATAACGCCCCTTAATAACCGTTTCCAAATACACAACGAATACCTTGAAGCGACACACGAAAACGTCTTTAAACGAACCCCTTCTGCATTACTCGAAATTTTTGTCATTCTTGCTCAAAACGAAAATATTCAAGGGATTCGTGCAAGCACAATTCGCCTCATCAAAGACAACAAACACCTCGTCGACGACGCGTTCCGGAATGATATTCGCAACACCTCATTATTTATCGAACTGCTTCGCTCACCTCATCGGTTATATACCCAGCTAAGCCGCATGAAACGTTACGGTATATTAGGCAACTATATTCCACAATTTGGCCGCGTCATCGGGCAAATGCAATATGACTTATTCCATATTTATACAGTTGATGCGCACACTTTATTGGTACTCAAAAATATGCGCCGCTTCCGTTACCGAGAAGCCCGCAAAGAGTTCCCCGTCGCTGCCCACATATTTCATCGCCTACCTAAAATAGAATTATTGTATATTGCGGGTATGTTTCATGATGTCGGCAAAGGCCAAGGGTGTGATCACTCAGAAGCAGGCGCAACTGATGCGGAAAATTTCTGTAAACTTCACAGACTCAGTACTTGGGACACACACTTAGTGACTTGGCTGGTTAAAAACCATCTATTAATGTCTCTAACTT
This sequence comes from uncultured Gammaproteobacteria bacterium, assembly GCA_913063495.1. Lineage (GTDB taxonomy): Bacteria > Pseudomonadota > Gammaproteobacteria > Pseudomonadales > Ketobacteraceae > 42-54-T18. The sequence continues at coordinate 13,395 of CAJXXT010000006.1, read as the reverse complement.
CCCAGAAAAAAGATGTCTCTGACCCAGATGTCATTCATGAATTCGCAACGGCTGTCGGCGATCAAGTTCGCCTGGACTACCTCTATGCATTAACGGTAGCTGATATTTGTGCAACAAACCCCAAGCTATGGAACGGCTGGCGCTCCTCACTACTAAGACAACTTTACACAGAAGCACGCCGCACATTACGCCGTGGACTTGAAAAGCACGTCGACAAATCAGACTGGATAGAAGAAACAAAAGAGCGCGCGCTCAGCATTTTGTTGTCTCACGACCTCGACCCCAATGAAATTGAAGCCTTATGGGAAAAACTGGGGGATGACTACTTTCTCAGAGAATCCTATGGCTCCATCGCCAGACATACTGAAGCTATCCTCAATCACGATAGTGACAGCGGCCCGCTAGTTGTTGTTGGTAAAACCGAAGAAAGTCGCTTCGAAGAGTCCGCTCAAATATTTGTTTATACTCAAGACAAACTTAACCTATTTGCAGTGACCGTAACCGCCCTGGATCAACTAAATCTATCCATTGCCGACGCTAAAGTAATGACTTCTATTGATGATATTAGTTTAGATACCTACGTTGTAATGGAAGAAAATAACCAACCGCTGGGAGACGACCCTACCCGTATTGCTCAAATAGAAGAAAAATTGAAGTCCGCTATTATCAATATTGATGAATACGCATCAACATGTAGCAAACGTATGCCTCGTGCACTCAAACACTTCAACATCCCTACCGAAGTTGTCATCTCCAACGAGCCGGATCTTCCATACACCACCATCGAAGTGGTTTCTCTCGACCGCCCAGGGCTACTGGCCGAGATTGGAAGTTTATTTGTAGAGTTATCTATTGAACTTGAAAGCGCCAGAATCGCAACATTAGGTGAACGAGTTGAAGATATTTTCTACGTGACCTCAACCAATGGGTCCGCCATCACCGACAAAGATTTATGCAATGAAATCGAGGCGAAAATCAAGCGTAAGTTAGATCAACACAATTAGCACTAACATAATCAACACCCGTTTATTAATACGTTTATTGCCAACTCCACCCACGCCATCAATATCTATGGCTCAAGTAGCAAATAAAATACCATCATGAATAAAGATCTCGAGCTATTACAGCCCTACCCCTTTGAAAAATTAAAGCAGTTGTTTAGCGACACAACGCCACCCAGCGAACTTGCCCATATCCCGCTATCTATTGGTGAACCTAAACACAAAAGCCCTGCGTTTGTTTTACAAACCATTACCGACAATTTGGATAAGCTATCCTCATACCCAACAACAAAAGGGTTACCTGAATTACGACAGACAATCGCTACGTGGGTAGAGCGCCGCTTCAATCTTAATGAGAACGATGTCTGTTCAGAAAGCCAAGTACTGCCAGTAAACGGCACAAGGGAAGCGTTATTCGCATTTGCACAAACCGTTGTGAATCGTTCGGATGCTGATAGCGATAAAATGTCGCCCATCGTTATCTCCCCCAATCCGTTTTACCAAATTTATGAAGGTGCTGCCTTTCTATCTGGCGCCCAGCCAGTATTTTTGCCCTGTTTAGAAGAGAACAATTTCATTCCAGATTACAGCGCCGTTTCCGAAGACACCTGGCAACGCTGTCAGCTTGTATATCTGTGCTCGCCAGGCAACCCAACAGGCTCTGTCACCTCCTCCGAAACGCTAAAGCAACTAATAGAGCTTTCTGACAAACACGACTTTATTATCGCATCTGATGAGTGCTACTCAGAGATCTATCAAGATGAAGCCAACCCTCCCGCGGGCCTACTTGAAGCATGCCAGCAACTTGGTCGCTCAGACTTTAAAAACTGTGTGATATTTCATAGCCTATCCAAACGCTCCAACCTTCCCGGCTTGCGTTCAGGTTTTGTTGCAGGTGACGCAGGCGTCCTTAAACGATTCCTTCAATACCGCACCTATCACGGTTGCGCTATGCCCGTTCAACATCAACTAGCGAGCATTGCAGCGTGGAGCGATGAGAAACACGTACAAGAAAACCGTGAACTCTACCGAGAGAAATTCGCGGCCGTGACACGTATTTTGGAAGATATTATTCCTGTTAGCGCTCCAGACGCCAGTTTTTACTTGTGGGTTAAAACCCCTATATGCGACGAACAATTCAGCCGTGAACTGTTTAATCAACAACACGTCACAGTATTACCAGGCAAATATCTTGCACGAGAAGTAGACGGTATTAACCCTGGTGATCACAGGGTAAGAATGGCACTTGTTGCACCGTTGGAAAACTGTATCGAAGCGGCAAACCGCATTAAAACGTTTGTCTCCTCTTTATCATAAAAATCTGCAGAAAAGACCTTTTATCATGAGCAATACAAACATCACCATGTACGGCATTAAAAACTGCGACACCATTAAAAAAGCCCGTAAATGGTTAGAAGCAGAAGGAGTTGATTATCAATTCCATGATTACAAAAAAGAAGGCATTCAAAAAGATCAGTTAATTACTTGGATCAACCAGCTCGGTTGGGAAGTATTATTGAACAAACGCGGAACCACATGGCGCAAACTGCCCGATGACGTAAAAGACAACATCGATGAAGCATCAGCCATTACCGTTATGCTAGAGAACACATCCATTATTAAACGCCCAGTGCTCGACACTGGAAACACCCTATTAGTAGGATTTTCTGCGGACGAATACGCAAAACACTTTTAAAAGGAAATACAATGAGCACAGCATTTGCAATCGGTGTCGGCACCAAGAATAGTAACGGCGAATGGTTAGAAGTTTTTTATCAGCAGCCTCTTTTTCAACCTACTGCAGCTATCATTGAAGCAGCAAAAGCTAGCATTAATTATGTTGATGGCAACCAAGCCGTTGATGTTGATAGCGCGGCGCTAACAGCTCTTGCTGCAGCATTAGAAGCATCAGCCCCAGAACAAGCAGCAATTGCCAAAGCCTGTACAGAAAGCCAAAAACCTGTGGTTGTCACCATTCTAGAAACTGATGCGCAATCTCAAAGCACACCAGAAGTGTACTTAAAGCTTCATTTGCTTTCACATCGCCTAGTTAAGCCTCACGGCATCGACTTATCGGGTATTTTTGGATTGCTACCTAATGTTGCATGGACAAACAAAGGGGCTATCGATCTTAACGATCTACCAGGCGCTCAGTTACAAGCTCGTCTAAACGGCGAATTACTTAGCGTTAACAGCGTTGATAAATTCCCTCGTATGACTGACTACGTTGTTCCTACTGGAGTTCGAATTGCCCATACCGCCCGAGTTCGTTTGGGTGCGCATATAGGAGAAGGCACAACCATCATGCATGAAGGTTTTGTTAACTTTAACGCGGGAACCCTGGGCGTTTCCATGATTGAAGGCCGCATCTCTGCGGGTGTTGTTGTTGGAGATGGTTCTGATCTTGGTGGTGGCTGCTCTACCATGGGAACACTTTCTGGTGGTGGCAACATGATTATCTCTGTTGGCGAAAAATGCTTACTTGGCGCAAACGCAGGTACCGGCATTCCACTTGGCGACAGATGCACAATAGAAGCAGGCTTATACCTAACAGCGGGTACAAAGGTTCTGGTTCTTGATGATAAAAAAGAAGTTGTCGATACCGTTAAAGGTCGAGATTTAGCTGGAAAGTCTGATTTGTTATTCCGCCGCGACTCGCTAACCGGTGCGGTTCAGTGTGTTACGAACAAAACAGCAATTCAGTTAAACGACGAGCTGCATTCGAATAACTAGTAACAGTCTGTCATTGGCCGAGTAAATGGGTAAATCACCATTTATTCGGCCACTTGTTCATATTCACTTCAACGATACCTCCCAGCTACACCTCCAACTACACCCCTCAAGCACGCACCAAATCACACTTCTATCGCTCCTTTTTCACCTTTCTAGAAACTCTCCAATCTTTGTCTATACTAACTATGTTAGCTGTGCGTTCTTAGCACACTCACATAAAAATAACGTTTGGGGATGTTGTTTACACCATGGAATCACTGCCGTATATCCTTCCTATTGTCATGCTGCTGTTTGCTGCCGGCCTGGCTGTTGCTGTGAAGATGTTATCTATCAAATCCATTATCGGTGGCTGCACGATTGGGGCCCTAGCCCTATTTATGATCTGCTGCTCAATCTTTATGATGATCGTCAGCAGTGGCTTTGAAGAAAGAATAGCGGTTAAAGATCAAGAGATTACCGATATGGTGGCCTGGAAGTACAAACACCTGGATGAAATGTCCCTTATTATCGGCCAACAACGGACTCCAGACGACGAGCATGTCGCCCTTCTCAAAAAACTCAATGGCTATGGCTGGCAAATCAACAACCATTCTATTCGACTGTTGCAAGATGCACATCAAGCCTTAGAAGTGTTAAGGCAAGAAAACGGTATCGCTCGTACTCGCTATCTTCTCAAAGGGGTGCCTAGCTCCGTTGAACGCAAACTGGTTGAAATGGGGTTACGTAATGTAGGTTTTCGTATCGTGCCGTTTAAAGAGCAAGAAGAAGTCCCTGCCAACGCTAACGCCCTGTATTTTGGCCAAAACGTTGATCCTGACAGTATTAAAATGGCAGCCTTAACCCTGATGCAAGCAGGCATTGAGCTCAAATCCATCAAAGCCTTCCCCAAACCCACCCGCGGTAACGTTAGAGCAATAAAACTGGACTGGAGCAAGTACTTTGATACCCGCCAACCACTCACGGTGGCTGCTGTTGTGGAAAGCAAAGGCTTCAAATAGCGGCGTTTAAAACACAACCCTTCCTGTTTCTGGTATCATTGCCCGCCTATAATGTAAGCCGCTACACGCAGCTCACACCACAATATGAATACCTCGGACAAACCCCTATGCCCAACGACACGCCTACGCTAGCGCTTGCAAAAGCGTTAATTGCTGAACCATCAGTAACACCAGACGACTTCAACTGCCAACAACTGATGACAGACCGGCTAGAAGCGATAGGTTTCACCATCGAACCCATGCCTTTTGGTGAAGGTGATGATAGGGTTGAGAATTTCTGGGCCACTCGAAACGTTAAAAATGAAGGCAAAGTACTCGCCTTTGCTGGTCACACCGACGTTGTCCCCACCGGCCCACATGAAGCCTGGACTACTCCCCCTTTTGAACCTGTCGTCATCGATGGTTTTTTACATGGTCGTGGCGCAGCAGATATGAAAGGCAGTCTCGCAGCTATGGTAACGGCATGTGAACGCTTTGTAGAACAACACCCTAATCATAATGGCACTATCGCCTTTCTTATCACCAGTGATGAAGAAGGCCCCGCTCACAACGGCACCGTTAAAGTGATCGAAACCCTACAAAATCGAAATGACTTTATCGACTGGTGTATCGTTGGCGAACCATCAAGCACAAGTGCAGTTGGTGATACCGTTAAAAACGGAAGACGCGGATCTCTAGGCGCCAAACTTAAGGTTAAAGGTATCCAAGGCCACGTTGCTTACCCACAGTTAGCTCGTAACCCAATTCATCAAGTTGCGCCAGCGTTAGCAACCCTAACCGCAGAGGAATGGGATCAAGGTAATGACTTCTTCCCACCCACTTCTTTTCAAATATCCAATATAAACGGTGGCACCGGAGCGACCAACGTTATTCCTGGTGATGTGGAAGTTATCTTTAACTTCCGTTTTTCTACCGAATCTACAGAAGACTCTCTTAAGCAACGTACTCGCGCTATTTTTGACGCAGCGGGTCTAGAATACGATATTGAATGGAATCTAAGTGGCCTTCCCTTCTTAACCTCTAAAGGTGATTTGGTCGAAGCCGTTGTTGATTCCATCCAAGCGGTAACCGGTTTAGATACCGAACTTTCCACCGCTGGCGGCACCTCCGATGGACGTTTTATTGCGCCTACCGGCACTCAAGTGATCGAGTTAGGGCCTTGTAACGCCACCATCCATAAAATTGATGAGAAAATTTGTGCAGCAGATTTGGACAAGCTCTCATCAATTTATGAACTTATTCTAAACAAGCTTCTGACATAATGGCACCAGGACCACACTCTATTTTAGGGGCGAAGCACCTGCTTTGCCCTCTATGCGAAACGTCCAATACCGCTGAGGTGCTCCACCCAAGCACGGACCAGCGATCCCTGGTTTGTGCTCAAAACCATACCTTTGATATCGCTAAACAAGGTTACGTTAATCTATTACCGGTTCAGCAAAAGAAATCCCTGACCCCAGGGGATAACAAAGAAATGGTGTTAGCTCGAAAAAAATTCCTAGGGCTAGGCTATTACCAACCTTTGGTCGACGCGCTGGCAGAAAACTGCACACAACATCTCAGTGCAACTCACGTCCAAACAGCTCACCTCAGTACTAGCCAAGCAGAAGCTGCCCCCGTCATCTTAGATGCAGGATGTGGTGAAGGCTATTATACCGACAACCTTCATAACGCCCTAGCACCCCAATACCCCGATCTCACCACTTACGGCTTTGATATCGCAAAACCTGCTGTAATTGAAGCCGCCAAACGCAATAAATCCCTGAATTGTTTTGTCTCCACCATCAAAGCGATTCCCATTGCATCACAAAGCTGCGATCTGATTATTTCAGTATTCAGCCCTATGCAACCTTCCGAGTTTCAGCGCCTATTAAAACCCTCAGGGACCCTAATGGTGTTATGTGCAGGAAAAAACCACCTGCACCAACTCAAATCGCTGTTATACGACAATACCAGTGAATACGATGAAGATAAGTTCTTGGCACAAATGGATTCACATTTTACACTGTCAAAGCGCATTGCCATTCAACAGACAATGGCAATGCACAACAATCATGACATACTGTCATTGCTAGCAATGACACCGCACTTTTGGCGAACATCTCCAGAGGCGAAAAAACAGCTCGACTGCATCCAACAACTTGCCGTGGATATTGATGTGCAATTATTACAATTCGCACCTAAACATCCCGCAGCGCAAGACGCCAACAACCGCGGAACATAAAAAACATGACTGAAGAAAACCAACAGCTCCCAGACCTAGAAATCTATGTTGAAGGTGGCGATATTGAAGCGATGGTCGCCTGGATTCAAACGGTATTTGAAGACAGTAATATTGACAACCAAAATAAACAGGGTGCAAAACTCACCTGTAATTACCAAGACGAAACGTTCCCCGTTGTTATCGTCAAAAATGCCGGTAGCACAGGTTTTAGCAGTATCTGGTTCGATACTCGCCTATTACCCTGGGAAGATGATTTGGCTTGCGCCAAAGCCGCTTACGAAGCCCTAGGAAAGACGGTTCGCTGCATTGAAAGTGTCTGGGTTAATGGCGATGATCCAGACCGTTGGTTTGAGTATTCAACTGATGGCGAGAAAATCATCAATTGGGGATAATAAAAAAGGGCCATTGTTAGCGATAACAATGGCCCTTTTTTATTCTTAATCATCTACTATCCACCCAATGGAGGCCGTACCGGAGCAATTTCTTCAAAATCCCCCGCCACTCTCTGTGCTTTAGCCGCAAAGCTTTTCATCATCTCTTCTGGTGAAAACATACCGGATTGCCATGTTGCCATGTGATCTAAACTGTCTGCAACAGAATGATCACGCGTATAGTTAATCATCTCCTTACAACCAATAACCGCCAGCGGTGAGTTTTTAGCCATATCCGCTGCGATTTCCATCACCCCAGCCAACATAGATTCCTGATCAGGAAAAACCTTGTTTACTAACCCAGAAGCCTTTGCTTCATCAGCAAACATCTTACGCCCGGTATAAGCCAGCTCCCTTACCAACCCTTGAGGGATCAAATGCGGTAACCGTTGCAACGTACCCACATCTGCCGTCATTCCCAGCTCGGTTTCTTTTATGGTAAAAAAGGCATCTTCGGTACAGTAACGACAATCTGCCGCAGACACCATATCCACCCCACCACCGATACAACCACCTTGAATGGCAACTAACACAGGTACTCTCACCTCCTCCAGTGCGTTAAAGGTATCTTGTAACTGCAACACGGTACGACGGAAGTTTTCCGCTGCACGAGCACGATCACCAGAGAAGTTAAGACTTTTAGGGTTAGAAAACACACTCACATCCATACCCGCTGTGAAATGCTTGCCTTGCGACGAGATAACAATAACCCGAGCAGCAGCCTCATTATCAATATCACGTACAGCAATGGGCAGCTCCTGCCAAAACGCCACGTTCATCGCGTTAAACTCATTCGGGCGGCTCAACTGAACATGAGCAATCTGGTTTTCAATGGATATAGACAATGTTTCGTAAGTCGGAATTTCGTAGCTCATTCAGGCCTCTGTATACAGTAATGAAAAAGATCCCTCAATTGTAGGCATCACCAATCTACGAACAAGGGCTAAAAATGACAAATGATCGACAAATACATATATGTACCAATTTACCCCCGTGATATTTTATACCTGCCATATTCTCCACCAACCATCACCAATACCTTATAATATTGACTACAAAACAGCCTCCAGCCATTTACCTAAAGTAATCAAATACTTAACTATCTATGAACAAGCTTTTTATCATTGGCCTACCCCGAACCGGCACCACAAGTGTCAGTGTCGCACTTTTAGAACACGGCTTTAAGGTCGCCCATACCGCGTTTACCAAACGTGCCTTTGAATTGGCTGATGTAATCTCCGATGCCCCCTGTTTTTCTGACTATCAACAACTAGACCTGCTATTCCCAAAGTCCAGATATGTATATTTAGACCGCCCTATCGAGAAATGGGTACCCTCGATACAGATGTTATTGAGAAAAATGCAAGAACCGTTAGACACCAAAACAGGGTATTTTAACCCTGTACTCAAACGCAGCTTTAATGAAACTTTTAAGCTCGCTTCTGCAAACGACCCATTCGATAGTCAACATTTAGCGACCTGTTATCAAAACCACAAAAAAGAGGTCTTAAAGTACTTTTCATCCAGACATGATTTTTTAAGCATTGATATCAGCCAAAGCGGTAGCCTAGGAACACTGCTCTCGTTCTTAGATATTTCGATTGAAGGGTTAACGAAAACGGATATTGACTTCCCCAAGCTCAATATAGGTAAACAAGTCGACAGCTGGAAAGCGTTCAAGCACCCCAACAAAGTTAATCCCAACAGCGCAGGCAGGGAGCATCGGAAGTTTTTTGACTATCACCTGGCCTCGATCACCTGACCTCGATTTAGCGACCACCTGGCGAAGAACAGCAATAAATAGCAAATTTGAAAGCCCTACCCCCTCAAAAGCCTCTAAAACCAGCCATTTCCTTACCCCCCTTCTGTCTCTTTTAGCTAAACATCGTTAGCTATACATACATATCAGAACAGGACAGGATCGTCTCAACATGCTTCCAGCCAATGCCAGCAAATTCACCTTCGAGCTTATCGGGCTAGCAGACTCTCTGCGCGTGCTCAAATTTACCGGTGAAGAGGCGATTTCAACACCCTACATATTTACGATCGATATCATCTCAGAGAACTTTGATCTCACCCCAGATCAGTTTTTAGAAAAAGCCGGCGTGCTAACACTGGTTGACGACAAACTCGACAATCGGTTAGTGCATGGTGAGGTCATCCAGTTTCACACCCAGGGCCATGGCGACCGTTTTGCCAACTACCGCATCGTCCTCGTGCCCAAATGCCAATTTATGGCATTAAAAGAAAGCACCCGTATCTTCCAAGAAAAATCCATACCCACTATTCTAAAACAAGTCTTAGGCGGCTCCGGCATATCCGGTTACAACGTCAAATTCGCCCTGTCCGGCAACTACCCCAAACGCAACTACTGCGTGCAATACAATGAAACAGACCTCGCCTTTGCCGAACGGCTAATGAGTGAAGAAGGCATGTTTTACTTCTTCGAACACCACCTTGATCATCATTGTATGGTAATCAGTGATCGCAACTCGGTTTTCGGGCCAATAGCAGGCAACAAAGCGATCCCTTTTCATGCCAAAACCGGCATGGCACAAGCCACCGATAGCATTTACAGCTTTATCCATCGCACCAAAGCCCAAACCCGAGTGAAATGCTCCAACTGTTCCAATCGTATCGGTAAAGTACCATCCGATGGTATTTGCCCAGAATGTGGTACTCGCCCCGCCCTTTGGGAAGGTTACTCGCCTCAAAACGTAACCCTCGGTGACTTCAACCCTAGCAGTACACAAGTGGGGCTAGGCCATCAATTAAACCCTGATGGTGATCTTGAGAACTACCGATATCCCGGGCATTTTGAAACCCCGGATCAAGCTAAAAAGTACACTAGTATTCATTTAGAAGCCGATTGTGCCGACCTGATTACTGGAGAAGGTCAAACCCAGTGTGTTCGCTTACTACCCGGTAAATTGCTCGACATAAAACAACACTTCACCACCGCCTTTAATCGCCCTTACCTATTAACCAAAGTAATCCATGAAGGGTTACAACCACAATCATTAGAAGAAGGCAGCAGCAACCGCGGTACAGAATACCAATCCACCTTTTACACCATGCCAAACGAAACGCCTTTTCGTATTCACGTACACCCAAAACCAAAAGCCTATGGCCATCAAACCGCGCTAGTGTGTGGCCCTGGTGGCGAAGAGATCTACACCGACAACTACGGCCGAATCAAAGTGCAATTCCACTGGGATCGTCAAGGCCAGATGGATGATAAAAGCAGCCTTTGGATTCGTGTAGCCCAAGGCTTTGCTGGAAACGGTTATGGCAGCATAGTAGTACCCCGTATCGGGCAAGAAGTTATCGTACAATTTGAGTACGGCAACCCTGACCGTCCCATCGTTACCGGCAGCGCCTTTAACGCCAGCAACCCGGTTCCAGAAGGTTTACCCTTCAACAAAACCCGCACGGTATTTCGCAGCAACAGCTCACCTGGCGGTGACGGTCACAATGAATTACGCATTGACGATAAAAAAGGCAAAGAACAAGTTTACCTCCATGCAGAAAAAGACATGGATCTGCGGATTAAAAACGACTTAAAACAACATATCCAAAAAGACCAGCATCATATTGTCACCAATCAGCACAATGAAAATATCGGTAAAGATAAACACCTTAACGTTGGAAGCAACAGCAACCTTGAGGTAGGTGATTCGTTATCCATTAAAGTGGGTAAAGACTTACACCTTAAAAGTGGTAACAACCACTTCCAACAATCACAACAAACCCATTTAAAAGCGGCCACTACATTAGTCGTGGATGGTGGTATGGCCCTCACTGTTAAAGGTGGTGGCGGCATATTATTCTTAAGCCCAGCCGGCGTGATCATTAGCGGCCCGATGGTGCGCATTAACTCTGGAGGCGGTGGTGGCGCAGCACAATCTGCATCCCCTGCGGCACCCGCGAAACCGAATCCACCGGTAAATGATAAAGCCGGTAAAGTTGCAAAACCTGGATCTGCCATGATTGAAGGTGGTAATGGTTGGATGGTGACGGATCATCGCAAGGGTGGAAAGATTACAATGCCCACCGATGTAACCTCCAATGCCAATGCCGAACAAACCGATCTTGCACTGCTCGCCTCCACCCCGCTCATTGCCACGCCAGTAATCGCCGCAACCCAAGAAAAGGATTGGCTTAAAATACACCTATTCTGGGATGATAAACACGACACCCCCGCCAAAAGCCACCCCTACAAATTATTACTCGCCGATGGCAGCACAAGAGAAGGTGAACTTGACGATAAAGGGGAAGCCTTTGAAGAGAACCTCCCTAAAGGCACCGTTCAGATTGAATACATTGCCCGTGATGAAGAACAAGCCAAACTCACACAATTACGCAACCAACTCAGCACCACACTAAACAACATTGTTGCCGATGCACAACGTGATGCGGATATGCAACAAATCGTTGCCGATAGCACCTCCGCATTTGAAATGGGGCTTGTCTATGTGGGTGCCGCCATGATGGGCGGTTGGGATATGGTGAACGACTTTGCATCCTTTGTAAGCTCAGTCGGCTCCGGATTACATAAAGCCAATATGGCCTACTTGGATCTTGTAGAAGATATTCTCACCGGTGATGTGCGAGAGATTCAGCGTAAATATGAAGAAGCTGAAAAAGCCGGAACTGCTGCATATGAAGTCGGGGGTGAAGTCGCAGAAGCCATTAATTTATTAATTGGTGACGAAGAAACCTGGGAGATGATTAGCGATTTCCCCGGTAATTATTGGGATGCCTTATCCGGTGTTGATGCAACACGCAAAGCCGCTCCTGTTGTGATTGAACTGCTCATTACCATTATCACCATGGGCGCAGGTTCCCCTCTATTAGCCGCCAATGTCACCGGCAAAGCAGGACGCCTCGCCAAAGAAGCCGGGGATATACTGGCTGACTTACTCAAAGGTTTGAAAAAACTGGGTCAACCGTTAAAGAAAAAAGCCACCACCAACAGCATTGCTTCTAACCCAATGAAGCAAATCTCCCACAAACCTAAAACCCTGCACAAACCCACCGACTCCAACATGGGCCGCACAGACACTGGCAAAGCTTGTGACAAAGCCAAAGCCTGTACCCGTGAAGGTGAACCCATCAGCATGGTTACTGGTGAAGAATTACTAGAGCTAGAGGACTTTACCTTTGATGGACCGTTACCACTGGTATGGCAACGGGTATACCGATCATCCAATGCACAACAACGTGGCCTGGGGATTGGATGGACACACCCTGCAAGTGAACAATTAAAAACCTCTCGTTACATGGTGACCTATGTTGATGAAGAAGGTCGTAACATACCATTTAGCCGACCTGCTGTTGGTGAGAGTAATACCAACAACACAGAAAAACTCAGCCTTACCTGTATTGACCAACATGTTTTTGTTCTACGTTCGACGACTAACCCGAACCAAGCAGATCGTATTTTTGTAGGCGAGAAAAACCAACACAACCACAACATCAATTACAACCAAACGCTACCGCTTCGAGCACTCGAAGATGCTCACGGTAATCGGTTGGACTTTATTTATCAGGCGGATAATCAGCAACTTCAAGGCATCCAAAGTAGCTGGGGGCCAGCGCTACGCTTCCAATGGGATCAAGGGCTCATTCGCCAAATTGATCGTATGAGTGTTACTGATGATACAAATAACACTGGCGCAAAGCCACAAGTCACACCGTTAGTTCAATACCACTACAACGAACACCAAGACCTTATTGCCTGTGTTGACGCCAATCAACACGCAGAAAAATACCAGTACAACAATCACGTTATCACTCAGCGTACGCTCAAAACTGGCTTCAACTTCTATTTTGAATGGGATCAACACACGCCAGAAGCCCGTTGTATTAAACAATACGGCGATGACGGTATTTACAACTATCGCTTTAAATGGGATGACGACAACCGTATCAGTCGCGCGATTGATAGCCGAGGTGGGGTTAAAGAATTCCATTACAACGATGATGGAAAAGTCACCAAAGAGATC
>CAJXXT010000005.1 GCA_913063495.1 uncultured Gammaproteobacteria bacterium | reverse complement strand
TCGAAGGACATGAGCCCCCACGGAATTGGAGGCCATAAGGAAATTGCTGCTAAGGAATGCGAGCAATGTGCACAAGGTTTGTGCAAGGACAAATCATGGAGACCATGCTGATTTGCGTGGGCGTGATGAGGGATATTCGTTATGGATGACGATAAAGGGACAGGACACAACTGAACTGAGCGAGGCACGGAGACTATCTTCTTCAAGGTAACCGGCCCCGCTTTTGTTGTTTATGCCCCCTCGAAAATTCAGATCTTTGTTGTTTTTCTAAATATCAGTGTATCCTGAGGCTTTCTTTCTTCGTAAAGCGAGCGCTGATGAAAACGTTATTCCCCTCACCGTATGTTTTTTTATTGGTTGTATTCCTCTCTGGCTGTGTGAATTTAACTTCAGTTGAAAAAATTGGAAAGTCTGGAGAAGAATGGGGTGCAAAAACCGCTCAATTCTTGAGTTTGGCTGAAGAGGCTTTAGAAACTAGTTATCGATTGGAGAAGGTTTCTTCTTTAGATCAAGCCCTTGATATGTGCAAGCATCCTGGGTTTTTGTTTAGTGTGCCCTGCCCAAGTTATTATGAGCGAAACAAATTTAGAATACCTGTTAAGTTGATGCGTGATTATACGGTAGCCACTAAAAGATATTTGGCGATGATTGCGATATTGGCATCTGATGCGCCATTGGCAGAGATTAAAAAAAGTGCTGAAAAGTTTAACAGCGCCGCGAGAAAAGCAGATGATGCATGGGTTGAATACAATGACGACGATGAAACACGTTCGAATAGAGATAAAGTTGATAACGTAAGTGAGGTTGTTTTTTCTCTTGGTTCCCTTTACATGGGGCGACAAAGGGATCGAGCGTTAAGAGACATTATTAAACAATACCATCCCGTAATTTCTGCTAGTTTGACGATGCTGTCTAAGGACTTGCAGGGCGTGTCTGACGATGTGTTGCGGAAAAGAAAATCGTTAATGGATAAGTCTCGATTATACGCCTCTAGCGTTTGGTCGGAAGAGGTAGATTCTATCCAGGTTACAGGTGTTCTTACTCAGCGAATGTTAATGATGGAGCGCTATTACAATGCTCAAGAACTTTATCGTCGAAGTGCACCAAAATATGTGTGTCCGTTGGATGTGAAAGACTGTAAAGCATCAGATAAAGTGGATATTGTTGTAGTTACAACAGATGCGCTGAATGCAGCGTTAACACAATTGTATGTCTCTGTTAGTGAAGACAAAAAATTTGATAAGGATGCTGTTAAAGCAGCAGGTAAAGTATTGCAGCAATTGAATAAAGAATACAAAAGCTATAAAAAAATCCTCGATGAATAAAAGGTTAAGCGATGAGTACTATTAGATTGCAGTTGGTGAATGAGCTGAATGAACTCCACAATATCAAGAAATTGGTGAGTAGTTACGAGGACTATGAACGAGTCGTTAAGCTAATTATTGTCAAAGAGCGGCAGCTTACGGAATTGTTGAGTAAACAATTGAATGACAATGTCCCGGAATATATCGATGCGATAAAGGATGCCAAAAAAGCAACAGCAGCAGCTAAGGCTGCGGTGAAAGATATGGGAAAAATTGAAGGGTACCTTGATAAATCCGCAAAAGCGATTAAAGCACTCGCATTTTTATTGCGGTTGTTTTAACGGTTTAGGTACACTTAGCTTTAGGGACTTATACTGAGTCGTTAATCTTAAATATAGTAGCAGGAGCATGTTTGCTCCTGCTACTTAATACCTCGCTACAGATCGTTACAAATACTTGTACCGGTACCTTCGGTCAATCGAACCTCTTGATAGCTCACTTCGGTTTCAGTCACATCAAAACGACAGGGATAGCCGGCATAGGCCTTATATCCTGAAACCCCACCAGCCCAGATAAACCAATTTGTAGCTTCGACATTTGGTATAGCGACACTCGTACGCCCCTCTAATCCAACTTGGAT
This sequence comes from uncultured Gammaproteobacteria bacterium, assembly GCA_913063495.1. Taxonomy (GTDB): domain Bacteria; phylum Pseudomonadota; class Gammaproteobacteria; order Pseudomonadales; family Ketobacteraceae; genus 42-54-T18. The sequence continues at coordinate 55,725 of CAJXXT010000005.1, read as the reverse complement.
ACATGTTCCCCCTTGATCAGTACAAATGCGATCATCCGTTTTATGTAACGTTACTGTTCCATTATTAAACAATGGCAATTCACTACCCGTTATATCCAGGAAATTAACTATAACCCCTTGATCAACCTGTTTACATGACGTTGTGCCCACACCCTGTTCCAATATAACGTTATGCTCTGTAGTCTCACCATTTATCACGGTAAACCCACAAGCGGCACCAGACCAAGATTTATAGTCTGCAAACTGACCAGTCCATATATACCACTCACCAACAGGTATGTTTGCAATATTAATCACGCTTGAACCCTCCAAATCAACGTGAATACAGTTATTCTTTGTGTCATCACATACAGGGTCATCTGCCTTATGCAGGGTTACATGCGCAACCTCTGTGGTAAAACTGTCGGCAGCTAATTGATAATCAGCTGACGGTTGTTCTTCAAAGTATCGAATAGTTGTAGAGCCCGTTTGCTTACACCCAACCCCAAAAAAAGCTACCAACAGCACTACCGTTACAGTTCTAATAAGTTTTATTTTTACATCCATTATAAACTTCCTTATTTTTTTATTAAAAACGAGGTTCAATCCTATAGCCAAAAATAATTCAGTACCAGTCTACTTCACTTTTTAAGGTGATTTTGCACTGTGGATTGGCCGTATTCATTATCTCCCCCATGGCTTAATGAATCGATATGAGATGGCTATTGATAGGCTGAAGTTTTGTGATAAGTATGAAATTACTGGTGGGCTGATGATTAAGCAACTTCCAGAGTCTGGGAATGTCCATTGCTGCTATTTAAATCGAGTCTGGGTCACAATAATTCAGTTATTTCAGTCGACCTTCTATACTCCATATCACCAGTTGCTCCATTTCCTTTAAGAACGATTCATTAGTGTGTGCTTGAACATGGGGAACCATTCTTGCCCACATATTAATGTCTAGCTGATCAGCTTGTTTTTCTGTGAGACCGCCTTCAATCACCGAATTTCTTGGTAGTGGAAATTGGGTTACCTGGAAAATGGCACTAACAGAGATGCATCCGATCATAGATAGGCTATCGGCAATTTGTTTATCGTTCATGCCAGCTTGTTCAAGAAGAGCGATAAGTTTTTCATTGTATTTAAGCCATTGCAGGCTAATACGCTCGTTAACCATGATGACTTCTACTAGCCAATGTCGCTGTGTACTGGCTTGCCACAATGTTTGTAGCCAAAGACTGATACCTTCTTGCCATGTGGGTGTTGTAGGAAATTTGCGGTCTAATTCGCTTAGGGCTTTGTCGGCCATGGCTCGTAACAAGGCATCGTGATTTTCTACGTGGGAGTATAGTGCCATCGGCGTGCAGCCCACTTGTTTTGCAACTTTTGCCATGGTGACTTGCTCTAAGCCATATTTATCGGCATGGGCTACAGCTATAGAAATAATGTTCTCTTTGGTGTACTTGGGCTTGCGGCCCTTCTTCGGTTCAGTCATGGCTAGAAATTCTACATTAGGGGGTTGCTTTTTTTTAAGTATACGCCATATACTATATCACGTATATTATATTGCATATAGTATATGGCGTATTACGTATACTATCTAAAAATAAACACTACCCTTAGAGAGAGGCTGAATCATGTACAGAGAATTTCTTGAAGAAAAGCATATCGAAATGGAAGACTTTGATAATCTATCTATAACTAAAGCCGCACGCACTGAGTTAGAGAGAATCAAAGAGCCGCACCGTCGTAGACTCCTAGAAAACTTTATCGAGCACGCTGAAGCCGAAACTACTGGTAACTATGAAGCGTTGATTGAAAGCTGTTCGACTAAAAGTCAAACCTATGCAGTATACGGGTGTAATGAATTCCAAAAGAGCATTCAACCACAAGACGTAGAAAGCATGAAAGAGTTCTATCACATGCTTGTGGCTTCAAATGTTTACCTTATTCACGGTGAAGTTGAAAAATTAATTGTTGGTGATGATAGTCTTTACGTTGAGCTTATGCTTCACCAGCTTTATCCTGGCGACATTATTCCGGCGGCCTTCGGTTTTGAATTTGGTGAAGAAGGTGAGGTTTATCAGTTGACGCAACGTGTTGCTACTGTGTTTGTATTTGACGAAGATGGCAAAGGTTGTGGTGAGCATTCTTGGACTGATGGCGAAACTCGCCCAGAGCAGCTTCGTAAAGAAGACCCAAGAAAAGTTCCTGAGCAATTTTGGAACAATCCAATCGAAGGTCCTCGTAAAAAACCTTTTTAAGCTAGACGTTTGATTGGTTCAGAAAGGCGCGTCACTTCATGAGTGAGGCGCTTTTTTTATTGTTTTAGCTAAGCTTGTGAGTGTATTTCTCATCTAGGTGGATTGAGCTCTCCTGTCGGCCTCGTGTAACGCGTCTACTTTTCTTCTATGCCACCAAATCAACGTCGCGCCGGCAGTCAGCTGAAAGCCACCATAAAGAAGTAAGGTAAACAGGACTGTATTACCGAATTCATCTGCAGCTCCTGCGGCAGCAGGAAATAGTGATGCTTTAATCAACAAACCTAAGTTTATACTGCGTACAGAGACTTCGAGTTCGATTGCGGTGAAATCGGGTTTTGATAAGGATAAAAACTTCCTAAAAGGGCGGGTTAAAAATACCAATACAAGAGCGAGTATAAAGACATAAGCAATATTGATAATACCAAATGCTTTGAGATCTAGTCGGCCAGCCCCTAGTGACCCTATTATAACGAGCGCAATAACGAACAGTGAGCCTCTAATGCACCATTTGGAAAAGAAGTCAGCATAGCGGGGAAACACTTTCAAAATAATCATGCCAATCAATAGGGGAAGAAGTAAATAGAGGCCAATCTCCAGCGCAATTTTTGCTATGGGCATAATAAAGTTATCGGACATGTAGGGGGCGATCAAAAAATCAAGTATTAATGGGGTTGTGGCCAAGCAGGCAAGTGTTGTAATTGCTGTAATTGAAATGGATAGTGCGACATTGCCTTTTGCAAAATGGGTGAAAATATTGGATACAGTACCGCCAGGTATGGCTGCAATAAGCGCAAAACCAACGGCAACACCGCCGGTTAGGTTAAGGACTTTGATTAACAGTAGGATTGTGAGAGGGACAATTAACAGCTGGATGCCCAGGCCAATGGATACCGCTTTGGGCTCAATCAATACATCCTTGAAATCTCTCAAGGTCAGGGTGGCCCCCATTCCTGCCATGGCCAGAATCAGTTGAATGGCGGCGAACCAATATTCCTGTTGTACGTAAAAATCAAACATAGAAGATATTCTTAATATTATAAGTTGTGAATTTTTCGCCACGGTTTGGCTTCTTCAATCTCATATGCCAATTCTAATAAAACACGTTCTCGGCCGTGATTAGCTGCGAATTGCATGGAGATTGGCAAGTTGTTTTCGGTGGCGCTTATAGGGAGCGATATAGCGGGAGCCCCTGATGTGTTTGCAAGTGGTGTAAAGCTAACATAACGCATTAAACGATCAAACAACTCTTCAAAGGGAACCGTTGGGCTGATGTGGCCTAACTTTACCGGTGTTTGTGCAAGTACGGGGGTTAATACAACGTCAAACCCAGAAAATGCTCTTGCATAGTCATTATAGGTTTTTTTGAGACGATAAAGAAATAGCGGTGTTTTGTAGAACTTCTTCTTATACATATCGCCAAGACCGAGGCTTAACGCATCCAGTTTTGATGCGTTAAAACTTGGATCCATGATCAGCTTGCCGGTCTTTTGGGTAAGAAATGCAAGCATTGCCCAATACAAGCTAAAGTCTTCAATAAACGAAGGTTGAATGGGTAATGGCATGGTTTCTACGTGGTGGCCTAAACTGTCGAGTAACGTAACGGTTTCTTCTAATGTTTTCCGGGTATCATCATCGGTTGGGTGACCGGTAATCGAATCAGCGACATAACCAATCCTAAGGCGTTTTTCCCCCGGCCCTTCTACTAGGCCGATGGGAGGCAGTTTCTTATTTCGATAATACTTCTCTGCTTCTGCATGAAAGTATGCGGTATCTCTGACACTTCGGCTGACAATGCCTTCACTAATAATATTCAATGGCAGTGATTTTGACTGGTCGGATAATACGTGCCTGCCTCTGCTGGGTTTTAATCCGATAAGCCCACAACAGGCCGCTGGAATTCTTATGGAACCACCACCGTCATTGGCATGAGCAACAGGAACGACACCTGAGGCGACAAGAGCTGCAGCTCCGCCGGATGAAGCGCCTGTGGAGTAATCGGTGTTCCATGGATTTCTGGTAGGTTCTTTATGAGCAGGTTCTGTGGTGGCATTAAAACCAAATTCAGGCAGGGTGCTTTTACCCAATAATGCAAACCCCTGATCAAGGTATTGTTTGGCGTAAGGTCCGTGCGCATCTGCTGGTGCAGAGTTTATGGCCGCAGAACCGTGATTGGTTGGCATGCCTAGTACAGGGGTATTATCTTTAATGAAGGTGGGCACACCTGAAAAATACCCAGGATTGGGAGAAAAGCGGGATTGCTTTAAAGCGTGATCATAACAATCAAACTCCACCGCATTTAAATGAGGGTCAATTTTTTGAGCTCGTTTAATGGCTGCCTTAACCACTTCTTCTTGGGATATTTCTTTTGCTTTTAATAGGTTAGCGAGCTCTACAGCGTCATGATCTTGTAAAATGTCTGCTTCAAAAGCGTGGCAAGTGTTATTGTTGTTCATGGTGTTTCACCTATTATTGGGGTGTTAAGCAAAGCGGTCTATCTATAGATTACCTGTGACGAGAACAAAATGGAACCATGGTGCATAATAAATACATAGCTTGTATACAGTGCGTAGCCATCTGTTTGGCGATAACTTTTTCCGAGGTTGCATATAGCGATATTTATCGTTGGGTGGATGATAAGGGGCGAGTCCATTTTGATGATAGTGCTCGGCCAGTATTGCAGGGAAATACCAAAAAAAGTACTAAAAAGGAAAAGGTGATGTTAAATATCACTCCATCCTCATGGCGGCGATTTGATATTACGATCCGATCGATGGATGTACAATTAACTGAACAAGAGACTTTGCGAATTAAAAGAGATGTGAATAACGTCTATCACTTTTATGATGATGTGATGTTTTTTGATTTCTATAAAACCGTGCCGGTTTCAATAACCCTTCTTGTTGACCAACATGCGTATCAACGTTATTTAAAAAAGGAGTTGGGTATTAATGTATCCAACTCAAGAGGTGTGTTTTTCCCAAAGAATAATGAGATCGTGGTGTATATGAGAGAGAATAGAAACGGCACGTTGGAGACGATTAAACATGAAACAAGTCATGCCATTATTGCGTCCATTGCACCTAATACACCGGGTTGGTTGAACGAAGGTTTAGCGGAGCAAATGGAGAAAATTGAGAGAAAAGATGGTCGGCTTATTATGCTGCGACATGAAGAGAATAAGGGAAGGTTATCCCAGCGAGCGAACATGTTGCCGTTGCGTGAAATGTTAGATTTGCATAGTAATCAATGGCGTAAAAAAAATGTCTCTGGCAATGCATATTTACAAGCGCATTCAGGTGAGTTGTTGTATTTTCTATTATCATCATCACCAAGAAAAAGCTTTGTGTTACGAATATTGCAGGAGTATAAGCGTGGAAGTCGAAAACGAAGTTTATATCTTGTGAGGGATAATTATATTGGTGATATTGGCGGTATGGAGACGGGTTGGGAGTTTTGGCTTCGACAAAAAGAAAAAGGCTTTATTGCTTTTTGATATGTTTGGTATTTCCAATTTTTGAACAATATTTTTGGTTCTAGAGTTGGCTGCTATCGGTAGCGTAAAGTTAGTGCTATCGATAGTGCTAATAATTCTAATATGACAGAATGATTTCATAGCTCCATGCGACCAAGTTTGTGTCATTATTTAAAGTGTTTATCGGATAAGGACACTTGGTTGTCTGGTTGTTAGTTGCCTGGCTGTAGTTGTATTTGTAGTTATGTATGTAGTTGCGTTTATGGGTGCTAATGGCTTGTTAATTCCTCTTCCATTGATTGTGGTTTTTTTGGAGGATAAATTATGAATGTTAAGCGTATTGCCGTTAGTGCAGTGGTTATGTTGTTTGTCATCAGTAATGTAACCGTGAATATATCCATTGCAATTGCTCGAACAGAATTGCAACAAGCTCAGGTTCAAGGTGTTAACGCAAGTTGGAATAACATCGCTGCAACAATGATGGAGCGACAGTTGATGCCGATTGAACAAGCGTTATTTGATCGTTTGGACGAGGTGCTTCAGACAGTAATGGGTATGAGTGCGAACGGTGTTGGGTTAGGGCTTTCTGATGCTAATGATGTTGATGCAGTATTACAGCAGGTTGCCGGAGAAGAAGTAACGGCTTTTCGTTCGACATTAACGGATTCTTCCTATTCTCAAATGAACACAATCGTTTCTCGCTTTACTCAATTGCGTGGTGGTGCTGGAGGTTTAACGGTAGCCAGTTCTGGGTTTAATTCTAGTATTCCTGGTTTGACGAGGATGCGTGGTGGTAGTGCGGGTTCTGGTGAGTTAGTGAACGATGGTCGCTTAGGAAGTTTTCTTAATGTTGCGATTGCCACTGGGGAGGTGGATGCAACTGATAAGGAAAATGCTTATGACTACGATACTTATGGTGCAATGCTGGGCGTAGATTATCGCATTACTCCCTTCTTGGTATTAGGTGTCGCCGCTGGTTATTCTGATCTTGATAGTAGTTTTCAGCGTGAAGCTGTTGTTGCCGGAGGAGATGTGACTGCCGATGGTTACAGTGTGTCACTTTATAGTACCTTTTATAAGGGGGCTTTTTATATTGACGGGATTGTTAGTAATGGCAGTAATGATTATGAGATGAACCGTCGGGTGTTTGTTCCGCTGGGCGCTGGTTCTGCAGCAACACAGGCGGATTGGGATTTGACCGCCAATGCAATTACCGAAAGTGATCAGCACGCATTTGGACTGGGTGTTGGGTACGAGATAAATTTAGGTGCTACCAGTTTGTCACCTTACCTTCGCTTAAATTATATGGAATCTCAGGTTGATGGGTATCAGGAGACTGGTGCCGGAGCATTCGAGTTCATTGTTGATCGATATGAAGTGGATTCTTTGGTTGCAGTCGCTGGGGTATCGGCAACACATGTGGTGAATACACGTTTTGGTGCTGTTATCCCTCAGGCTCGTATTGCTTGGGCTCACGAGCATCAAAATGATACGGATACGTTTCATTATCGCTATGCATGGGAGGCTGTGCCCAGTGGAGGTAGCCCTTGGGTATTCCCTATCGAGTCAGAAGAACCGGATAGAGACTATTTTGTTATCGGTGTAGGGGCTTCGGGAGTGTTTACTAGCGGAACCCAGTTATTTGTTGATTATCAAACTGTTGTAGGTCATAGCCGGGTGACTGAGCATGTATTTACTGGAGGAGTGCGCGTGGAATTTTAATAGGCTTTTTATATGGCGGCTGATTTTGTGGGAGAGTGGTGGTGAATGATAGTGTTTACCCTTTTTTACTTTTACAATACGAATTCAATTGATAGCTGAGTGGCACGTTAGAATGAGCAGAAAGAAAAAAGTGAAAGACAGTATTGTAAAACGGGCAAAAAAGGCCAGCGATAAGCAAAAGCCAACCAATAAACCTCGTTATATTTCGAAAGCCGATAGGGCAAAGCTAGCGGAAGGTGGGGAAGGCAGTAGTCCCGTTGAGGAGTGATATCGTTATGGTGCTATTCTTATGGTGATAAGTGGCCGAGTTTATATAGGGAAATAGTTTCTCTAGGTTTCTTGTATTGTATCTATACTTAAAAGGAGTTTGATGGATTTGACCCTCCCTTGTGTGGCCATTGTAATGAGCTAACCAGTTAATATCACGGACAATAAATCATGGCAGATGCGCCTAACCTACTGACGGCAAAGATTTTAAAGAAATTCACGCCGTTGGATCGGTTGAATGACAAACAGTTGGTGTTACTCGCATCTCACCATGAGGTTAAGCAATATAAGAGAAAAGCAACGGTCATTACGTTGGGCTCCAGTGATAACAAGGAGTATTTTTTAATACAGGGCAAGCTGTTACTGACAGCAAGTGATGGCAAACAAAAGGAAATTGAGGGTGGAACCCCAACGGCCATGCGGCCTATCGCGCATTTGCAGCCCCGTCAATATAGTGCAAAGGTGCTGGAGGTGGCCACTTTTCTGATCATTGATTGGGCTGTGCTTGCTCAATTTGTTCGCGAGGCACCTAAAGACCGCTCTGATGTGCTTGAGGTGCAAACGGCGGCAAGTAACGAGCCTGCTGAATTAATACGTTCAAATTTTTATCAAGATTTATCAAATAATCAATTTAATCTACCCAGTATCCCGGTCGTTGCGAATCACATACGCGATGCGATGATGGATGAGGGTTTTTCAACGCAGCATATGGCCCGCTTAATAAGTACTGATCCAGCGATGGTGGTGAAAGTCATCTCAGCTTCCAACAGCCCTATATTTCGTGGAACTAGCGCTATAGAAACCTGTTCTGACGCGGTTGTTCGAATGGGAATGGAAACAACTAAGCAGTTAGTGGATATTTATGCGCTAAGGGAGTTGTTTGGGTCTAAATTAGGTAAGCTTCAGAGTCGCATGCAGGCTTTATGGGAGCATAGTCAGTCGGTGGCAGTTATTGCTCATACGTTAGCGAAATTGACGGGGACAGTAAATCCCGAGCAAGCGTTGCTGGCAGGTCTAACACATGACGTGGGTGTGATACCGGTATTGTTGTACGCAGAGAGCTATGCCGAGCTTCTGCATGATACATCTCTGTTGGACAAGGTTGTTGATGATTTACGTGCCGATATGGGAAAGACCATGCTGACAAAGTGGGGCTGGTCCGAGAGTATGATCGATGCGGTGGTGAATGCGGAGAACTGGCAATATAATTCTGTGTCAGAAGGTCCAAACCTTACGGATATCGTGATAATAGCGCAGGTTCATGCGTGGTTAGGAACGAAAAATAAACCTGACCACCCCCCGATGGGAGCAATCACGGCTTTTTCAAAGTTAGAGAAGGTGGGGCTAACCCCGGAAAAAAGTATAGCGATGCTTGCAGAGGCTAAGGAGCAAGTCGAAGAAGTCCGACGCTTGGTCTCTGTGTCTGCCTAGCTTGTTGTCGTTGTTGTTGTCGTCACGCCTGCTAGGGCATTTTCTAATTCAGTAAGGGCTTCCCCTGTGTATACCGCTAGTCGCTGCAGGCTTGGTATTGCTTCTCGGCAACCTAGGAAGCCAATGGCGACATGGTCACTGTATCCAACGAGTGTGATGTTAAGAGCGTATCCGTCAAAGAGAAAAGATACCGGGTACATCGCTTCGAGTTCTGCCCCCATTAAATATAACGGATCTTTTGATAACACCACATTAGATACAACAAAATTAAACAGTGGTGGTATTTTTGGCAGGATTCCTAACATTTGCCCAGCAACAAAAGGAGATAACCCGAGCAGAGCCAGCTGACCTTGTGCGACGGAGGGCATATCAGATATTTCTTGCTTACTTCGTGTGGTGACTCGGTTAATCTGCTTTAACCGTTCTATGGGGTCGTCAAGGTCAGTGCCTAGAGGCACAACAAATCCGGCGACGGCATTACCGCCTTTGCCATCTTGTCGTGCTAAACCCATTGGAACAGAGGCAAGTAAGGACGCCTTGGCAGTCTCTTGTTCTAATTGCTGCTCCAACAAGTAACGGCGGATTGCGCTGCCTACTACGGTTAATAACACATCGTTAACACTAGAGCCTGTTTGTTTTGATAGGGACTTTAAACGTTTGAGTTCAAGCATCTGAGTGCCTAAACGACGTTGTTGAGAGACCGGTTTGTTGAAAAGGCTGCGAGGTGTGGTTAGTGCCATTCGAGCGCCACTATCTGGCCCTTGAGCCATTTTACTGAGGCCTTTAAGTAATTCCTTGAAACCAACAGCCTGCTCTGCGGCGGCTTTTGCTGGTTGACTAATTCGCTTCGCAAGAGACGTTTTGGCGCGTTCCACACTGGCTGACGGCTTTTGTGCTAGAACCCACGGCCCTTGGCTGCTAGCGTCTAGCGGGTCCGTGGATAACCACTTATTTACCATACCGACAGCACCCATACCGTCAATAGCACAATGATGCGCCTTGAAATACAGCGCAAAACGATTATTTTCCAGCCCCTCGATCAGGTGGCACTCCCAGAGCGGCCGTGTTAGATCCAGTGGGTGGGAGTGTAGGCGTTCAACCAGTTGACCTAATTCACGCTCACCTCCGGGGTATGGTAAAGCAGAGTGGCGAAGGTGGTAATCGATATCGATGTCCGCCTCTGTCCAGGCCGGAGTGATTCGAGAAAGCAGAGATGTTGCCAGGCGAAAGCCAAAAGGTTCAGGCATAAAGGGGCTTTCGCGCATCTTATCCGTCAATTGTTGGACAAAGTCTGGCGGAGCATCCGCAGGAAGTCGAAACGTGAGTAGTGCGCCAACGTGCATGGGGGTGCGAGTAGATTCCATGCGAAGAAAGGTTGCGTCTAGGGTGCTAAGCGGTTTCATAGTGTTTGTGTCCCTACATTGGATAAGTGCGGGCAGTGTATAGGACGTGCTGCTTGCCGCCGTCGTCCGGTTGGACGATACGGCGTTGGTGGCAAGGTTGGTTTAAGGTGAGAGATAAGGTAATAAAGAAGGTTATTGAGAGCAAGGGATGGTGTAAAATGCGGCCTGAACAATATATACAACGGTCGAGGTTTGACGATATGGAGCGTGATTTAGAACAAATAGATGGCACTTTGCAACTGCTGACAGATGAAAAAAGCGAAGAGCTGTTGAATATTACCTATTCACGTTTTTTTCAACTATGTCCAGACGCTGAAACGTTGTGGGAAAAGGATGACCCTGTTTCTCGTGGAAAAATGTTTAATGGTGTGATTCTAACGATTGTTGATAACATAACACGTCCGCAAATAGGTGAAAATAATCTTGTGTCCGATGTAAAAGATCACGATGGTTATGGTGTTAGCAATGAGATGTATCAGCAGTTCTTTGATTCTCTTGTTGATGCATTGGCAGAGGTGTTAGGTGATGAATTTACCGCTGAAATGATGTCTGCATGGCGGGGGCAGCTGTCTCAAATTAAAACATTAATACATAAACATACTGAGCGATAATTTTGTGGCAAAACTTCGTTACGGGGAGCGTATTGCTAAGCGTGGAAATATTCAGCCAGGGTGTTCGGCTATTGTTTATCAGGATGCTGGCCAGAAAGTATTGTTGACTCAACGTACCGATAACGGCCGTTGGTGTCTGCCCGGTGGACGGTTAGATCCCGGTGAAAGTGTTGAAGAGTGTTGTGTGCGTGAAGTATTGGAAGAAACGGGTTTAGTCGTTGAGGTTCAAAAAATGGTGGGGGTGTATTCAAACCCTCATATGTTGATAGAGTACATCGATAATAGTGTGCAGATTCTGGGTTTGTGTTTTGAAGTTGTTGTTATAGGTGGAGCTTTGCGTTTAAGTGATGAAACCACGGCTTATGGTTATTTTTCATTAGAAGACATGGAAAATATGGATGTCATGGAAAATCACCATGAACGAATTGTTGATGCAATGACACAGCAAGTACAGCCCTTTATTCGCTGAAGCGGATAATGTTAACTAGGGCTCGTTGAAGCGGCTTATTAGGAAAGTAACATGGCAAAAAAGTTTTACGTAGTGTGGGCAGGAAGAGAAACGGGTATTTTTACGGATTGGGGAAGTTGCAAGCGTTCGATTGAAAAGTTTTCTGGGGCTCGGTATAAATCCTTTCCCACTCGTGCAGAAGCAGAATCGGCGTTTGGCGGTGCTGCAGGGTCAGGTGGACGTCCTGCTGTTCGTAAGAAACCCGCAAATGCAGTTCAAAGCGTCACTTCATTACCAACAATGGGTAACGCGGATATAGAAATATTTTGCGATGGTGGTTGTGATCCAAATCCTGGAAAAGCCGGTTCAGGCACTGCGGTGTATCGTGACGGCAAGCTTGCCGAGTTATGGTATGGATTGTTTAATCCTAATGGCACCAATAACACTGCGGAGTTAAATGCATTATATCAATCTCTGCTAATTGCAGAAGAAGGTATCAATAACCAGAAAACGGTAACGGTTTATTGTGATTCTATGTATTCCATCAACTGCATTAGCCTGTGGGCTTACGGATGGAAGAAAAAAGGTTGGAAAAAATCATCAGGTGAAATTAAAAATCTTGAAATCATAAAAGATAGTCATGAGCTTTATGATCGTCTGAAAGCGGATCTAAAACTACTTCATGTGAAAGCCCATGCTGGAATAGAAGGGAATGAGTTGGCAGATAGGATGACTATGATAGCCGTTGATAGCAGGGAGCTTGAATATAGCCAATACAGTGGCGATATGGATGTGAATGCGTTGTTACGGTTACGTGCGGGTTAATTGAATTGGGTTTATCAAAATATCCGTCAAAGGTGAATCTGCCGTTATCTAACCCTGGTTGTATAACGGTGTTAGATTACCTTGTTATGAAGTTTCCATTTATTGCGGAAGGTATTTGGCGTCAACGCTTGATAGATGGGAAGGTGCACTGGCTGAGTGATGAGTTGATCGATAGCAGTACATTATATATCCCCCAGGGGTGTGTTTGTTACTATCGAGAAGTTGAACAAGAACCGGTGATACCTTTTGATGAGACTATTATTTTTCAAGATGAACATATCTTAGTGGCTTGTAAACCGCATTTTTTGCAGGTAACACCCGGAGGTAATTTTGTGGATGAATGTTTGCAAAATCGACTTCGTCGTAAAACGGGGAATGATGATCTACAGGCGTTACATCGATTAGATAGAGAAACGGCGGGTTTGGTACTGTTCTCTGTTAACCCAGAAACACGCTCTTGTTATCATGCATTGTTTGAACATCACAAAATAACGAAAACGTATCAAGCGCTAGCCGATGTGGGTACCGAAGAGATGCCGACTAAGCATTGGGTGATAAAAAATAGGTTAGAGAAGTCAAATCCGCGTTTTGTAATGCATATAGTACCAGGCGTAGATAATGCACATTCAGTCATTGATTGTGTTGAACAACGGGCAGGAAAAGGTCTATTTGAATTGAGCCCGGTGACCGGAAAAACACATCAGTTGCGTGTGCATATGGCTTCGATAGGGCATCCTATTATGAACGATAAGGTGTACCCTGTTTTGAAGCCAAAGACAGCAGATAATTTCTCAAAGCCCCTGCAGTTATTAGCAAAAAAATTGATGTTTGTTGATCCAATAGCACATGTGGAAAGGGTGTTTTATAGTGATCGGGAGTTGCTTTCAATAGAAGGCTGATAGCTGATGTTTCTGGTGTCGGTTTATGTAAGCGTATACTGAGAGAAAATTAGTTTTTATTCTTTTCTCTATATTCAGAAGGGGATAAAGAATTCCAATGTTTAAATGCGTGATTAAAAGAACTCTGCTCTTGAAAACCTAAAAGTGTGGCAATCTCATTCATGGATAAATGACCATCAATTAAGTGGCGTTCCGCTAGATGTTTACGGACTTCATCAAGGGTTTCCTGAAAGCTTGCGCCTGATTTATTGAGCTTTCGCTGTAATGTGCGTGTGCTTACGTGAAGTTGACTAGCAATATCTTCAATTTTGAACCTGTTATTTTGTAAGGCTTCAGGCAATATTGATTTTAGTTGCCAGGTAATGTCCCTTTGGTTTTCTTTGGTAAGTAATAAGTCGTCAGCATGGGCGGATAAGGCGGCGAATAACGTAGCGTCCCCTTGGGTTATGATTTTGTCCAGCTCCTTGCTGTTAATAGTAATAGCGTTGCAAGGTTGGTTGAATTTTAAGCCGGTATTAACAAAGTTTTTGTAACGTTGTGCATCTTTTGGTTTTGGCGCCATAAAGCCGACGTGCTTTATGGAAACTTCTTCCTTGGTTAGCTGGGGGAGGAATGTTTTAAAGCTCGCAAAAACACTTAATGTTAATTGGAAGGATAACTCGTCGTAGGGGTTAGGAAGGTAGAGGCGATTTGGCGTCCAGATATATTGTGTTTCCCCCTCGTGGTGTACTACCTGAGAGATTCCAAGGTTATGATTCAAGCTCTCATAACGTAATATTTGCTCTAATGCTTGCCCGAGGTTTTGACAGCTTAATAGCATCATTCCTATGACAGGAAGGGTTCCTAGGCTGACAGATTTTCCCAGCTCTAACCCAAAGTCTGCACGGTGCGCGACACCTTTGGAAAATAGCGTGAGGTATTGCTCAACGGATACCGCACTAGGTGCCTGTTGTTCAATGCTAGCGTCCTCTAATCCGCATGATCGAAATACATCGACAAGTGACTGCCAGTACGGGAGAGCAACTTCGCCTTTAAACGGTGAGGTTGGCGTTAGAGAGCAATCTATTGGCATAGCTTCACAAGTTATTTGTTGGTAGTCAGCATATTATTTAAGCATAGGTGTGGGCAGAAATGAATTTCTTTTGATAGCCGGGCTTGAATCTAAATTGAATTTGGATCAAAGCACTTTTACCATGATTTAATCACAACACGTTAATTAACGTATAGAAGAACAATATATGGGTACACTATTCACTGATTGGCTGGCGCTATATCAAGATCCAATGTTTTTGAAGTTTCCCGTGGCGGCCATGGTGCTGAGTGTTGGTGCATTTCTAGTGACGGCGTTACCCTGGACTCTGCTTGCTTGGATTGATCCGCCTTGGGCTAAACGTTATAAAATTCAGCAAAAACCGTTTCAAATAGCCGAGTTTTTCTGGCCAGCAATTTTTAGGATTTTGACGAATACGTTTATCCTGTTTATGTTGTTGGTTCTTTTTTGGCCATTGTTGAGGTTTAGTAATATACACGGAGGTGAAATTCCTGAGTGGTATGTGTGGGTCATTCAATTGGTAGCCTTCATTTTTATTGATGACTTTCTATTTTATTGGGCCCATCGCTTAATGCATGAAAATAAGTGGTTGTTGAGAAAGGTTCATTCTGTACATCACCGTATTAGAAATACGTGTGCACTAGACGGTATGTATATGCATTGGTTTGAGCATGTTGTTATCAGCACCCTGACGCTAAGTGTACCGTTGCTGTTGGGGTGTCACCTGTATGTTCTTTACGCTTGGGTAATTATTCGGGGGATTGAGGGGGCGGATGGGCATTCTGGCTATGATGCACCATGGAACTTATTACGTTACTTGCCATTTTATGATGGGGCGGTTTACCATGATTTTCATCATGCACGTATCAAAGGAAATTATGCGGGGGCGTTACATTACGTCGATAGTTTTTTTGGTACCTATGTTAAACAGTATCTAGAGTATAAAAATAAGTAGCTTGTCCTATCAAACAGTAGGCTACTGTTTGATAGGACAGTTATGAGGCCTTACACTTCGGCATTATGATAAATATTCTGAACATCATCCAAATCATTGAGCATAAATAGAAACTTCTCAAACATTTCCATATCATCAGCAGCAATAGGCGCGGTGTTTTGAGGGATAAATTGGATTTCATCGACATCAAAGTCAATTTCACCAAAGGTATCTAATAGTGCCTGTTTGGTTTTGAAGTATTCAGTGTTTGGAGCAAATACGGTCACTTTGCCATCTTCACTCTCAATATCGGTGACATCAACGTCCTGCTCCATTAATGCTTCAAGTACCGCGTCTTCATCGTCACCATTAAAAACAAGGATAGCGCTATGATCAAACATATGGCTAACAGTGCCTTGTGTGCCAATTTTACACTTTGTTTTGGTAAAACATTGGCGTACATCCCCAAATGTGCGATTTGGGTTGTCTGTCAGACAGTCGATGATGACCATGCTGCCGCCTGGTCCAAAACCTTCGTATCGAGCGGTTGCGAAGTCTTCACCACCACCACCTTTGGCCTTATCGATGGCTTTATCGATAACGTGAGTAGGTACTTGATCTTTCTTTGCGCGATCTATTAAGCCTCTGAGGGCCAAGTTTCCTGAAGGGTCTAGGCCACCGGCTTTAGCGCATACGTAGATTTCTCGGCCATACTTGCTGTAGACTTTGGCTTTCGCGTCAGACGTTTTAGCCATGGATTCTTTTCGGTTTTGGTAGGCTCTGCCCATTACTATGTCCTGTCAGTATTGATAAAGAGAAGAATAATGGCGCAAATTTTACAACTAAGCCATGAAATAGGGAACCCTTTGGGGACTTGATTAGGGCTCTGATAGAGGTTTTCTCATGACATACTTTCTAGAAATAATATTGCTTGTGGTGATGGTGCCGTTGGGATTGTTCTTCCTTATGAGGAAAAAGAGCCCTAAAGATGCTTTTGAGGAGGCAAAAAAGGTTCTTGGAACTGCGATAACGGCAGAGGAATACTGTGAAATAAAGGGTATTAGTGAAGAAACCTTATTGGTGATGATTGGGGCGCGGGAGGTTAAGGCTTACGAGTCCATGGGTATGTTGTTTGTACAGGGTACTGAGGCATAACTTACTATCATTCTATAGGTTCATTTATTTTGTCCAAAGCTTGAATACGTTTTTGCTCAGCCTCCGTGAATAATGATTCTTGTAGTGCGTTAAGTTGTGATTCAAATGCGAGGTCATCTAAGCCCGTTTCCTGTAATGATTGGCGCTGTTGGCTGTAGGTATTATAGCGGTTGTTCCACTCCTGTCTTTTGACTTCTAATGTCACCAAACGCTGGGCTGCTTCAGTCCCATAATGCTGCGTCCATGTATCTTGAAGTTCGTAGATGCTTGCGTTGTTTTCTCTTAATGTGTTGATTGTTTCGTTGATGGCAACTCTGTTTTGTTGTTTTTTTCTTACGTTAAGGTATTGCTCTGGTAGTTGTTCTTCCAAAATACTCAGTTGAGCCGTCCGTTCTGCATCGGTAAGTGATGCATTTTTGGCAAGTTCTAGGCGGGTAACCGTGTATAAATCATAAGCTTCTTCTTCTGCAAAAAACGCACTGGCGACTTCGGCTCCAAGATACTGGACGCGTAGTTGATTGCGTAACTCAAAGGCCTGGCGGTAACCTTCAATGCCATCTGATTTAAGCGGGTATACGCCTTGGTTGATTTGTTCTTGTAAAGCATTTTGGTAGGCTAAGTATTGGGTGAGAATTTCTAACGCTTGATCTTCTGCAGGTTGTGGTAAGTAATCGGCAATACCTTGGCGAAGCAAATTAATTAGTTCTTCACGAGAAATTTCGCCTTCAACATTCAAGTAGTAATGAAGCAATTTTTTGATGTCATTATCGATAATTAAGTTACCTTGCTCGTCTACACGCAAGTTTCCGTGTATGCGTGTTCCTTGCAGGGTGGCAAAGCTTGGAATTGAGGGGAGTTTTCCTGAGATATCAACAGTGGAGCTTGATAGGTTGTTGCCGGCTGGCAGAGTTGTTTTTGTAACCTTACTCTTAGTGTTGTTTGTGGTTGATAGTGCGATTGGTGACAGATTATCGTTTTGATCACCGACGACAAAAAATATTATCGATGTACTTAGAATAAGTAGTAAGAGGACTATTTTTATTTTTTGAGACATAAAAACGAAATCTGATTGATGTTTTTTGTGTTGTTTGAGCTATCGCCTCCAGCTAACTGCAGGGGATAACTCAAACTTTGAAGGTGAAACTAATTACAAACCTTCGCCCTTAAGACGATTTGCGTGATCCATGATAACTTCGACAGGGTCGTGAGCCAGTATGCTGGTTAAGCCAAGTAAGCCATTAGTTGAATCTAAGTGATTGAAGTAGAAATCATCACGAATCACTTTTCCTAAGTGTGAGGTACAGCTCGCAACAAGTCCGTCATTTTTTCGGTTGTATTCCATGCCGGTGACAGCAAAAAGAAGATCCGCTAAATCGATAGCATTGGTTAAATGTAAGGTTTGTCGAGAGTTTCCTGACCAGCTGTAGTAGCGGATGCCGTTATGTACATAATCACCTTCACCACATGCATCATTGGCAATGGTTCCGCCAGGATGTGCGATATTAAATGCATCCATTGTTTCTGTGTTCATGGAAACCAGTGCGGCGGCCGCATCGTTTGGATTATCGTTACCACTCATAAAGGCAATAACATCAGCCAATAAAGGCACGACACTGGCGAGTAACTGTTGGTTTCCGGCGGCGATTGCGTCGGCAAATTCAACGCCGTTATTGACGCCAGAAATACCGGTAACGGATGCAACGATGTCTGGTCTAACAGAGGCAACATATCGAGAGGTTGTTGATCCGTGGCTGTGCCCCATCAAGTTAACCTTACTGGCACCAGTAATCGCTAATATATCTTCGATTTGAGTGATAAGTTGTTCACCTCGCAATTCCGGTGAATTTGTTGGGGATACTAATGCAACGTGAACATCGCCACCTTCTGCTTCTAATGTAGCGGGAACCTTATACCAATAGTCGATAACACCTAGCATCGTATTAAATCCCAAAAAACCGTGGACTAATACAATTGGGTATTCTGTTTCTGCGTAATCGTTTGCTCCCCCAGAAGCATACAAAGCGGTTGTAAAACTGGTCGATAGAAAAATAAATAAAGAGATAATGCGAGTAATGATTTTTTTATTTGTTGTTTGAGTTTTCATAGATCAAGCCTTGTTTATATTTAGTGCTCTTATGATCCTTGATTGATGGGGCATCTCTAAAATCATTCACCTTTTAGCGGTGTCCTAATGTCGGCCTAATTCCTGTTGGGCCGCGCACTTGTTATCAAGTACATATGCAATCTAATTCATACTAAAAAGCTTGTCTAAATTTAAATAATGTGGATATTCCAATTTTCCGGCTAATCTTTTTGCCCAAAATGTGACCTTTTAGTCGCTATAAACTGTATTTTATTCAAAGGGTTAATTATGTATTTTTATTTTTTGTGACCTGGTTTTTATAACATTGAATTGTGCGTTATGAATGCTTAAGTACAAAATGATCTACCGTGATACCTAAATTGAATAACCCAAATGTTAATTTAGGTTCTATCCCTTGGGCGATCTATTGCTAGTAGTAATAAAAATAAACTAATTGTGATTTGGTGTATCCAATTTCCATATAATGAATAGATAGTTGTATCAGTCGATGCAGAAACTTTGGCTATATTGCCGTCGGTTTTGTTAACTGGAATTGAATCGCTGTCGGATATTTTTCCATGAGTGCTTATTACGGTGCTAATCCCCGTATTTCCGACTCTAACTATAGGCATATGATATTCAACCGTTCGAAACATGGCGATGGATAAATGGCTTAATGCTCCTTGTGCCCCAAACCAACCGTCGTTACTTGGGTTAATAATAATTGTTGCACCCAGATTTTTGTAATCCCTAACGAGATCGCTGAATAATATCTCATAGCAAATAAGTGGGGCGAGTCGATATTCGTTACTGAACTCGAATATTTCTGGGTTTTCTCCAGAAAGGTAATTCTTTGACCCAGGGAACCATTGTTTAATCCAAGGTAGAGTGTTTTTGAATGGAAGGTATTCAAAAAATGGGACAAGGTGTTGTTTATTATATTGAGATAGTTGAATGCCTTCTGGAGAGATTAAATGGGCTGTATTAAAAAATCCTGCGGATGCATTTTTGTTGTTCGCGTAACGGTATCCAGATACCACAATTAGGTGGCTATCAATTTCGTCAATATAACGCTGAATTCGGTATCGGTCGTAGCTATTGTCAGCCCAAGAGAAGGGTGTTGGAACCTCAGGCCAAATAATAAGATCAATATTGTTACTTTTTGATTGTGATTGTAAGAGACGTTTTGATTGGAGGATAAGTGTTGATAGTTTGTCTTCGACGGTTGCGTTTGGTTGAATATATCCAATAGTGATAGCATTATTTTTAGTTGTGGCTGTTGATTCTGCTTCGGGTAAGCGCAACCAACCATAGCCAAGTACAAGGCCAGGGATTAATAAAGCTGGAAATACAATATGGGTAGGTTTGAAGGAAAGGCGTTGATTTGCAATAGTAGGGTTACTACATTTTTTATTAAGTGAAAAATACCGATAGATATTTACGCAGGCCACATTAAATGCAACGTATAAAAATACTAATAAAGGTACTCCACCAATATCTGCAAACTGAATAAGCATTGGAAAATTATAGAGTGCATTTACAGGGGAGGCGGGAATGAGAGAGGGGGTTAGCGCGGTACATACCGTAAATGCGAGAGGGATTTTTATGAGATTGAAGCGCTTATTCCACCATTGATAGTAGTGTATTATGAAGCTAGCAACGCCATAAGGAAGTGCGAGAACTCCACACGTAAGCGTTAACAGCAGAACGCTAGGTACCATTGGTACTTGAGCAAAGCGACTTAATGCGGGCGCTAACCACCATACGGCTCCTAACCACCAGAGTAATGCCCAGATAAAGTACAGGGCAGCACTTTTGAGGGCAGAAAGGTTAACGCTGGCAATCATGACGGGGGCGAGTGAAAAGCATACAAGCAAAGGCAATGGGCGCCCAGGAAAGCTGAGTGCAATCAATAATATGGATAGGGATAGCCAAAGTAGTCGATCTAAAATAAACGTTACTCTTGTTACTCTAATTACTGACGCGTTACTGGTGTGATCTGATTATAGAATAGTTAGCATGTAGGGCTCTTTCCACTCTTGCTTCCTATTTATCGCGTTTTACATCAATGGTTAACAATAAAGGGACAAAGAACAGAAAGTGGATCACCAGTGCAAAGGTGATGGTCATCGAGGTCAGGATTCCGGTGGCGGCATTGGGATAATAATGACTAAAACCCATAACGCCAAAATTAGCTACCAGAATAATGGAGGTAGCGATTAAGGCAATACCGACTGTTTCAAAGGCAAATGTCACCGCTTGCTCGGTACTGAGGTTTTGTTCTCGCTTGGCACGTACGTATTTACTGAGAAAATGTACGGTATCATCAATAATGATACCCAGGGTCATACAGGTGATGATAGATACCACTAATCCAACTTCACCAGAGATAATACCCCATACACCAAATGTCATTGCCGCAGGGAGTAAATTGGGCAGTAAGCTGAGCAAACCATAGCGAACGGAGCCTAATGACACGATGAGTAAGGCAGAGACTAATGTTAAAGCGATGATTGTGCCAATCATCATGGAGTGAACGTTAGCGAAGGTAATGTCACTAAATAATGAATCCATGCCGGTGGCTGATGCTTGCATATAATCGGGCCAATTCGCTCGCATCCATTGGTGTATTGTATTACGAAGAGTCACAATTTCATCAGAATGTATGCGTTCAAATACGATTTCCAGTTTGGTCTCGGACTTTTTCATATCTACTTGGGTATCAAGGCCTAACCCGAAGGGCAAACCAAGTTCGTATAACAGAATGTATTGTGCAATAAGTTCCCGGTTGTTGGGGATAGAATAATACGCCTGATCCCCTTCATGTAGACTTCGGTTTAATCGCTTAACGACATCAACAAAGCTGCGTGCATGAGAGACTTTGGGTTGTGCTTCAACCCATTGAATCAACTCATCTAGATGTTTCAGGTATTCCGGTTCGGTGATACCACCCACACCTTGTGCAGGTACCACAAATTGAAGTCGTTGCAATCCGCCCATGTTGGACACATAAAAATCTAACGCTCGTCGAACGTCAAAACTTTCATCAAAGTATTCTGTCAGAATATCGTTAACCCGGTTCATCGGGATAAAGCTAATTAGTAGCACTACACCAACGCTCATTGCCCACAACAACTTCTTTCGTTGTTTAATAGTAAATTGTGCTAGATTTTTCATGTAGCGCATTTGGCTATTCCCAAACTGATAGTTGGGTCTTGGCAATAACATCATGATGGCTGGTAATAATGACACCGAAAGTAAAAAACCGAGCATAACGCCAATAAATACAGCGTTCCCGAGATCATGAAATGGCGGGGACTCGGCAAAATTCATCATTAAAAAACCAATGCCTGTTGTGATACTTGTGAGCCAAACGGGAGAAAAGTTTAACCGTAAGCTTTCCATCATTGCTTCTCGTTTGTTTTTATTGAGGCTGCATTGTTGTTGATAGGCAACAAGTATGTGAACGCAATCTGCAACGGCGAGGGTGAGAATGATAGGTGACGCACCCGCAGAAATAGGTGATAACATGTAACCTGAAAGCATAAAAATACAAAAGGCGAGCCCAATGGAAAGAACTATCACAAGCTGGGTTACAAGAATACTGTAGGCGTTGCGAAATAGAATGATTAGGCAAACAAGTACTAGGGTCATTGCGATAGGTGAGGTTTTTGTGAAGGTATCTAAGGTTGCTGTATTAGTTGCTGCGGCAATGGGTACATCGCCAAGAAACATGATTTGAGCACTTGGATATTTTAATCGTAGTTTATCCGCAGCCTTGTTTGCCAGGGGCATGATCTCTAGTGCTTGAGTCTGAGCTTCATCAATGTTGACAGTGGCGATGATGGCCGCAACCTTACCTGATTCCGATAGGGTTTGACGTAAGAGCGCTTTTTCATTGAGTGCAATGTTTTTTATCTTTTGTATGTCATCGTTAGATAATGTCTCTGCTTGGGTGTAGAGATAGTCTGTGGATAAGGTATCACCATCGATTTCAGTGTGTTGAAAGTTGCTAATGGAATCCACTCGGCTAACGTAAGGCAGAGTCCAGGCAATTTCGGTAATGTCTTCGATGGCTTTGAGGGAATTGGTTGTAAAAATATCGCCCTCGTTAGGTGTAAACACAAAGATTAGTGAGGTGTCGGGTGCGTAGCGGCTTTCCATTTGTTGCAGTGTCTGAAAGTCAACATTGTCATCGGTGAAATACAGGTAGGGGCCGCTATGGTATTTGATTTCGGTAAATTGCTTGGTATGTATTGAAAGTCCTGTCAGTAGGAGCGCAATTACCAGGATCCATCCGAAAATCCACCTCACAGGGTGATCAATGATGTTGGCAGAAACCGCAAGATAGCCTTGTTCAAACGCCTTCATCGTCTGTTGAAACCTATTCATTCATAACTCCGTAAGAATTTCATCCATATAGCACTATCCATATGGCTCCATACTGTTTGCTCGGCATATGACATTTACCAGGATGGTGTCCGGATTTTGGCAAGTGTTTCATTAACCCTAATTGCTTTACATTAGTAAAGAGACTATAAAATAACTTATCAAGTGTAAAGATAAATTGGTCGGTAGGAATCTACGAATATTTAGGAGGCTAATCCGTATGGGAGAACCCCAGAACAAGTACGTAATGGCGAAACTGCAGTGGTTTTACGTTGATGAACTGATTGCATTGGGTTATGAAGCTCTGCGAGCGCGCAGTGGTAAAGATACGGTAATAGAGCTGGCAGGGCCGGACGGGAGACCTTACTTAATGTACATTTTGATCCTTAATGATCATAATGCTAGCGATTCGGTTTGGGTGCACGTAAAAATGCGTGTTGCTCAAGACGATTTGAGTCATTCTGTACCGCTTATTTCTGGGTTCACTATGTTCCCGTCAGGAAAAATTGAAGGACATTCATGAATACACCTTTTTGGCAAGAAACCGCCCCGGCCACTACACGACGGGAGCAGCGCAAGCAGGAGTTTCGTGAAAAAATTATGGAAGCGTCCATACAACTTTTTGAGAAAAATGGGTGTGATGCGACTACGTTAGAAGAAATTTGCGAACAAGCAGAAGTCTCACGCCCTACGTTTTATAGTTATTACCCTTCTAAAAGTGATTTAATCAAAGCGCTTGCAGAAAAACTCTGGCTGAATGCTGCGACCAGCTTTACTGCACTTTTTATCGCAGAAAACCAGTCGACACAAGATTATATCCGATCGTTTTTCGAAATGACCCAGCGCCAACTCAGTCGATATGATGAACTAGAGCGTGACTTGATTCGCCAAAGTATGGCCAGTGATCCTAGTGATAACAGCAATATGAATATGTTGAGCGGTATGACGTCGATGTTTGAAACGGTATATCGAGCAGGGCAAAAACGTGGTGATGTCAGTTCTCACTACGATACGGATTTCCTTGCAGAAATGTCGATGGGAGTTATTTCCACCACCATGATGAAGTGGGCTGTTGATGAGAGTTACCCTATCGATAAGCGACTTAAACAACTGTCAGATTTTATTGTTGATACGCTCAGTATTTAGAGCTCTTTGTATCTATATTTCTTTGTATCTATAGTTTGGCTATATAGCGGTTTCTATAGCCGTTCCTACCTGCTTAATGTCTACACAGCTGCCTGTTAAGAAAAATCCCTTTGTTCTATATGGGTATATGTTGCTGTCGATCTGTCAAATAAATATTTACTCATGTAAAGAAATATACTTTACATGAGTAAAGATAAATACTACTGTGATTAAGCGAATTAAATTTGGTTATTTTAGAGGGGAAGGCATATGCAGGTTCGTTTTAATCATATGGAGCTCACGGTTCCAATTGGCATGCTAAAAGAAGAGCGAGAAAACCTTAAGGCATTTTATGGTGATATTTTTGGGTTTACGGGAATCGAAGTTCCAATGGTGAACTTAGATGTGCCGGATAAGTTTTTGCTCGGGACTGATATGGAATTCAGTCAGTTTTTGTTTTTGGCAGAAGATAAAAAACCCCTGCAACCAGAGAGTTATGACCACATGGGCTTTTTGGTAGATAAGTGGCAGGACGTTGATGAGACATTGGAAAAAGTCAGAGAATTTCAGAAAAAGGATCCTCGCGTAAAACTTATGCATGAAGATGGTGATTTTGAAGCGGGCCCTGTGTTTACGCATTTTTACTATTTTCATTACTTATTGCCGATCTGGTTTGATGTGCAGTATCTGGATTTTAAAGAAGGAATGAAACCTCAGAAAGTGTGGAGTTATGGGGCGCGTCAAGAAGAACCTGTTCTTGCGAAAGCATAACGGTTAAAGGCGTTGTGAATAGACGTGTTGCATCGCCTGTACATATTCAGCTTTTCTACTAAAACAACCAGGAAGCTATTAGGCGAGGCATCATGAATCAGAAAGCGCAGCTAACAGAACCATTAACGCAATCATCACGAAAACCACAGCTCCCCCCGATACCGAAGGAAAATAAATTCAAACAAGCTTTAAGCCTTGGTGTCGGTATTTGGGATTATTTCGATGAAAAACAAAAAGAGCTCGGTGATACCTACACCTTAACATTTCCTGGGCAAGGGCCGATGGTTTGGACCTCTGATCCTAAGATGATTCAAGATATCTTGAAGCTCCAGAGACACCAGATTGACGGTAGTTTGGTACAGTTGCCGTTTGATCTGGGTGAAAGTAATTTAGTGTTTTCAAATAATAAAGATCATGAAAATTCACGTAAGTTGGTTATTCCTCAATTTGCCGGCAACGTGCTAAAAAAACGTGCAGATATGATGGCGAAAATCACCAACGAACATATTAACACTTGGAAGGTTGGTGATGCTTTTGATGCCCCCCGGCTTATTGGTGATATCACTATGGATATTACCTGTGCAACCTTATTTAATCTTTATAGTGGGGAAAGAAAAGAGCGTTATAAAGAACTTATGTTGGCCTGGATCATGGAAGCTAATAGCGACATTAATTTCACCCTTGCATCGATTGTTGGAGCGACCCGTTTTCGACGATTTTTAAATAAACAATACATGAAACGTTCGGCATTGGGGAAAATGGGTAACGGTAAAAAAGGTCTCTTTCCTTGGAAACGAGGTGTTGATCTAAAAGTTCAGCTTGCCACACTGTTACGAGAAGACATACGCGACATCCGAACGAGAAATGATGAAACAGAATCCCACACGTTATCTTTTTTAGCACGTACGCGTGACTCTGATGGGAAATTACTTGAGGAAGAGAAGGTGATTTCAGAGGTGTATGGGTTAATGATTGGTGGACATGAAACCAGTGCGGCAACATCTGCCTGGTTGATGATTTGGTTACAACAAAAACCAGACGTTTATAAAAGAATGCGTGATGAAGTTGTTACGTTTATTCAAAAAGAAGGAAAACACGATCCATTGAAGACGTCAGAATTGCCCTATGTTACTGCGTGTTTAAACGAGTCTCAGCGCATTACTCCATCCGCTCCCGGTTTTATTCGTTGGTTAAGGGAAGACACGCAAATAGGCGACTGGTTAATTCCAGGGGGGACAGCGGTATTACCGAATATTTACTCCACCCATCGTCGTAAAGATATCTATGGCGAGGATGCGTTGGAGTTTAACCCTGACCGCTGGATAACAAAAACGGGAGGGCAGAAGTCATTTAAACCTAATCAGTTTATGCCTTTTGGCGGAGGTCGACGAGCGTGTGTTGGCATGGGTCAGGCGAAACAACAGATACGTATCATTTTCTCTGAGTTTGCGCGAAGAGTTGATTTTACATCTGAATTTGAGGGTACAACGGGAATGCCTAAGTCGCGTTTAATTGGTGGCCAAGTAGAACCTCAAGAGGGGGTACCCGTTACCGTGACCGCTATCCGTGAAGAAGACTACGGAAGGCAAAGCTCTGTATCGGCGGCATAAATGAAACATCTGCGGGCCCCTTTTTTTGATATTAGGGGCTTTTTTTGTACTGAGAAAGGAGAGGTTGGCTTAGAATTCGTTTAGACCTTCTTTGGGTTGCTTATGCTAAGGTACGCGCATTAATAATGCGGGATATGAACAATATCCATTTATGAAATAAGCGCTGAGCGAATATGAGTCAATCTAAAAACACTAACGTAGTATTGGGGCTTACGAACCCCAAAAGCCCAACAAATGTGGGATCTGTAATGCGGGCGTCAGGCTGTTATGGTGTAGATTCAGTAGTTTATACAGGAGAGCGTTATGAAAGAGCTGCACAGTACAATACGGACACCCATAAAAGCAGTCACGAGATTCCGCTTTCTCAAGTTGACGACCTTTTAACGGCTGTACCGGAAGGCGCCACTATTGTTTGTGTGGAGCTGGTTGAAGGTGCAACACCGTTGCCAGCCTATCAGCATCCTGACAATGCTTTTTACATCTTTGGGCCTGAAGACGGTAATATCCAACAAAAAACTATTAATCGAGTTGATGATGTTGTGTATATACCCACGGTTGGCTGTATGAATTTGGCCGCAACGGTCAATGTTTTGTTGTATGACCGGCTAGCAAAGTCAACAAACTTCATTACTGACAATGACTTGGTAAAGGAAAGCCGAGATAACAATAATAAGTTGAGAGTTAAAAGGTCACCGAAAACAGAGATAAGGCCTGCCTAATGTTATAAGCGTCGCTGGCTTGATGGATTGTTGTCTATAAAGGAGCCTGTTACACTGCGCGCCAATGGGGTATGCCCCAACTCCATGGGTGATAAAAGTTATGAGTTTCTCTTCGTTAGGCCTGAGCCAAGCGTTACTGGATGCAGTGTCTGAGCAAGGGTACGTTGAAGCAACGCCAATTCAACAGAAAGCAATACCAGCAATACTGGAAGGCCAGGATATTATGGCTGGTGCTCAAACCGGCACCGGTAAAACAGCCGCTTTTGCGTTACCTATATTACATCAGGTGAGTTGCTCTCTTCTTGGCGAGCAAGCTAATTTGTCACCTTCTGGAGCGATTCAGGCTCTTGTGTTAACCCCCACTCGAGAATTAGCACAGCAAGTCTATAATAGTTTTACTCAATACGGTCAAAATAGCCCTGCACGAATAGCCATTGCTTATGGGGGCGCCAGTCTTAATGTTCAGATAAAAGCATTGAGGGGTGCCGATGTGGTTGTGGCGACCCCAGGCAGGCTTATTGATTTGATGGCAAGAGGGGCAGTTAACCTCAGTCAGTTGAAGACCCTTGTGTTTGATGAAGCTGATCGTATGCTGGATATGGGGTTTATCGATGAAATTAAGCGGATACTAAGAAAAGTGCCCGTTGAGCGACAAACCTTATTGTTTTCGGCAACGTTTGACCCTGCCATTTTTGCCCTAAGCAAGGAGTTGTTGCGAAATCCCGCATTAATTGAAGTCGATGCACGGAATACGACCGCGGCACGGGTTGAGCAAGTTGTATACGTTGTTGATGCTGATCGAAAGAGAGAGTTGATTTCACATTTAATTGGCGCTAAAAATTGGCATCAAGTATTGGTTTTTGTACGAACTCGACACGGTGCAGACCATTTAGCGAAAGAAATGTGCAAAGACGGTTTGAAGACGGCTGCGATACATGGTGAGAAATCCCAAGGCGCACGAGATAAAGCGTTAGCTTCTTTTAAAGAAGGAGAAACCAGAGTGTTGGTTGCAACAGATGTTGCCGCAAGGGGGTTGGATATTCCACAACTGCATGTAGTGATCAATCATGAATTACCTCATATTCCTGAGGACTATATTCATCGAATTGGACGTACAGGCCGGGCAGGAAAAGAAGGGTTGGCAATTTCACTGTTAAGTGAAGATGAAAGCTGGCTGCTTGAAGAAATTGAAGTGATATTGGATGAGCGATTGCCACAACAATGGCTACCAGGTTATGAACCTGATTTAACCAAAGCGCCTTCAGTTTCAAGAAAAAATAGTCGGACTGCTCAAAAGCGTCGAGCCAAGCAGCGTGCAACGGGAAAAAGAACCGGAAACAGTCGACGTTAATTCTTGGTTAATGATTAACGGTTTAATGATTAGAATTTAGGAGTTGTTCATTATGGCTCGCGCATGTGCTCGTCATATTTTAGTAAAAACAAGAGCTGAGGCTGAAAAGCTTAAGCAGAGACTTGCTGAAGGAGAAGACTTTGGTAAGTTAGCAAAAAAATACTCGACCTGTAGCTCCAAAAAGAGCGGGGGAGACCTCGGGGAGTTTTCACCGGGCCAAATGGTAAAGGCATTTGATAATGTTGTTTTTAGGAAAAAGGTGCTTACCGTGCACGGCCCTGTAAAAACACAGTTTGGGTTTCATTTGATTGAAACTATTTATCGAAGTTGATGTGTATTCGCTTATTTGTTAGACAGTAGTTATTCGATATGCGAATTTATTATTAAGTATAATTAGAGATTATTAGGGTTAAATATTATGGCAAAAGGAAAATACGGCTACCGCGTCAAGCAAGATGGTGATGCTTGGGCAGTGGAGATTACTCGTAAAATATCAACAACAAAAACCGGCGTGTCAAAACGACAAGACGGATTCGGCTCTGAGTCTGAAGCAGATGCATGGGGAAAAACTGCGTTAGTTAGCTTTTTGGAAAACCTAGAAGAACGTAATAAACGTCGGGCAGAAGAAAAACAGAAGGCTGCTCAGCGACAGCAAGAGAAACAAGAGCGGCACGAAAAAAACGTTGAAGAATGGGCGAAAAAGCAGCAGGACTATTATGACGAACAATGATATTTTACGTCGCCTCCGCTATACGTTTGATCTTAATGATTCAAAGATGATTGCAGTTTTTGGCGCGGCTGATCTTGAGGTGACACGAGAGCAAATTAGTTGCTGGCTGAAGAAAGACGATGATGATGCGTATAAAAGTTGCTCTGATACGGAAATGGCTACGTTTCTCAATGGATTTATTAATGAAAAGCGCGGTAAAAAAGAGGGAGAGCAGCCAGCTCCTGAAGAGCGTATCAATAACAATATCGTGTTTAAAAAATTAAAAATCGCACTCAATCTGAAATCCGAAGAAGTGTTAGAGCTTATGGATTCAGTGGGTTTGACCATGAGTAAACATGAGTTAAGTGCATTCTTTCGTAAGAAAGGCCATAAACACTATCGAGAGTGTAAAGATCAAATGATGCGTAACTTCTTGCAAGGATTACAAAAAAAGCATCGCCCAAGTACGGATGGCAAAGAACCGTTTGTGTGGGAGTGATTTTCGATGAAATTACTCTACACCAATGAGAATCGTATCTTAGTGAGCAACATCAAAAATATCGTGGAGTATGCAGGTATTAAGGTGACGCTAAAGAATGA
This sequence comes from uncultured Gammaproteobacteria bacterium, assembly GCA_913063495.1. GTDB lineage: Bacteria > Pseudomonadota > Gammaproteobacteria > Pseudomonadales > Ketobacteraceae > 42-54-T18. The sequence goes on along the minus strand of CAJXXT010000005.1, from coordinate 25,907 downwards.
ATTTGCAGGGGGCGGTGTTGGCGAGCTTTCAACCATAGATTCTTGGTTAGAGCTTTGGGTTGTGGATGGTGACTATGAAAAGGCGGGCAAGGTGATTGCCTCGTCCATTAATAGCGACAATAGCCAAGGTTGGTTTTGTTCTAAGTGTGCAGAAAAAAATGATGCGTCTTTTGATTTCTGTTGGAGCTGCCAAACAGAAAGAACGTAAATGGATGTAATAATTATTGGCAGTTGGTTAAGTTGCTTTGGTTGCTTTAACACCAACTGCAAAATCAATAACTCGAGAGATTTCTTCTTCTGTTAATCCCCCTAAAGACTGCTGGTTGCTTGTGATTAGTGCGCCAGCTTTCATCCTTCCCAAATCCAAATTGTTTGTTTCTTGTTCTACTTTGTGGTTTTTAACATCAATGTGCTGCATGTGTACCACCTAAAAGCTTCAATGGAATTATTCGTCTAGAATTATCAGCATAGTCAAGATATTGATATAGTACAGATCCCCGTCGTGGGGGAAACCTAACGGGGGGCTGGTTCTTCCATTGATAGAGAGTTGAAACTATATGGCTAGCGCTAGTAACAATAAGAAAGCAGCCCCCTCTTTATTAGCTATTATTATGCCTGGCTTCCTGGTTGCCGCCACGGGTGTAGGTGCCGGGGATCTGGCAACGGCCAGCTTTACGGGTAGCCAGTTAGGTGTTGCTATTCTCTGGGCAGTTGTCGTTGGTGGGTTGTTAAAATTTGTTCTTACAGAAGGCTTGGCTCGTTGGCAGTTGGCGACAGGTCAAACATTGTTAGAGGGTGTTGCCCTACGGTTGGGGAAAGTTACAGGGCTTTTCTTCTTACCGTACCTTTTACTGTGGTCATTTTTTGTGGGTTCTGCGCTGATAAGTGCCTGTGGCATTACCTTGCATGCCATGTTTCCAGTATTTGATGATGTATCTACTGGCAAGTGGGTGTTCGGTATAGCATCAAGCATGAGTGGGTTGCTGTTAGTGTTAATCGGTGGTTTTGCGTTGTTTGAAAAAGTTATGGCGCTAAGCGTTGGCGTGATGTTTATTACCGTGGTTTTGATGGCAGGATTGCTGTGGCCTGGTGCTGATGTTGTATTGACAGGGTTATTCGTGCCTAGTATCCCTGATGCGCAGGGAGCTGGCGTTACCTGGACTCTTGCTTTGATTGGTGGTGTTGGCGGTACATTAACTATCTTGTGTTACGGTTATTGGATTCGAGAAAAAGGCAGGGTACAAGAAAAGGATATTGTTATCTGCCGTATTGATTTGGCCGTGGGATATAGCATGACGGTGTTGTTTGGGCTTGCTATGGTAATTATTGGAAGCACCATTGAAATTGAAGGGCGGGGCGCTAATTTACTAATTGTTCTTGCAGAAAAATTAGAAGAGCCGTTAGGCATTTATGGTCGTTGGCTATTTCTGGTGGGGGCTTTTAGTGCCATTTTTAGTAGCCTGCTGGGGGTATGGCAAGCCGTACCCTATTTGTTTGCAGATGTATGGCGATTATTTGTGCAGTCATCGCCTGGGTTAGATTCATCCTCAAATGTTGTAGATATAAGTTCATCTAAACCTTACCAGTGGTTTCTTATTGCATTGGCGGTGATACCCATTGTGGGGTTATTTATCAGCTTCAAAGAAGTGCAAAAACTATACGCTGTGATTGGTGCGATGTTCATTCCTATGTTGGCCGTTGTACTGTTGATATTGAACGGGAGGCGAGCATGGGTCGGGGCGTTTGTGAATAAACCGATTACGATAATGGCATTGTTGGCGGCCCTTGTTTTTTTTGGTGTGATGGCAGGATTAAAATGGTTTGGCTAAACTAACGTTATAAGTAGTTTTGAGTTAAATAAGAATGATCAATGGAGATAAGTATTCATGATAGAGCAAGAGTTAAAACAAATTGAGCAGATTTATCAGCTCATAATGAATTTTATGGTGGATTACAGTTTTCAATTTGTGGGCGCCATCATCATACTTATTATTGGTTTTATTGCTGCGGGTATTCTGCAAAAAACAGTCGTGAAGCTGTTAACTCGTCGTAAGGTTGATGTAACACTAACGGCATTTTTGGGTAGTGTTACCAAGATTTTAGTCTTGGTCTGTTTTTTGATTATCAGCTTAGGAAAGTTTGGTATAACGATAGCGCCTTTTATTGCAGCATTAGGTGCCGCAACGTTTGGTGTTGGCTTAGCACTACAGGGGCCTATCTCGAATTATGGGGCAGGTTTGGCGATTATCTTATCCCGAACTTTTAGGGTAGGAGATACTGTCATGGTGAATAATTGTTCTGGTATTGTTAAAGAGATTCATCTTGCACATACTATTTTGGTAACAGAAGATGAAGAAGTCATTACTATCCCCAATAAGCATATCATTGGTGAGGTGATCCATAATTCATTCGCAAGCAAGGTGGTTGAGTGTACGATTGGAATTGATTATGAGGACTCGCCGGAAATTGCGATACAGACTATTCGTTCGGTATTGGATGAAATGGATTGTGTGAGTCAAGAACCAAAGTTTCAGGTAGGTATTGATGGTTTTGGTGACTTCTCTGTGAATATTGGATTGCGTTATTGGGTATCAATGAATGCTTATCATGAAAGCCGGTTTTTGGTGAATCAGGCTGTTTTTAAAGCATTAAAAACAGCGGGTGTCCGTATACCGTTCCCTCGAAGGGATGTGCATGTTATTGATGTAAACCGGTAACGTGTTTTATTAAGCGATACTCGTTAAGGCTTCTTTTTCTCACCTTCAACAAATATAAGCAGTGATGGTAAGAAAAAGAAGTCAACAATTAACGCAATTGCAATGGTAAGCGCGGTAAATAGGCCGATATGGGTGTTCATATGAAAATCAGAGGTGGCTAATACCATAAAACCTGCAATTAACACAAAGGTGGTTACCGCAAGAGCTACACCCACGGTAGAAAAAGCGTAACGTACCGCATCTTCTGCTGATTTGTTGAGTTCCCTTCGGGCACGCTGATATTTACTTAAAAAATGCACGGTATCATCCACTACGATTCCTAAGGTCATACCAACGGCGCTACCTAGGGCCATACCTAAATTGCCATAAAATAATCCCCAGATACCAAATGCAATTCCCGCAGGGATAAGGTTTGGCGCTAGGCTAATCAAACCCAAGCGCGGAGATCGCAGGGCGACGATAAGGATTAAGGAGATAAAGAATAAAGCGAGTAATGTGCCAAAAATCATTGAGGATACATTACGCTCGCCAATATGAGAGAACATAAGGTTGGGGCTGGCGACGTAATAACTATCAAATTGTGTATTGTTATCAATCCATTGGTTGATTTTATTCTCCAATGCAATGCTATTTGCGCTAGAGGAGTTTTGAATCGTAACGGTTAATTTTGTGGCGCTTTTGTCCAAGGTAACTTGATTGTTGAGGTCTAACCCATAGGGAAGTGACAGTTCATACAATAATAAATATTGCGATGCTAACTCTTTGTTCTGAGGGATGTTGTAAAAGGTTTCGTTATCATTGTGCATGTTTTTATTGAGACGTTTAAAAATATCGGTAATGCTAAATACATGCTCTACTTGTGGGAGTGTGCGTAACCACGTAGTGAGTCTCTCTACATCACGTAAGTACTTTGGGTCACTTATGCCCTGTTCTTTACCGCTATGTAGAGAATATTCCATTCCGTAAATGCCGGTCATATTTTTTTCTAAAAAATCGGTATGTTGGCGAAAGTCAGTATTGGTACTGAAATATCGAATGAACTCGTCATTGATCTGGTTTTTTGTGGATAAACCTAACATAAGAACCGTTAAACCCACGGTGCCCCATAGATATAGCGTTCTATGGCGAATGATGTTTTCAGCAAGTTTCAGCATAAACGTACTTTGTTTGTCGTGTTTATCGCTGTTAACTTTGACCCTTACAGGCAGAAAGGACATTAATGCAGGCAGAAAAAGGATTGATAATATCCATGCGGCAATAACACCTATTGCAACGGTGTTGCCCAAGTCCCTAAAAGGCGGGACTTCACTAAAATTCATTGAAAGAAAACCAAAAGCGGTAGTGACGCTTGTCACCAGCACCGGCATAAAATTTATACGTATGCTTTCTTTGATGGCTTCATTCTTTTCTAAACCTGTACGCATGCCGTGTAACATAGAGACCAGAATATGAACACAATCGGCGATAGCCATGGTCATAATGATGGTGGGTGCTGCGCTAGATGGGGGAGTTAATGTCCAACCTAACCAGCCGAATAACCCCATAGCACTGATAATCGATAATATGATGATGACCAGGGTTGCCAGTGTTGCGCTGATGGAGCGCAAGAGTAGCCCTAAAGTTATGATTAAAATGACAAACATAATCGGAACTAGGGAGACCATGTCCTTCTGTGCCATCTCGCTGAAGGCGTTATCGAGAAAAACAGCTCCGGTGAGTCGGAATTCAATAGCGGGGTAGTCTTGACGAAATTGCTCCACCATTTTCCGGGTGAGTTTTACCAAGTGTGGGGTTTCTTCTTCTGATAACTCGGGTGTTTGTATGGTGACATTCACTAAGGTGACTTTACCGGTATCAGCGATAAGACGACCATAAATTAACGGGTCTGCGTTGGTGATGTCTCTGATGCGCTGTATTTCAGCGGCATCTAACGGCCGATCCTCGGATACCAAGTCGTCGATGAGCAATTCATCTTCAATGCCTTGGCTATGCTGGTAGTTGCTAATAGAATCTACACGTGTTGACCAGGGGAGTTGCCACGCTGCTTCTGTGACATGTTGTATGGCGTTAAGAAAATGGGCTGAAAATACGTCACCATCGCCTATTCTTCCGTTCTCACCTTTAGGGGACATCACAATAATGATATTGTCAGATTTATTGTAGATATTTTGCAAATTACTAAAGGCCTCTAGCTGTTCATTGCCTTCGGCAAAAAATACTCGGTAATTAGAGCTGAATTCAATATTCTTAGCGCCATATCCCAATACAAAGACAACCGCTAATAGTGAAATGATAACAAACCAACGCCAGCGTAATGTGAATTCTGCAACGCGTTCAGACATATAGAAACCTTGTGGTGTTAAATCCATGAAAATGCGAATCTTTGGAAGATGGTAACGATGATAGACCGCGTGCATCTAGACAAGTTTCAGTATAGATGAAGTCTAGACGTGAGGCTGTGAAAGGGTCTTATTATATGAGGCTTGGTTAGCACGTTGTATTTTTGGCATTATTGATTTGTATTTTGGGTAATGACAAATGGGCTAACTTTATTCCTACCTTCATCTTTTGCTTGGTAGAGTGCGGTATCGGCGGCTGATATGAGTGCGTTGATGTCTAACGCTGGTGTAGGGTAGACGGTGTTGTAACCAATGCTAGCGGTGATGACATTCGATGCTGCTGATGCCTGGTGAGGAATGTTTAGGGCTTCAATAGACCGTTTACAGTGTTGGGCTACCGCAAGGGCGTCATCAGTTTCCGGTAGTACGACCATGAACTCTTCTCCTCCATAACGGGCTACTAAATCACCGGGTCTGTGCATCGATTTTTGTAGCGCACTAGCGATTTCTTTTAGGCATTCATCCCCTTTTAAATGGCCGTAGCAATCGTTGTACTGTTTAAAAAAATCAATGTCTATCATTAGAATTGATAACGGTTTTTTGTTGCGAACGGCTCGCTTCCACTCTTGTTCCAAGAACGTAAATAGATAACGCCGATTGGGGATTTTTGTTAAGTCATCGGTTTGAGAAAGTTTCTCTAGTTTGTTGTTGGCGTTATTTAATGCTCGGGTTCTTTCGGATACTTGACGCTCTAATCCTTCGTAGGCGTTCTGGAGTTCAGCATTTTTTGCTGTTAACAAATGCATTGGTAGGCCCAGGCAAAATATAAACGTAAGCAGCGAAATAAATGAATTAAAATCACTGTTTATAATAAATGGCCCGGTATGTTGCGCGGTGGCATAGGTTAATAAAAGGGAGACACTAAGGATGAATACGCTGCCTTGGAGGGGGCCACGGTATATTGCGATCAATGCACCAAGCGCTAGTAATAGATAAATGGAGTAAGTGAGGCCGCTGTAACCCATTAATAAAAATATTACCATTCCAATAAGGCTTAAGAGGTCTTTATAATTGACGTTAGAATAATGTTTAAACTGAGTGTTTCTATAAAGCCAGCTGGTAACTAAAGGGGTAATAACAAAATACCCGTGAAAGTCTGCCAGCGCTCCTGAGATCCAGGTTAGAGCGATATTTTCAACCGTTAGTGTTATGTAGCCACCTGCACTGTAAAGCGCGATAAGTAGCGCAATATTGAGAATGCTGGGAAGTAAAAATATTTTGAATACCAGATTTAGTACTTTTTGAGCTGAGTTGATGCCCGTTGAGCCTACGTGTTTTTGATAAAGTTCGTAGGCATATAGTGCCTGTATTCTTGTGTTGATGATTGCTGCTAAGCCCCCAAATAACGCTGCTTTTATGTAAGGGAATTGGCTGGTGGCATCAATTAGGTGAGGTGCATTCGCGATAAATGACCCTAACCAGATTGCTGGCCAGATTTTATTTCCGAATATAATACAAGCCGCTAAGCCAATGCCTGAAGGTAACCAGATAAGCGTGAGCGAGCTTTCCCCCATGCCAGCATATTGGATTCCGAGCCAACCACACAGGGAATAGGCAACAAAAACACAAATTAAGGAAGTGAGCTTGGGCATTAAGTGCGTTGCCGGGGTTGATGTGGAAAATAAAGGGGATTGTTAAACCATAGTATTTGTAAGTACTAGGGTCAAATAGATGAAGTGTTATAGGGGCAAGGAATTCACCTTCTGAAGGCACACGTTTTGATGTACTTAGGTTCCTTAAAGGCTAAGTCAGTTATTGTTGAGTATTAGTATTGTAAGCTTGCGGTAATATCGTAGCGTCGACCTTCACCAGGGAGCCCCTTGTCTGCCCAGGGGTTGATATCGGTTGTGGGGTGGCGATAGTCAGTATCCAATAGGTTGGAAACTACAAGGCGTAGCTGTAGCTCTTGCCCTGAGTTTAGATATTGGCGATAGTTTGTGGCGAAACTCCAAACAGAATAACTGTCGGATCCATCGCCAATTCGGCCCCCACTTAATGCTGGGTCAGGGGGGCCATCCCACCGAGCCTCCATATCGTCTACGTAATAACCATTTAAGGTGAAACTGAGCTGGTCATTTTGTTGGTAGTTAATACTAACGTATGCCAGAAGCTCGGGTGAATAACCTGGATCAATGTTCTTGTAACTCGAACGGCCATCTGTTGTTTGTTGGAAAGACAGGTTAGATTCAATTCGCCATTGCTCCGCGGGAGTTGTGATGATACCCAACTCAGCACCTCGCGTAGAAAGTTTTCCGGCACTGGTAGTAAAGCTAGTATAATTGTTAGGATCTAATGAGTCGAAAACTCGAGTCGTTAAGCGGTTCAATTCATTGTAGAAAATATTTGCAGTCCATGAAAAACCTTCGTTTAACTGGCTAATATAACCTATTTCTGATGTATATATCTCTTCATTTTTTAGGAATATTTGTGTGTTTAACCGTTGAAAAAGTCCAGGGCGATTGATAGCCTCGCCGTATAAGAACTTAATCGTATTATTTTTATTGAGGTGATAAAGTAATGCGATGCGAGGGATTGTTGTCCAATCATTATCAGCATTTTCAGCCACTGAAACGTCAGTATTATTCGCTAAAACACCGTCAGCCAAACTGCGCAATTTCAATTTGTAGCGAGATTCGCGCTCAAGCCTGGCTCCTAAGGCAAGTTGAATTTTTTTGGTTGGGCTATATTTAAATTGGCTATAAAACGATTGAATTACCCGAGTCTCATTTGAGAAGAAGTTACGCTCGTTATTGTTAAAGATTGTTCCAAGTGCGGGGTAATCCCATAACTGGTAATACTTTTGTGTGTCATGGTGTGCGGCACCGAATGTAATATCAAGCTTATCTGAGTATGAGTAAAAACTGTCTATTTCAATATAACGTGCTTCGGCCTTAGCGATATCGTAGGTCCAGATAGTCGGGTCAAGCCAGCGGGTAAATGCCTCTGAGCTATCAATTTGGTTGCCAATTTTAATCTGATAATGAAAATTGTCGCTGGTATTGCCTTTGTAGGTTAACGATAATGCGCTTTTAATGGCGTAGTTGATGGTTTCGTCGCTGGAGGGGAGGGAAAAATACATGCCATCTTCAATGCGTTTGTTTACGTAGTCGATTTGCCAATGGCCTAGACCTACTGTTGTATCCAGGTAAGTGTGGTTGCTGCTGAGTTTTCGGTCAGTGGTGCGCTCGTCAGGAGATAATAGCCCCTCTAAAGAAGATAGATCACTCACCATGTCGTTAACAGGCTCATCTCGACCATCCCCTTGAGATTGTCCGGCATTGATTGATACGCTAAAAGGCTCATCGGTATCCGTAAGCCCGTTTACTTGCAGGCGAAGCGTTGCTTGCTTTAGGTTGTCGGAACCATAACGCAAAGATACGTGGGTGCCAGACTCCTCAGGACTGTACGTGTTTGTGATGATATTTACGACACCAAAAAAAGCGCCATGCCCATAGACCACTGACATTGGGCCTCTGACAATTTCAAGTCGGTCAATCGTTTCAATGGGCGGCGCAATATGACGAAGCGAATACTGGTTGTTCCAGTTCTCTACCATATCGGTACCATTGATTAGGTATTTAATACTTCTTGCTTCCGCGGTCCAATAACCCCGAACACCAAAGGCTGTTCCGAGGTATGCCCAGGTGTCTACCGCATAAAAACCAGGGACGTGACGCAGTATATCCTCCAATGAGGTGTAACCTTTTCTTGCGATCTCCTCTCGAGTAACCACCACCACACTGGCGGGTATGTCGGTAATGCGTTCTGGCTTTTTACCTGCGGTAGTGACCATAACATTGGCCAAATCTTCAAGATTAAGGGAATAAAGGTCGATGCCTTGTTTATTCGGTTGAGCGCTAACAGTAGTAGTGGCTAATAGCCAAATTAAGGTTGTTATATAAACGTAAAGTAATGGTTGGAAATGGTTTTGCATTAGGGGCTACTTATGACAACACGATTAATTACAAGCAATGGCTTAATTCTAGATCAAGCGTTGTTGTATTCAAGCGGGTGGGCATTACTGTGGTGAGGAGGATAAATCTGTATTGAGTGATAGAGGGTCAAAAATCTAACGTTGCAATAGATCAAAACCTAGTTAATCAACAACTTGTAAGAACGTTATCGAAAACAAAACACCTTCCGGTACGTCTACACATCGAATAGAGCCTCCTAACTTATTCACGATAAGATTATAACTAATTGACATACCTAGGCCTGATCCTCCTGAAGCGCGTTTAGTGGTATAAAAGGGCTCAAATACATGAGCTTTTTGATCAGTCGTCATTCCAACGCCATTATCTTGATAACGCATGAGAACCTTTCCATCTTCTAACGCAAGGTGGATGACAATTTTTCCACCAGTGATACCTTCAAACCCATGCATAATGGAGTTCATGATCAGGTTTGTCATTACTTGAGCAAGGACTCCAGGGTAAGTGTCAACGAGGATGTCATGATCTGCTAAAACAGATACGCTGTGTTTTCCCTTTTTTAACTTGGGGTGTAAACTTTGGTCAATTTCTTCGAAATATTCCGTTAATTCAAATTTTCTTCGGTTCTCGCTGCTTTGGTCAACGGCAACTAACTTAAAATTGCGGATTAAATCACTTGCGCGCATGAGATTTCGAGAAAGCATATCTGTCGATTGTTTTGCATTTTCCAATAGGTCTTCTAGCGCAGATCGTTTTAACTGCCCTTTGTCGTAAACTTTCTTGAAAGCAGATATTTGGTTTGAAAGGTGTGACGCTGCGGTGACGCCAACACCTAGAGGGGTATTTATTTCGTGTGCAATACCTGCAACCAACCCCCCTAATGCTGCCATTTTTTCTGATTCTACAAGTTGAGATTGCGCGTTTTTAAGTTGAATGTTGACGTCAGCCAACTGTTGGTTTTTTTCTTTAAGTTTTCTATTGGCTTTTTGTTTTGTTCTGTTATTGGCGTAAATAACGACAATCAACAAGAATACTGACGCAAAACCAAATACCGCAAACGTTAATATCTCAGATTGTGCTTGTATTGTGGAGGATTGTTTGTTTATTGCCGATAACTGTCTATCGATTTCAATCTCTTGGTTGGATATTTCCATTTTATGAGATTCAAGTAATTTTGCCTGCTGAGATAATTCGTTTTTTCGATCGTTTATTCGTTTAGAAAGATCGTTTATTGATTGTTGCTTTTTATCGATGAACTTCTGCATTTTGGCTAATTTTGTGCTGTTTTCAGTGAATTTACGTTGAATGTTTTTTAGATCCACTGATAGTATCGAGCGCTCATTTTTCATGTTTTCAAATGAGTGTTTGTTACTGGACAGTTTTTTATTTTGTTTCGAGATTTTTTCTTTTTGCTGAGACAGGACATTTTGTTGTTTTTCTAACAAGTTTTCTCGTTGTTGAACTTTGGTTTTTAGAATATTTAATTTTTCGTTTTGTTTAATAAACTGCGACCGACTTTCACTTAATGAAGTTTCCAATTCTTTAAGCACATTGGCGACATCTAACTCTGTTCCACCTAGTATCAGTATCTCAGGTGATATTTTAATTTTTTCATATGCTATGTTGAAACGATTGAGCTCGAATGACAGGTGGTTTTCATCTGGGTAAATAAAATTCAACATGGTGTTCTTTTTGTCTTGAGAATTGTCGGTAATTAGCAGAATTTCTTTCCCCGACAGCTTTTTTGTGATGATTGAAAGATCTTTGATTCTGCTCTCGCCCAACACCAAAATTCGCAAGTCGGATATGTTGTTTAATGACGTTAATCGGTTGATATTGATGGGCTTTTTTCTAACCTTGCGTCTGTCCATGCTCTTCAAGGCTTGCCAATAGGACTTCTTCTCTCCATAAAAACCTATACGAAATTCGGAGAGATTGTCCTCGTTTTGCCATCGTACGTACTGAATAAAATTAAATATGTAGGCAGCCTTAATTTCCTCTGAGGACAGCTCAAGTTGTGCATTCACAATCCCCGTGTGAAATGTCAAAAGTAACGTACTGAAAAACAATGATTTTATGGGCTGAATATTCTTCACGGATTTAAAAAACGTCAAATTTTACCCCCCCTGCCCTATACGGAGTAGTACCTCACCCATGCGGATGAAAATGCATGCATATTGGATAATACTAGTCTAATATTTGATGATGATGTATGAGAATTACTTGCAATTATTTTGTCGAAAAACGACGCTAACGATAGTGGAGATAAGGTGAGACAAGACGATGATATTTTGGTCTTTGATGAAGATGATGACGATGGTGATCTGAAAAGTGACAATCAAGAGGGTTTGAACGCCAATGTGTGGCATATGTTGGTCGTTGATGATGAGCCGGAAGTGCACTCTGTTACCCGCCTAGCGCTGACTGGGTTTACCTTTGCAGGAAAGAAACTGTCCATCCACTCGGCCTGCGACGCAGAAGAAGCCAAAGTAATGTTAAGTGGCTCAACGCAATATGCTATTGCGTTGCTTGATGTGGTTATGGAGAGTGAGCACGCGGGGTTAGATTTAGCTCGATGGATTCGGGAATCCCTAAAGGATAAACATATTCGCTTAGTTTTGCGTACAGGACAACCAGGACAGGCGCCTGAACGTGAAGTTATTACTGATTATGATATCAATGACTACAAAGAAAAAACTGAACTTACCGCGAACAAATTATATACATTGACATATTCTTGCTTGCGCTCTTATCGGGACATCGTTTCGTTATATCAAAACAAACTTGGCCTCGAAACCATTATCCAGTCTTCTAACAAAATCTTTGCTCATCAGTCATTATCGGAATTTACTCAAGGAGCATTGCAGCAGTTGTGTGCTTTATTACACATTGACGCTGGTGCTCTATATTCTGAGGTTGACAGTTTCGCCGCATCTCATGGGGAAAGTGGCAGCAATGTGCTGGCAGCAACAGGACGTTATCAACAGTTTTTAAATAAGCCCTTAGATGCGGTATTAAGTGCTCATCGTGATCACAAGCTACAGACAGTACTTGAAACCGGAGGTCAGCATTTTGGCGATGATTATTTTATCGGTGTTTACGAGTCTCATTTAGAACGGAAAAACGTTTTATTTTTAGAAGGTATCGATATTTCAACCGAGTTGGACAAGCAGCTGGTGGAGCTATTTGGTACTAACATAGGTGTTGCTTTCGACAATCAGTCAATGTTTGAGGAGGTCGAAGTCACTCAGCGCGAAATGGTCTATCGTATGAGTGAAGCGGTCGAAAGCCGCTCTAAAGAAACTAGTAATCATGTTAAGCGTATGGCGATGATATGTCGTTATCTTGCTACACGTATTGATATGAGCAGTCGAGAAGTCGAGATTTTGTATAAAGCGGCGCCATTACACGACATTGGTAAAATTGCGATTCCTGATCATATTCTCAATAAACCAGGTACGTTCACCGCTGAAGAATGGCAGACTATGCAAACCCATGCGCAAATAGGTGCAGATATTCTTGCTTCATCTGAATTAGAGGTACTACGTGCCGGTGCTATTATTGCTGGCGAACATCATGAAAACTGGGATGGCTCTGGTTACCCTCGGGGTAAAAGTGGTACAGATATTCATATTTATGGACGTATAGCCGCCGTAGCTGATGTTTTTGACGCGTTAACCAACAAGCGTTGCTACAAAGGCGCTTGGTCTATTGAAAAAACCTTGGCTTTTTTTGATGAAATGAACGGTGTAAAGTTTGACCCACAACTCGTAGAGCTGGTGTTTCAACACCAAGATGAGCTGGTTGTTATTCAAAATAACTATGCAGATTGATTACGCAGATTGATCACGCAGATTAATCATTACGTATAAAGAGAAGCTAACTTTTATGAATAACCCCGGTTTTCTTATGGTTTGTTTATCTTAGATACTCCTAAAAAGAATAATTCGCACTTATATCAAAACGCCGACCTTCACCGGCCACTCCGGCATCCGCCCAGGCATTTAGTGGTGTAGTTGGGTATTTGAAAGCTTTATCAAATAGGTTTGTTACGGTAAAAGTCACCCGAACATCTCCGTCATACATCGGGCTTCGCCAACTTGCAGCGAGATTCCAGAGGGCATAGCCATCTGCTTTTGTACCTAGGCGAGCGCCAGTATTGAGGGTGCTTATATCCTCAACCCACAATGTTTCCATTTCATCAACATAACGTCCAAGTAAGGATAGGTCTATTTGAGGGCTCAGGGTATAAAGCAAATTAAAATTGGCAAGGGTCTTCGGGGAGTATGCGGGTTCCAATTGACCCAACCCAGGCCGTTGGTCTTCAGAATCTTGCTGAGTTAGATTGACGTCAATTCGTAGCGTTTCTATGGGTAACCAGGTTGCTCCAAATTCCACACCGTAGGTGTCATAGGAGCCTATGTTATCAACTCGAGAGCCGCGGGTGGTAGCGTCGATTAAGAACGTCACGCGGGTCGATAGGTTCTCAAGTTTGTTGTGAAAAAAACTTGCCGATGTAGAAAACGTCTCACTCAGTGAGCCAATATAAACGAGTTCAGTTGTTTTAATTTTTTCATTATCTAGTTCAGTTAAACTGTCTACCCGTTGGAACAAACCAGGTCTATTTAACGCTTCACCATAAAGAAGTTTTAAGGTGTGCTCTGCATTGATAAAATAAATCAATGCGATTCGGGGGGTGTACTCCCAGCTATCATCATCATGGCTGCGTGTGTTGATCGTCTCGTTATCGGTATGAGGGGCATATCGATGCACTAAGTTATAGGTTGACTCTTGCTCCCAGCGAGCACCTAATACAACTTTAACGTGTTGATTAGGGTCATATTCAATTTGGCTATATAGCGCCTGGACGGCTTTATCGTCTCCCGAGTCAAATTGGCGTGTGGCGTTAAAAAATAATGGGTTTTTTGTGGCGGGATAATCCCACAGTTGAAAATATTTTTCAGTGTTACGGTAGGCGTAACCGAATGTAAGGTTCAGGCCATTCATGATGTCATAGAATACGTCAGCTTCAAAGAAGTTCGCTGTTGAGGCAAAAACATCACGATTCCAGTAATCTTCAGTAAACCAGCCAGCATTTAAAATCGCGTCAAAATCCGCTCTTCCACCCTTTAATTTGAGATTAATGTTATCTATCAGGAGTGTTTGGTAGGTTAATGAAATGATTGTTCGCTTAATATTGGTTTCAGTGTCCACTGATGGCCAATTAAAATAAATGCCATCATCTTCTAGCGCGTATATGCTATTTAGAGTCCAATTCCCCATCTTGGCAGTTAAATCAAAGTAGAGGTGATCTTTTTCCAATTTTCCTTGGGTGGTACGGTGATCTTGAGGTGAAATGCCTTCTAGAGAGGTAGGGTCGCTAACCCAATCGGTGATGGGCTCATTTCGTCCGTCGGAATAACTTTGTGACAGATTGAATGCAAACGTAAAAGGTGTTTCCTTATTACCGGTACTTTCATTGCCGAAACTCCCATTACCATTAAATCCAAAGTAGGCCTCTCGCAAGTTATCACTGCCATAGCGGAAAACGGTTTTGGCCTTTGGCTCTTCACTTTCTAGGTCATTGGTAATGATGTTAATGACTCCGAAAAATGCCCCGCTGCCATAAATCACCGACATGGGGCCTCGAATGATCTCAATTCGCTCAATCGCATCTACCGGTGGTGCAGCTCCTCCATTTTGTGAATACTGGCTGTTGAAATCATCAACCATGCTTTCACCATTGATTAATATCTTAATGCTGCGAGCGGCTTCGGTCCAAAATCCACGAACACCATAGATCGTACCTAGGTAGGCTAGTGAATCAATGGCATAAAAGCCGGGTACATTAGCAATGATTTCTTCAAATCTTGTGTAACCCTTGCGGGAAATTTCATCTCGGGTAATAAGCACAGTGCTGGCAGGAATATCACGATTTTTTTGGGGTTGCTTACCTGCGGTGGTCACTTCTATTTCGATTAGTTCTTCAAGACTCAGAGAAAGGTAATCGATGTCATTACTAGACCCGAAGGCGCTATTAAGCACTAGTGGCAGCATGGCTGCCACTAGTGCTGAGGTGCCTATGTTTCTCGTATTACGACTATCTTTTAGCATTACCAACCTGTCAGTTGTTTATGCCTTGGTGTATTCCGTAGGTGAACAAAAAGTATAGGAGATCATTTTTCTCCAGGCAACTATCACCAGACAGATCACCCCACAAAAGCCCTCTCAATCACATAATGTCCTTGGTTACCTTGGCGCGCTTCTTCAAACCCTAGGGCATCTAAAATCTCACAAGAGTCCTTTAGCATTGCAGTGCTGCCACAAATCATAAATCGGTCATTTTCTTTATCTATTGCAGGCAAGCCAATATCACGCGTTAACTTTCCTGAGGTAATTAAATCGGTAACACGGCCATTATTGACATATTTCTCTCGTGTTACAGAAGGGTAATAAATTAATTTGTTTTTAACATCATCTCCAAAGAATTCGTTGGTCGGAAGCTCTTGATTGATAATGTCTTGGTAAGCTAACTCCGAAGTATATCGAACGCCATGAACAAGAATAATATGTTCATATTGCTCGTAAACTTCTGGGTCTTTAATAATACTCAGAAAAGGCGCTAATCCGGTGCCTGTACTGAGTAGATAAAGGTTCTTACCGGGTAATAAGTTTTCTTGCAGTAATGTACCTGTCGGCTTTTTACTTAGTAGAATTTCATCACCTACTTCGATTTTTTGTAGCTTAGATGTCAGAGGACCATCCTGTACTTTGATACTGAAGAACTCTAGCTCGTCTTCATAGTTTGCGCTGGCAATGCTGTACGCACGCATCAGGGGGCGTCCCTCAAGTTCCAGCCCCATCATAATGAAGTGCCCATTCTTAAATCGAAATGAGGGATCACGGCTAGTGGTAAAACTAAACAACGTATCGTTCCAATGGGTAATGCTGGTAACGTGCTCTTTAATGAAACTTGCCATGATCGTTTGCTCCTTATTAGTGGTTGCAAGTACTTTAACGGAACGCTAACCTATCGGTAAAGCGGGTTAAATTGATATATATAATCGGTATTTTCGATAACGGTTTGTTTAAAAGAGAATAATATGCGCTTCAGCCTAAGGCAGTTAGAGGTGTTCCTTGCCACCGCTCATGAAGAAAACATAACCAAGGCAGCCATTAGCCTTCATATGTCCCAGTCCGCTGCGAGCAGCGCATTGAGTGAGCTTGAGGCCCACTTTGATATGCAGTTGTTTGACAGGGTGGGAAAAAAACTACAGTTAAATGCATTGGGAAAGGGGGTTAGGCCCCAGGCGGAGGCGTTATTACAACAGGCTTCTGAGTTAGAGCGGCGTTTTGCCCGTAATACGGGAGGAGGCGATTTGAGTGTTGGAGCGACGTTAACCATAGGGAATTATTTGGCAGTAGGGATTATGGCGCGTTATATGGCTCAATACCCTGGTGATAAAGTCGGGTTAGAAGTAGCCAACACAGAGTCGATAACACAAAAAGTGCTTAATTTTGAACTTGATATTGGCCTTATAGAGGGGGAGTGGCAGCATCCAGATATTGATGTTTTACCCTGGTGTGATGACGAACTCGTATTGTTTTGCTCTCCCTCTCATCCTTATGCCGATAAGAAAAAACTCACAAAGAAGGACGTGTTAAGCGCAAACTGGATTCTTCGTGAGGCGGGTTCTGGTACACGACAGGCTTTTGATAGGGCGATGCATGGATTGTTGCCATCGCTTAATATTACATTGGAGCTACAGCATACAGAGGCAATTAAGCGTGCGGTAGAGGCTGATTTAGGTATTGGCTGTATATCAAAAGTGGCATTAGAAGATGCATTCGAGCGAGGTTCTCTTGTCAAGCTGATAGCGCCTCAATTAAACCTAAAGCGCCATTTTTATTTTGTATTACATAAACAAAAATATCAAAGTTCAGCAATAGAGCGTTGGATTGATCTATGTAAGACCTATGACGAAAATTAAAAACACGGTAATGTGGGAGAAATACTTTTGGGTTTTCTAAGTAGAACATGTTTAATATTACTGAGTGTATTTTTGAGTGTCTCTATCTGTACTTCCTTGTGGGCGGGTACTGAAGATGCGGTGGAACATGTCGTTGTAGGGAATTTTGGTGAGAATGAATTGGCTGACTGGGAGTTGAAAGTTTTTTCTGGAGAAACACGTTATAACCTTGTAGAGGAATTAAAAGATACCGGCAATGCTGTAACGGTATTAAAAGCCATTAGTAATAACAGTGCATCTGGTTTAGTAAAAAAAATACGCGTTGATTTAAAAAAGACGCCTTTTTTACAGTGGCGCTGGAAAGTGGCAAAACGTATTCCGGTTCAGAATGAAAGGAATAAAGAGCAAGATGATTACGCTGCACGAGTATATGTCATTGTGGATGGTGGTTTTTTTGCGTGGAATACCATGGCATTAAATTATGTGTGGGCCAATGGGGTGGGAAAAGGTGTTCGTTGGGATAACGCATTTGCGCCGAAACATTCAAAAATGATAGCGCTACGATCAAAGAGTGATGCGATACAGCATTGGTATCGCGAGAAGAGGAATGTGCGGGAAGATTTTAAGCGCTCATTTGGAGACGATGTGCGGTATATTGATGTTGTCGCGATTATGAGTGATACCGATAATTCATCGTCCTCCGCTGAAAGTTATTACGGTGATATTGTATTTACCAAAGATTAAAAATTTATCTTCTCCCACGTAACCGGCAGGCCGTCTTTGGGCACTGGCAAACTGGTAGTATCAATCGGCATTTCGTAGTTTTCATCAACGGACCAGCGATAGTTTAATACAACCTGATGCATGATGGCTTTTACTTGTAGATCTGCAAAGTGCAAACCTATGCACTTGTGTGCGCCGCCGCCAAAAGGTGCCCAAGCGTAAGGGTGTACTTTGTCTTCTCTACGATCATTGGAAAAACGCTCAGGATCGAATGTTTCTGGATCTTTCCAGTAGTCTTCCATATATCCGTTAAAGTATGGAAAGATATTGATCATGGAGCCTTTAGGAATTTTAAATCCTTTGAACTCACAATCTTTAACGGTTTTTCTTGGAATAGAGGGGACGGGCGGGCACATGCGTAATGATTCTTTCATGACTAATGAGATTGCTGTCATTTTGTCGAGATCATCGTAATCTAGACACTCTTTTCCTAGCGCACGGCTTTCTTCGCGAACTTTCTCCTGCCACTCTGGATTCTTGGCAAGGTGATAAAACATAGTAGAGAGAGTGATGGTGGATGTATCGTGAGCTGCCATCATTAAAAATATCATATGATTCACGATGTCATCATCGGTGAACCGATCACCATCTTCGGTTTCTGCGCGGCATAATACAGAGAACATGTCATCTTCTTGGCTTTTACGTTTTTCTGCAATTCTGGCATAGAAAAAGTCTTCTAATACCTTTCTGCTATCTAGGCCTTTTTTCCAGCGTAATCCTGGGACAGGCTTTCGAATTACTGCGGTACCGGCTTTTACTGTATGAATAAAGGCGTGGTTGATCTTGTCGTTTTCTTTGCCTAACTTGCCTCCCATAAATACATCGGTCGCCAGGTCGAGGGTTAGCTGTTTTATGGTGGGAAGTACGTTGAGTTTTTTCTTATGGCTTAGTTTTTGTATGCCTCGTTCAATCTGCGGGTTCATGCGTTGAATGTACGCTTTTAATACGGGTTTGTTAAATGCCTGTTGCATGATGCGGCGATGCCAGCGGTGCTCCTCGAAATCTAATAACATAATACCGCGGTGGAAAAACTTACCAATAAAGAAGTCCCAACCTTGGTTGTTAGAAAATATGTTGTCTTTATTCATAAACACAAATTGTGTTGCGTCGGGCCCAATCATTTGAACCATGCGGATGCCAAACACGTTAACCCAGGATATTTCGCCATAACGCTGATAGCGTTTATGCAACATATCAATAGGGTCTTTCATAAACTCGAGGGTATAACCGATCAGAGGTTTGCCGCCATCCCCAGGTATCGTACAAAGATATCTTGGTGGCTGATTTTCTGGATTGACGGGTTGGGCAGTCGCTTGGGCGGTTATTGTCATTCTGTTCCCCTCTATCAAGGCGTAATACAATCAATGGAACTCGCAAGTTCTATTGATTGTGTGCCAGGAATGAGGGGTTAGCAAGGGGGTAGGAGGTATTTTTTGTGACTAACGTGCTTATTTGTCGCTTAATGATGCCACTAACTCTTCACGTGGTTTCTGGTTAATACGAGGTGACGCGTGGCTTATCCAGCTACCGATACTGACTAAAACAACACCTGTAGCGAGAAAAACACTGGATGGCTCATTCAAGAAAATGATCGCTGATATGCTAGCAAGTATAGGGACTGCTGCCATCATGGTGCCTACGGAGGTGGGGCCAATGATGTGTACTGCGCGGACGTACAGTAACATTTGAATAATCGTTGCTAGAAAACCTTGGTAAAACGCCTGAGTAAGTACATCTTTCCACAACGAAAGGCTGATATTGCTAGACAGGGCGACGAGATAGATTGGCAAATAAATCACTGAGGAGACGAGGGCAAGGCTGATCGTTGCTTCCCACGGTGATATTTTCCAGTGTTTCACTAAAACAGAGAATAGAGCCCAGAAAAAAGCAGCGAAAATTAGCCAAAGCTGACCGGTGCCGACAGCGCTTGCTGTATTTGACGATTGGTTTTGACCTAGCAGAGCAAGCACACCGAGAGTGATAACGCCCACCCCAATCCAACTAGAGCGCTTAATTTTATCTTTAAAAATAAAGCGGGATAGTAATGTAATAAAAAGTGGCATAAGGCCAGGCAATAGAACTGCAGCGTGGGATGCAGGGGCGAGTTCAAAGCCTCTAAAAGCACAACTGGCGTAGGCAATGCCGCCAATAAGACTGGTACAAATTATTTTTGGGTTAAGTATGTTAAATCGAAATTTAAACCACCAAACAGGCAATAATAGTACGGCACAGGTGGCGTAGCGTATTGCGATTACGTCATTCGGTAAGAGTTGGCTTATGCCACCAAGGCGAGATACCACAATGAAACCCGTCCAGATAAGCACAGCACCGAGCGCAAATAAGTACCCTTTTCTTTGTGTGATTGTATTTTTCATTATGCTCTCCATGAACGATTAGCTGACAGATAAGTCGAGGTCGCGGTTCTCAGGAGGGTAAATACTGAAATCAACTTTATGAAGGTTAGTTAGCGTTGATGTTGGCGCTTCGCTTATCATGCTATTAATAAGCCAATCGGGTATATTTCCATTTGGGTCTGAATGAACTTGGTAGGTAAGCTTCGTCTTGCCATTACCGATATCCTCTAATATCCAAGCTCCCTGTACATATTCAACGCGTACCAAACCCTTTTTCTCTTTTGCTAGGTCGTTATTGGCATAAAGATTAACGCAAATCGTTTTTTCGTCTAATCGAACAGCATGCTGAATGATAACACCATCCCTGTTTTTTACCGGCCATGGCGCATGATGCTCACAATAAACGGCCTGAATATTATCAGCGATTTTGTGAATTACTTCTGCTTTCACAGCACTATTTACCCACTTGGTAAAGTTGTCCATATCCATGATTCGAGCACGAAGCTGTTCGGCAGTGACATCATAGGTTGAAGTAGCACGTATAGCTCTTAGATCGAAGCCTTTTACATCTGCAACTTCTACAACCACGCCATTATCGCCCTCTGTTTTAGATGCCTGAATCCATTTCAAGTCATCAAATTTAAGGGTGTTTATGTCATTTGACATTATGTTAACTCCAATTGGTATTTGGTCTTTAATGTGGATGCAAATGTCATCAGTTAAGTGCTCCAGCACCTTCATTTTCTAAATTGGTTTTTTTCAACAGCTCTTTGCGGGCTAGACGCCGAAAAACAACCACCCAAAATAACCCAATTCCCATAATACAAGCACCGTACATTAGAGGAACCCAGCCTACCTTCTCTACAAAAACAGGAGAAAAACTAAGTGTCATTATGCTGAATGTCAGCAGTGTATTTTGCAGGCCTGTCTCCAATGAAATCGTTCGGGCAATTCTGGGAGGGAATCCGAAAGTTCGAGACAAACTATAACCCAGTAAAAAACCCAAATTACCTAATAGAAATACTGCGAGATATTCCGGAGAATATTCATTCATTATCTGTTCAATCATGTTTGGCAACCAGCTTGCTAACATTAGGAAAACCGCTGACAACCCAAGAATTGAACCCCCTTGTTGAATCCGAACAAGATGTTTCACACCTTTGGCTTTTAAAAGCAAACCGAACCCTACCGGGATTAACACAAAAAACAGGGAACCCATTATTTGCTTCCATGGTACCACTAGATCCCCCAAAGATAGCTGGCCGCTATAAAAGGTAACTAACATAGGCATTAGGAGAACTGCGAGAACCGTAGAAAACATCGTCATGGATAAACTCAAAGGCACATCACCCTTGGCGAACCAGGTATACATATTCGAAGATGAGCCGCCAGGCGTACAACCCACCAACACCAAGGCTAAAGAAGCCTCTGGTGAGAGGGACAATAACATTGCCAGTGTCCAGGCCAGTAGAGGCATTACCCCGAACTGCATCAACACACCCATCATAAGCTGTTTCGGTTTTCTGCTAATCGTTCGAAAAGATTTCCAATCCAGTGTGGTGCCCATACCTATCATAAGGGCACCCATCGCTATCATTACCAATACTTGTTCAAGTTGGCTTAGCATGTTTGTTCCTCTAAGGTTGGTGATGTTGTTACTACCGGTTCGGCAGCATCAACCTTATCGGAAAAAACCTTCAACAAAATAACCGGGAGTAAGATCAAATCAACAAAAAGAGCACACACCACGGTTATGATCGTTATTAACGCGATATCTTGATTCGGTGTAAAGTTAGAAAACAACATGGCGCCAAATGCAATGGCCATCATTGATGTTGTTAAGATCATAGCGACACCGACGGTATCCAAGGCATATCGAACACACTCAACATTAGAGAGCGACAGATGCTTTTTCGCATACTGATATTTTGAAAGGAAGTGAATGGTATCATCAACCACGATTCCTAACGTTACGGTAATACCAATCGATACGCCAAAACCAACTTTGCTATTAATCAATGCCCATATCCCAAATGCCATAACAGCTGGTATTAGATTGGGTATTATGCTCACAACACCTAAAGAGAAGGAGCGAAATAGGAATATTAGTAACATAGAGATGCTCACCAACGCCAACACAAAACCCTCAGACAATTTTTTAATATTCGCGTACTGCATGTGTGCAAACGCGATATTGGAACTGCCTATCACAATAGGTTGATCGACTATCTTTCTTTCGTCTAACCACGTTTGCAACGACGACTCTAGAGCGATAAGGCTTTTATCCGTGAGTTTACCAAAGACTGCCACGACGCGACTTTTTGAACGATCGTGATTAATAAGGTTATCGAGCCCCTGACCAAAGGGAAGTGACAACTCATACATCAATAAATATTGAGACGCTAACTCTCGATTTTCTGGTGATTTAAACCACGCGGGGTCATCACCATGCATATTCTGATTCAGAGTTTTCATGACTTCTAATAACGAGCTTGTAAACATGAGTTCAGGCTGTTTTTTGAGTAACTGATCTAACCCCTCTAATAACTGGAGATACTCTGGCTCTAGTACTCCTCCCTCAGCCTTTCCGGGGATACTGATATTGATGACGACAGAACCACCAATTTTGTTGGTTAACAGATCAAAGTCTTGTCGAAATTCAAGCTCCTCATCAAACCATTCAACAAAATTGTCGTCTAATGTGTTATTGGGAATTAATGTCGCAAGACTGATAACAACGATAAAAAAGGCAATGACTATTTTGGCGCCCTGTTTTGTATATAGGTCTACGAGGCCTCCCAACTTTGGCATATGCGCAACACCAGCTGCTTTTGATGGAAGATAATAGATAATAGAGGGAAGAAAAGTCAGCGAGGCAATCATTGCGAAGACAATACCTACCGCAGCCGCATTGCCCATATGAGCAAACGGTGGCGATTCTGAAAAATTAAGGGCAAGAAAACTCATCGCTGTCGTTAAGCTGGTAAAAACAATGGGTTGAAAGTTAATTTCAATACTTTTTTGTAATGCCGCTTTTTTATCTAGGCCTTGCGATAAGCCTTGAGAGTAATTGACGACCAAATGAATACAGTCAGCCATCGCAAGAATAATGATAACTGCGGGTGTATTCATAAGAATCGGAGAGAGCTTTACCCCTGTCCATAACACTGCGCCCATACCTGCAATAATTGCGAGTGAACAGGTAATCATCGCGGCTATATTCCCAACCACATCACGTAATACCAAGGCCATAAAGACAAATACAATCAACATGGCGATTGGGATAACGGTCTCAGAGTCAGTCTGTACTATTTCAGGCATGGACACTTCCATTACCACGGATCCCAAGGTACGAAAACGAATTTCTGGATATTCTTTTTTGAGTGAATTGACCTTATCTTTAACAAACTTAACGGTGTTAGCGGCGGCTTGTGCACTATCGTCTGGCAAATTTAGGGTGATAGACACAAGGGCAAGATCTCCTTCCCTTGCAATGAGGTAATCTCGAACCCCCGATTTTTTTAGGGCGTACTCTTTTCGCTTTAGCACTTCGCTAGCAGTCAGCTCGCCATCAATCAGATGCTCAACAGACAAATCATCGCCCACCACTTGGGTATAGAGATGATTCGTAATAGATTCCACCCGTTGTGAAAAGGGCACTTTCCACCCAAAGTCTGTAACAGACTGGATCGCTTCTAGATTTCTAGGGCTAAATATATCCTTATTTTCCGGCTCAAGAAGTATATAGATCGTTTTCTCGCTGGAAAATTCTTCTTCAATGGAGATTAATTTAAGCAGATTGGCATCTGTCGATTTAAAGGAATCCCTTTGATTGGCTGAGAACTCAGCATTAGCACCGCCATATCCCATTACGAGAGACGCTATAACTACAAATATAATACTGGTGATTCGGTGATTCATCACCCAGCTTGCTACGTACTTTGATATCACAGTGCTTATTGCTCCCAACTGAAATTGTATTAACTAAGCCCTAAATCAAGACTTTATCGGAGAATTGTGTTCTGAATTTTCGAAAAATTCCTCAGCCCACTTTTTATCTTTTGCATACTTACCTACCATTACGCGTATAACCATGTAGCTAGCCATTAACGCTGCAGTTGGTGAGCTTGTTGCTTCTCGAAAATTTATTCCAGGATCGGTGCCAATTATATGGCCTATACCACCAACGGCTCCGGAGATAAAAAACAGAATCCAGTAGTATATATTAGACGTCGCGAAATAAAGAATTGGGCCAGCCCAAAATAGTACTACCGATAAAAAGTGGTAAAAGAAATTTGTTGTACACCGATGGCGCATGATAAACGTCGCCCATTCATAATCGAGATTCTTAAACATGTTGACTCCTTGATAACATTTCGTCTCCGAGTAGATTCCCAATAACCGCACTGATCGCTTGTGTATTACCAGAAATAATCCGAGGAATTATTGATGCATCAGCGATACGAAGGTTTTTAAGCCCTTTCACCCTCAAGTCACCGTCCACAACACCATTTTTACCTACAGTACAGGTGCCCACGGGGTGATGTGCGGTGTCAGCAAACTGACGAATATAATCTTCATGACTAAGATTATTAACGACGGCTTCTGGGTTAAAGGGTGTAAAAGCGCTACGAGCCATTAATGACTCTTGAAACTCCAGGCCTTTTCTAGACATACTCCAATCATTCTCTGTAGACAGATAGTTATAATGAATAACAGGAGATGTCATGGGATCCGGTGAGCTAATGGAAACGCTGCCTCGGCTTTCAGGCCTTAGTTGGTAAGTCCCAATGGTTATTGCGTCGAAAGAATCAACGACGAGGGCTTTAGTAGAATTTTTTCCACTACCATAAGAGAAGAACACCTGGGTGTCAGGAAGCTCCTGGTCACCGACTGAAATAAACGCACCTAAGCTCGAGGCGCCTCCTATCAATGGCCCTTTTCGATTAACCGAATAGTCCCACAACGTTTTCGCTAGAGACACTCCGGAAGCATCGCTATTATAGGTACGCATGCCTGAAAGTTTATAGGTTCTTTTAATAAGCAGGTGATCTTGAAGATTCTCGCCAGTAGGCAAGTCGATTACTGTTTCAACACCTGCTTTCTTCAACGTATCATGAGAGCCAATTCCCGATCGCTGAAGTACTGCGGGTGATCCAATAGCCCCCAAGCTGAGAATCAACTCACCTGTTACTTTAATATTACGCGTTTTATTTCCACGGTAGATCGCATTAACTTGAACAACCCTATCATTTTTAATCTGCAGTTTGTCGATGTGGGTATGCGTTAACAATACAACGTTTTTTCGTTCACGAAGAACGGGCAAAATTGACGTGACACCGTTCCGTCTGCCGTTCTTCGTTGTATGATAATAAGGCCCAGCGGAGCTGATACTCTGAGACTCATGCAATTTATCCGAATAGGGTAAACCAGATTCTTTACATGCAGACAAGAATACGGACTCTAAGGGGTGAGGCTGGGCTCTAGTGATCCCATCGCCTTCGGGAAATAATTCATCGAACTTTGACATAACCCCTTGGCTATCGGAAAGGGAAAACCCCTCTTTTAGCCAGCCATTATAATCTTCTTGCTGTCCAATGGAGTGGATCATGCCGTTGATCATACTTGACCCGCCAACAACCTTGCCTCTTGGGCAATAGATTCCCCTACCATTCAATTGAGCTTCCGGTGCTGAATTAAAGCACCAGTTATACTTTTTATCGAATAGTGTTTGCGTAAAACCAGCGGGCAT